>NZ_CP095848.1:4140000-4440000 GCF_023101345.1 Hymenobacter sublimis
GACTATTTCTCCTCCTCCGACGACAGCTCTTCCTACGACGACACGTCGTCGGACGATACCGGCGGCGGGGGCTTCGACAGTGACGACAACACGAGTGGCAGCTGGTAACGCCAGCCGGCTCCGGCTGAGGGGCCGGGCCAAAGGGTAACAACCTACTACGCCACCATAATGCAACAAGCCGGCTTCCGTGAATACGGGAACCGGCTTGTTGCGTGTGAGGGGAGTGGAATTACTTCTTGGGCATACTGCGGGTGGGTGCTCCCACTTTTACGCTTGGGTTACGCTTGCGCTTGCGTTGGGCTTTGAGGCGCAGCTTCCAGCGACGAAACGGGCCCAACTTCTTCATTTTGTGACGGCTGTTGCCACGGTAAGCTTTGTAGTTAGGCCGGCCGCGCTTGTATGAACGACGAAAGACCGGAACGCTGGCTACCGTTTCAGCGCTGACTGATGAAGTGGCGGTGCTTCCCGTTTCGGCCCGCGTAGGAGCCGGCTCTAGGAACAAAAGGAAGCCCAAAAGTAGCAGGAGTATCTTTTTGAACATAAGAAAGAATAAGAGGTGAGAGAAGCACTGCACCACACGGTACCTCCAAATAAAGCGAATCTTTAGATAATTATCGTAACAAGCTGAAATAAAGATTTATTCTAAGAAAAATTCTATGTCAAGTCTCATTTCTATTTCTCTAACGTTAGCGTCATTCCTTTTAACTTTTCTAATACGATCCGTGTATCAACCTAAATCTTGTGAGCTTTCCTGAGCCTAGTTGCATGATGACAGAAAGCGACGCACGCTAGTGCTAGCCCCCCCGCGTATGCTGAAGCCTCAGGTAAATAGCTCGTTGATATTCGTACTGGCTTCTGCCGGCTCAAGAGGAAGCTCTGTCATTGCTTCCTATGCTAGCCTAGCAATGCCTCCTAGCACCTTTGCTTTCTAAATCAGCCGGCGGAAACTACAGGACGTAGCCAGGACGGTAACGGTGGGCACCTGTTTACCTAGGTCTGCCCTCCCCTGCCCACCGGTTACAGAAAGCTTCTGCTAAAGCCAATACTACTTAGCGGGCAGTCCGCACCCGGAGCCCTGGCAAGTACTTAGAAGAGTATATAATGGGTAGTTCAGGCGCTTACCCTCGGGAGCAGAGCCAACGCACAGCCTCGCCCTCGTCGGTGAATTGGTTGAGGGAGCAGTAGTCGCCGTGGGTGTGGGGCAGGGGCGGCAGGGTTTCGTCGTGTACGTCGTCGAGCTGGTAGGGCGCCACCAGAAAGGCCAGGTACACATGGTCGCCGAGGTGCTGGCGCAACAGGGGGTAGAACACGGTGGTCAGCCAGTGCACGTCGCGGGAGTCTACCTCTAGCCGGCGCCGGGAGTCCACAAGCCAGTGGCGGCAGGAGTCGCAGGTAGCGGCGTAGCGCAGCACTTCCTGGTAGCCGGCGCGCAGCTCATGTGAGGCCGTGGGGCGCGTCCAGCGGGCGGCCACAATCCCTAAGTCGGGCCGGTATGATAAGTCCAGAAAGTCGGCAAGCGTGGTAGGATTCATGCGGGGCGAGCGGAGAAGCTGACGAGAAAATAAAGTGGTCCGGATACGGGGCATACGGGCCGCACGTTGGCCCAGTGGCAGAGGAGTCAGGCTAGCCTGCCCCAGGTAGTACGCGGGGCATTGCCTAGCCCAGTAGGTGAGGCCGCCCCCGAAACCGGCGTTTTAGGGCTTACCAGGAACGGCCGGGGGCACGGGAGTTTCCGCGGGCCGAATATCGTAGCGGCGGTTGAACTCGGCTACGGCCGCCGAGCCTACGTTGCGCTTGGTTACCACAATCATCACCCCTTCGCCAGCTTCCGCCCCGAAGATGCGGCGGGCTTCGTCGCCCTTCACTACGTTCACCGAAGCAATGGTCCGGCGGTTGAGCTGCTCAATGGTTTTCTGGTCCGAAGGCTGACCATCAAGAAAATACAAGCTGGGTTCTGTTGCGGCGGCCCACGCAGCCGGCACCGGGCCAGCAGCCTGGCTATCAGCAGTGTACCAGGTAGTTGCCACAAGCAGACCAGCTAGGACAACCGCGCAACGTGAAGAGGAAAAGGTGAGCATAGTAGCAACAAACAAAAGTTCGGCTCCCAAGATACAAAACCGGGCCGGCTGCTTTCCGCAACCGGCCCGGTAACCTATTGTTCTATAGCTATTGTCACTAGCGAAAAGCGTTCATCTAGCCAGCGCTATCTACTTGGTAGTTATTACAATAGCTCCCTGCCGACCTTTTGCACCGAACTTCTTGGTAGCCCGCTCGGCATCCATCACGAAAACGGAGGAAAGCTGGGCGGCCGGAATTTTGGTTTGCTCGATGGTGGCTTCCTTCTCGTTGATGATCAGTAGCCGTCCGCCCACATCAGCCGGGCTCAGGCCCCGACCGGCGCTTATCAGGTTGATGACCCGCTGATCTTCGGGCTTGGCCGGCTCGAAACTCAGGTTATGTTCTTTGATAAAGGCCTGAACCGCAGCCGAATCTCGGTTTTTCTTGGTGATAATCAGGATGGCACCATCCGTGGCCTTTTCGCCGAAGGCAGTGCGGGCTTGCTCACCTTTCAGCACACTCATGCTCTCAATGGCTTTCGGGTCGAGGGCTTGCACTTCCGCCTTGGTGCTGGGCTTGCCGTCCAGGAAATACAGGGGCTCGGCGGCAACGGCTAGCGGCTTACCTTTTTCATCGAACAGTACTTTTTCCGGCCGACGACCATAGGCAATTTCGGCCCGGTAGCGCAGGTTGCTGCCATCGGCGGCGCGCACTTCCGAGACGCCAATGAGGCGGTAGCCGGGGTACTGCTTTACGATGTAGGCCAGCGCGGCGGGGGGTAGGGCACTAATGGGAGCTTCCTTTTCAACATCGGGTCCCGTGGGCGTGCTTACACCGGAAGAAGTCAAGGCAGCGGAGGCAGCTTCGGGAGCCGAGAGGCTGAGTAGCCCCAGGGCCAGCGGTAGCACCAGGAGGTAGCGGGCCGCCTGAGCGCGGGCAGATCGTTGCGCGTTCATCATACGAATACGGTTTTTAAGAGTGATAAAGGAGAAAGGAGTAACCAGCGCCGGCCCAGAAGCCAGGGTGCTGAGTTGCAGCAGGCTGTATTGGTACGTTTTGACATCGAGCTGCTTGGTCTGTAGCACGGCCTCGTCGGTGATGAACTCCAGGTTTTCCTGCACGGCCCGCAGCAGCAGCCACGCCCCCGGACTAAACCACCCGAAAATCCGCTGGACATGGCCCAGCAGCACATCCAGCGTGTGCCACTGGCGCACGTGCACCTGCTCGTGCAGCACAATGGCTGGTAGCTCCGCAGGCGCGTGCTGGGCTGGATTCAGGTAAATCGTCTGCCAGAAGGAAAAGGGGTTGATGTCGGCGGCTACCTGGCGGCAGGCCACGCCAGCCACCTGCGCCGGACGGGAGGCGCGGTGCACGCCGGCCAGCGAAGCTGCTTGCAGCAGTAGGCGTAGCGTCATCAGCCCCACGCCTACCCAGTAAATGGCCAGCAGCCAGAATCCGTAGTTCACGCCTTCCTCAGCAGGCATTACGGGCGCGACACTGCCACTCCCGGGCCAGTTGGGCAGCAGCACGCTAAGCTGGTTATCCAGCGCAGCCGGCCGGGCCAATAGCGCCGACACATCCAGCCACGGATACAGCACCGAAAACCCCAGCGCCCCCAGCAGGTAGGCGCGGTTCAGCTGATGAAAGGTGAGCCGGCGCAGCAGGGCATAGTACACTCCCAGCAACAGGAGCAGGACCCCGTTCACCTTCAGCAAGTACACTAGTAGCTCGGGTATCATGGCTGCTGGGGCTTTTGCCGCTCAATCATATCAATGATTTCCTTCAGCTCCTCGGCACTGATTTTCTGGTCTTTAGCAAAGAAGGAAACCAGCTCTTTGTAGGAGTTGCGGAAGTAGTCGCCCACGAAGGCGCCCAGGAACCGCTTGCGGTAGTCCTCGGCCGGAATCAGGGGCGTGAAGCGGAAGGTATTGCCCAGCTTTTCGCTGCGCAGGTAGCCCTTGCGCTCCAGGTTGCGCACCGTGGAGGCCAGGGTAGTGTAGGGTGGGCGGGGCTCGGGCAGCAGCTCCAGCACGTCCTTGATAAAGCCGCCCTCGAGCTGCCAGAAGCCGCGCATGGCCTCTTCTTCGGGTTGAGTAAGTCGTTCCATATCAGCAATTACTATCTTTTCGTAATACTACGAATATTTCGTAATTAGATACAGGAAGTAGTGAAATATTTTTTAGCGGTACACAAAAAAGCCCGCTTGCGGTGGGCAAGCGGGCTTTTACTAGTAAAGTTGTTTAGCAAATCGGAAGACCGTCATGCCGAGCCGGAGCCGAAGCATCTCGCGTGCTGAGGTTGCAATGGCAACCCAACAATTCGAGCGAGATGCTTCGGCTCCGCCTCTGCATGACAGGGCCTATTTTGCCCTTTTGTTATCCTCTGAACAAGTTTAACGGGCTGCTTGCGGGTTTACCAGACGCGGGCGCGCAGGTTTTGGGCGCGCACCATCTTGGCGTCTTCCTTACAGCCGAAAGCCTCGTAGAACTCGGGCATGTTCATCAGGGGGCCGTTGGTCCGGAACTGCGCGGGTGAGTGGGGGTCGGTTAGCACCTGCTGGCGCAGGTATTCGGGGCGGGCGTTGGTACGCCAGATTTGAGCCCAGGCCAGGAAGAAGCGCTGCTCCGGCGTGAAGCCGTCGTATTTGGGCCGGGGGCCGTTGCCGTATTTCTGCTGGAGCTGCTTCTGCAGGGCGCTGTACGCTACGCTCAACCCGCCGAAGTCGGCTAGGTTTTCGCCCATGGTCAGCTTGCCGTTCACGTACACCGAGTCCAGGGGCGAGAAGGCGTCGTACTGCTTGCCGACCATGTCGGCGCGTTGGGTAAACTTCTCAGCGTCCTCTTTGGTCCACCAGTCGCGCAGGTTACCCGAGGCATCCGACTGGCGGCCCTGGTCATCGAAACCGTGGGTGATTTCGTGGCCGATGACCGCGCCCATACCGCCGTAGTTTACCGCGTCATCCGCTTTCGGGTCGAAGAACGGGGGCTGCATGATACCGGCCGGGAAGGTAATGTCGTTCATCGACGAGTTGTAGGAGGCATTCACCGTGGGCGGGGTGAAGCGCCACTCGGTGCGGTCAATGGGCTTGCCGTACTTGCTCACGTTGTCATTGTAAGCCCACTGCCGGGCGGCCAGCACGTTTTTCAGGTACGACTCGCGCGAAAGGGTCAGGGCCGAGTAATCCTTCCACTTATCGGGGTAGCCGATTTTTACGGTGAAGGCGTTCAGCTTCTTCAAGGCTTCCTGCTTGGTCGCGTCGCTCATCCAGTCTAGCTGCTGAATGTGTTCGGCCATGGAGGCTTTGATGTTGTTGACCATTTCCATGGCCTTCTGCTTGGTTTCGGGCGTGAAGGTCTTGTCCACGTAAAGCTGACCGAAGGCCTGGCCCAGGGCCTGGTCGGTGGCACCCAGCATGCGTTTCCAGCGGGGCTGCTGCTGCTTGGCCCCCGTTAGGGTTTGCTGGAATCGGAAGGCTTCGTCGGCGTAGGCTTTGGGCAGAGCCGAGCTAACGGAGCTTACCAGCTGCCAGTCGAGGTAGCTTCTGAGGTTGGCCATCGGCTCCTGCTTCATCAGCGTGCTAACTTCTTGAAAGAAAGCCGGCTGCCCCACAATGACCTCCTTGGCCGCGCCCAGCTTGTTTTGCGCCAGCAGAGTAGGCAGGCCGATGTTGGGGAACTGCTGGTTGGCCTCAGCCACCGTCATCTTGTTGTAGTTCGCGTACGGGTCGCGCAGCTCCACGCGGCTCTTGCTGGCCTTGGCCAGGCGCGTTTCAATAGCTAGCACAGCCGCCGCCTTTTTGGCCGCCGCCGCCTCCGAGTCGCCCATGAGCTTGAACGTGTTGGTCATGTAGGCCACGTAGGCGTTGCGCACGGTTTTGGAACGGGCGTCGTCCTTGAGGTAGTAGTCCCGGTCGGGCATGCCCAGGCCGCCCTGGCTCATATTTACGGCGTACACGGTGCTGTTTTTGCGGTCGGGGCTCACGCCGGCCCGGAAGAAAGCACCCGTGCCCAGGGCTTGGTGGCGGGCCACTACGGCTTGCAGGCTTTTTAGGTCTTTGGCGGCGGCAATGCGGGCCAGCTCTGGCTTCAGGGGCGTGATGCCGGCGCGCTCAATGGCCACGGAGTCCATGGCCGAAGCGTAGTAGTCACCGACTTTCTGCAGGTTGCTGCCTTTAGGGGCGTTGCGGTTGGCGGCGGCTTCCTCCAGAATCTGCCGGCTCACGGCGTTGTTTTGGTCGGCGAGCTGCTGGAAGCTTCCCCACCGGACCTCACTGGCCGGAATGGCCGTGTTCTTGAGCCAAGTGCCGCTGGCGAAATGGAAAAAGTCGTCGCAGGGCGCCACGGACCGGTCGATGTTGGCTACGGCCAGCCCTACTCCTGGTACGCTCGGCGCCTCTGGGGTAGTAGTGGTAGTAGCTGTTACGGCCGTGGCAGAGGTGGTAGCGGCCGTGGCAGCGGGCTTCGAGGAATTACAGCTGGTGGCGGCCAAACCTGCCACCGACAGGGCAGCCAACGTTAGCGTATTGTGGGTTTTCATGGATGCGGAAAATACGGCGAACTGAAAAAGAGAAAAGCGGGCTACCTGGGCAACCCGCTTTCCAATCTACTTATTTACAAGCTTTTGCCAAACACTACCATACCCGGGCGCGCACGTTTTGCGCACGAACCATCTTGGCGTCTTCCTTGCAGCCAAAGGCCTGGTAGAACTCGGGCATGTTCATCAGGGGGCCGTTGGTGCGGTACTGAGCCGGGGAGTGCGGGTCGGTCTGCACTTGCTGGCGGATGTACTCAGGCCGGGCGCTGGTGCGCCAGATCTGGGCCCAGGCCAGGAAGAAACGCTGCTCGGGCGTGAGGCCATCGTACTGCGGACGGGGCTCCGAGCCGTACTTTTTCTGCAGTTGCTTTTGCAGGGCCGAGTAAGCCAGGGCTGTGCCCCCGAAGTCGGCCAGGTTCTCGCCCATGGTCAGCTTGCCGTTCACAAAAACGGAGTCGAGGGGCTGGAAAGCAGAGTACTGCTTGCCTACCAGGTCGGTGCGCTTCGAGAATTCGGCCGCATCTTCCTTGGTCCACCAGTCGCGCAGGTTGCCCTCGGCGTCCGACTGCCGGCCCTGGTCGTCGAAACCGTGGGTGATTTCGTGGCCGATGACGGCGCCCATGCCGCCATAGTTTACCGCATCGTCGGCCTTGGGGTCGAAGAACGGGGGCTGCATGATGCCGGCCGGAAACACGATTTCGTTCATCGTGGAGTTGTAGTAGGCATTTACCGTGGGCGGCGTCATGCCCCACTCGGTGCGGTCAATCGGCTTGCCGTAATGGCCTACGTTGTCTTTGAACTCCCATTCGCGGGCCGTCAGCACGTTTTTCAGGTACGACTCGCGGGAGATGTTCAGCGAAGAATAATCCTTCCACTTATCGGGGTAGCCGATTTTCACCGTGAAGCCGTTCAGCTTCTTCATGGCTTCCTGCTTGGTGGCCGGGCTCATCCATTCCAGGGCCTGGATGTGTTCCCCCATGGCCTCCTTGATGTTGGCTACCATTTCCAGGGCCTTCTGCTTGGTTTCCGGCGTGAAAGCCTTCTCCACATAAATCTGTCCGAATGCCTCACCCAGCGTACCATCGGTGGCGCGCAACATGCGCTTCCAACGGGGCTGCTGCTGCTTGGCTCCGCTCATCACCTGCTGGAAACGGAAGGACTCGTCCACGTAAGCTTTCGGCAGCGCCGACGATACGGAGTTCACTAGGTGAGCCCGCAGGTAGGTTTTCCAGTCGCCCACGGGCTCCTGCTGGAGGGCGGCGCTGGCTTCTTTCAGGAATTCCGGCTGACCCACAATCACCTCCTTGGCTGAGCCCAGGCCCACCTGGGGCAGCATGGTGGTCAGGCCCAGATTTGGGAACTGCTTGTTGGCCTCAGCCACCGTCATCTTGTTGTAGTTGGCGTACCGGTCGCGCAGGGCTACGCGGTCCTTGCTGGCTTTGGCGAGCCGGGTTTCCAGGCGCAGTACGGTGGCGGCGTTCTTGGCAGCCGTGGCCTCCGCATCACCCAACAGCTTGAACAGGTTGGTGAGGTAAGTGGTGTAGGCCGAGCGGATGGTTTTGGAGCGGGCATCCTCCTTGAGGTAGTAGTCCCGGTCGGGTAGGGTAAGGCCACCCTGGCCCAGGTAGAGGGCGTACTCGGTGCTTTTCTTGGAGTCCTGGCGCACGCCCAGCCCAAATACCGAGCGGGTTTGCAGCATTTGCTGGCGCACCAGCTGGTTCTGCAGGCCTTTCAGGTCTTTTACCCCGTTGATGCGGGCCAACTCCGGCTGCAGGTACTTCAGGCCAGCTTTTTCAATGGCCATGGTGTCCATGGCCGAGGCGTAGAAGTCGCCTACTTTCTGAGCATTGGTGCCTTTGGCCGCCGACTTATTGGCGGCAGCGGCTTCCAGAATGTTGCGCAGTACGGCGTTGTTCTGGTCAATCAGCGTGTTCCAGGAACCCCACGACGACTCCGTGGCCGGAATGGGGGTGTTCTTGAGCCAGGTGCCGCTGGCGTACTGGAAGAAGTTCTCGCAGGGCGAAACCGCCAAGTCGCGGGCCGAAAGGTCGAGGCCCACGCCCGGCATTACCGGGCCTTTGGGGGCTTCCGTAGCGGTAGCGCCAGCCGTTGAGGCAGTAGCAGTGCTGGTTGTGGTGGTAGTAGTAGCGGAGGTAGCCGTGGTAGCGGGAGTGCTGGTGGCGCAGCCGGCCAGCCCGAGGCCTGCCGCCGTACCCAAGGTCAGCAATAGGTAGCTTTTCGAGGTCATGAAAGGAAAATGTGGGATGTGTGGAGTTCTAAGTTAAGCTAAAGCCTAGAAACTAGTTCCCCTCTTTGGCAAGCAGGGGCTAGGGGTGGTTGATGAGGGTAGCACGTCCTTTTGGTTTTAGCGCTAGTTCGCCTCACCCCTAGCCCCCCTCTGCAGAGGGAGAGTTCTAGTGTCGTTCTTGTTTGAAGCAACTGCCCCTACTTCACAGCGTTTGGGGCGCGGCATAACTCAAGCAAGGCAACTGGCTTTCAGCGCTAGTACAGTTACCAAATTACCGCCCGCTCCGCATCGGGGCGCACCATTTTCTGGCCCTGCTGGCAGCCGAAAGCCTGGTAGAAGGCAGGCATGTTCATCAGGGGGCCGATGGTGCGGTACTGGCCGGGCGAGTGCGGGTCGGTGAGGATCTGCTGGCGTAGGGCGGCCGGCCGGATGTTCTGGCGGCGCAGTTGGGCCCAGCTCAGGAAGAAGCGCTGCTCGGGTGTGAAGCCGTCAATAAGCGGGCGGTTGCCTTTGCCGTAGGTCTTGTCGAGCTGCTTTTGGAGGGCGCCGTATACGATGGTCAGGCCGGCGAAATCAGCCAGGTTTTCGCCCATGGTCAGCTTGCCGTTCACGTGCACCGAGTCCAGGGGCGAGAAGGCGTCGTACTGGCGGCCTACCACGGCGGCGCGCTTGGTAAACTCCTCCCCATCGGCCTTGGTCCACCAGTCGCGCAGGTTGCCCTCCGAGTCGTACTGCCGGCCCTGGTCATCGAAGCCGTGGGTCATTTCGTGGCCCATCACGCCGCCAATGGCCCCGTAGTTCACGGCGTCATCGGCTTCGGGGTCAAAGAAGGGCGGCTGGAGGTAGCCCGCCGGAAACACGATTTCGTTCATCGGCGGGTTGTAGTAGGCGTTGATGGTGGGCGGCGTCATGCCCCACTCGTTGCGGTCAATCGGCCCGCCAAATTTCTTCACGTTTTGCTTGTAGCCCCACTCGCGGGCCGCCAGCACATTTTTCAGGTAGGATTCGCGCGAAATCGACAGCTCAGAATAGTCCTTCCACTTATCGGGGTAGCCGATTTTTACCCGCAGGGCGTTGAGCTTTTTCAGGGCTTCGGCCTTGGTCGCGTCGCTCATCCAGGTGTTGGTTTGGATGTGCTCGGCCATGCTGGCTTTGATGTTGGCGACCATTTCGAGGGCCTTGCGCTTGGCTTCTGGCGAAAACGCCTTGTCTACGTAAAGCTGGCCGAACGCCTCGCCCAAGGTAGCATCGGTGGCGGCTTGCATGCGCTTCCAACGTACGGGCTGCTGCTTGGCCCCACTCTGCACCTGCTGGAAACGGAAGGCTTCATCGGAATACGCCTTGGGCAAGGCCGAAGGTAGGGAGCTAACCAGCTGCCAGGTCAGGTAGGTTTTCACATCCGACAGGGGCTCTTCCTTCAGCAGGGCACTCACCTCCCGGAAGAAATCTGGCTGACCCACAATTACTTCCTTGGCTGCACCCAAGCCATTCTGCGCCAGCAGGGTGGGTAGGCCGATGTTGGGAAACTGCGTGTTAGCCTCGGCCAGGGTCATCTTATTGTAGCTGGCATTAGGGTCACGCAGGGCAACCCGGTCTTTGCTGGCTTTGGCCAGGCGGGTTTCCAGCCGCAAAATGGTAGCCGCCTTCTGGGCCGCGGTAGCCTCACTGTCGCCCATCAACTTAAAGGTGTTGGTCATGTAGGCGACGTAAGCCGTGCGCACGGTTTTGGAGCGGGCATCGTCCTTGAGGTAGTAGTCCCGGTCGGGCATGCTCAGGCCGCCCTGGCTCAGGTTCACGGCGTACACGGTGCTTTGCTTGCGGTCGGGCCCTACCCCAGCGCGGAAGAATGCACCCGTGCCCAGCCGCTGCTGGCGGGCCAGCTCCGTTTGCAGGCTTTTCAAGTCCTTCACGGCACTGATGCGCTTGAGTTCGGGCTGCAAATACGTCAGCCCCGCCTTTTCGATGGCCGCGGAATCCATGCCCGAAGCGTAGAAGTCGCCGACTTTCTGGGCATTGGAGCCTTTCGCTGCCGAGGTGTTGGCCGCGGCTTCTTCCAGAATGCGCTTCAGCGTGGCCTGGGTCCGGTCGCCGAGCAGGTTGCGCGGGCCCCAGCTGGAGGCGTAGGCCGGTACCGGATTATTCTTCAGCCAGTTACCGCCCGAAAACTGAAAAAAGTCTTCGCACGGCGACACCGAGCGGTCTACGTCCTGGGGGTTAATGCTGCGCCCGCCCGAGGTAGAAGCTACGGGAGTAGCAGTTGAAGCGGCAGCAGGGGTAGCAGTAGTAGCGGTGGTTGTGGGCTGGCTGGTAGCGCAGCCGGCCAGCGTCAGGAGTAAGGCCGCGGCGCCAGCGCGCGGGGAAGCAGAACGGTTTTTCATTCAGCGAAATACAGAACGGTGGTTTCGCTAAGGTCGCAGCTTGCGCCGGGAAGGTTGCGCCTATATGATTCCTGTTATAGTGACGCTTCCAGAATGGCTGCGTCTGCCCCCCGAAGTGCCGCTATGGACCATGTTGTAATACCGCAATGGCGACAATTAGCCTCACAGTATGAGTTAGCTTACATGGATGGATTACTCTGTAACGCTCTCTTGCTCGTCAACTTATGCTATTCACTAAGCAGTCTGATGCAACCTTAACCCAGCTGCGACACTCGTAAGCTTGAGGAGCTTATTCCTTCCTCCTTTTTCGCTCATCTACTTCTTATTGAGCTACCCCTAAGGCATCGCTAGTAGATGAGGCTAGCAAAAGCCTAGACGCCCAATCATACGCCTTTATTTAAAACAAATTCTCCCTTACCATGCGCACCCTTATTCCTCTTTACCATCTGGCAAACTTCGGCCTACTATTCTTTCTTGGCCTAAACGGCTGCACCAACCAGGATAGTGTTGCTCCCGCTATTACCGAGTGCAGTGAGCTTGCCACAGTGCGCTTCTGCCCGAGCTATGGCGATTCACCCAATTGTAAGACCCTGCACACAACACTGCAATTAGCGAACAGCCGCGAGGGGTTACCGGCTGGCTATCATGTGCTTCCGGTTGGGCCGAAATGGCAAGCTTATCAGGCGCACCAAATAAATGGGCAGGTGCTTCGGGTAGGCTACCAGCTTGGCCCCGAGGTACCGCCCAATGTAGATGGATTAAGAGAAGCTACTATCACCTGCCTGGAAGTATCGGACGCGGTGTTGTTAGACAAATAAGATGGTAAGCAAGGCCGGGTGCAACTTACTTCGCTTGTAACCTAGACTACACTACAAGACCATATTAGGGTAGATAAAATGGGAAGCTGCTTACCTTAAAACGGCAGCAAACCTTCATTCAGCAAGTAACCTCTAAACGAGAGCAGCAATGCTTCCCGCTCTCGTTTAGAGGTTACTCTAAACATAATACCCCTTACCGCCGCCGGGGCTTGGCTCGCTCGTACTGTTCAGGCCACTCTATGTCTACCCCTAACTCGTGGGCGGCGTGGAGCGGGAAGTAGGCGTCGCGGAGGGACTCGCGGGCCAGGAGCACTACATCAGCTTGGCCGCTGGCAATAATGGCTTCGGCCTGCTGGGCTTCGGTAATCATGCCCACGGCGCCGGTAGGCAGGCCGGTTTCGCGCTTGATTTGCTCGGCAAACTGCACTTGGTAGCCGGGTCCGATGGGAATATCGGCGCGGGGCACGTTGCCGCCGGTGGAGCAGTCCAGTAGGTCTACGCCGTGGTTTTTCAGGATGGCGGCCAAGGCCACGGAGTCCTCGGCGGTCCAGCCGCCCTCGGTCCAGTCGGTGGCGGAAATGCGCACCCACAGGGGTAGGTGGTTGGGTAGCTCGGCGCGGGTAGCGGCTACCACTTCCAGCAGCAGCCGGATGCGGTTTTCGAAGGAGCCGCCGTACTCGTCGGTGCGCTGGTTGCTGAGTGGGGAGAGGAACTGGTGAAGCAGGTAGCCGTGGGCCGCGTGCAACTCAATCACCTCAAAACCAACCAACAACGCCCGGCGCGTTCCTACCCGAAAGGCTTCTACTACCTCCTGAATGTCGGCCAGGCTTAGCTCCCGCGGGGCGGGTTCATCGGGGCTGAAGGAGAGCGGGCTGGGAGCCACGGTTTGCCAGCCGCCTTCGGTTTCGGGCACTACGGTGCCGCCTTGCCAGGGGCTGCGGTGGCTGGCTTTGCGGCCGGCGTGAGCTAGCTGAATGCCGGGGACGCAGTTTTCGCTTTTCAGAAAATCAACGATGCGGCGCAAGCCAGGCAGGTGCTCATCCTTCCAGATGCCGAGGTCGTCGGGCGTAATGCGGCCTTCGGGTACTACCGCCGTGGCTTCCAGCAGAATAAGGGCCGCGCCGCCCACGGCCCGGGAGCCTAGGTGCACCAGGTGCCAGTCGTTAGCGAAGCCGTCCTGGGCACTGTACTGGCACATGGGCGAAATGACGATGCGGTTTTTCAGGGTGAGGCCGCGCAGGGTGAGCGGCGTGAAGAGGTGGGCCATGCTACAGGAAAGAAGTCGGGAGAAGCAAGCGGGAAAGACTTTTAAACCACCCGCGTGGCCTTGGGGTTTTCATGCCTGAGCTACCCGTGGCCTTACTCCACCAGGGCTGCCGTGCTAGGTGGCTTGGTAGCGAACAATCAGGCCGTCCTGCAAAGGCGCCACCGCCGCATCTCGCTCGAATTGTTAGGGGTAGGGCAACGCCAGCACGCGAGATGCGGTGGTGGCGCCTTTGTAAGACGAATCGATTATTTCAGGAACTGTTGCTTTCTATCCGCCGGGAAGAAGCCCCCGGCCGGGCCGAACAGGTTTTTAAAACCATTCCTGGGGGCTGCTGGTATGCAAGTGCACCTTTCCTTACCCGTTGCTTGCCATGCGCACTATTAACACCCAGCACCGCGCCCAGAATGCGCCCATTGCCGATCTGGTTACCTACCGGGCGCTACCTACGAACTCCGTAGAGCACCTCGACCCGTTTCTGTTCCTGAACCACCACGGCCCCCAGGTGTACCGACCGAACAACCAGGGCCTACCCTTCGGCCCCCACCCCCACCGCGGCTTCGAGACGGTGACGTTCATTTTGGAGGGCGACATTATGCACCAGGACACGGGCGGGCACCAGAGCATCATCGGGCCGGGCGGCATTCAGTGGATGACAGCAGGTAGGGGCCTGATTCACGCGGAGGTTTCCTCGCCGGAGTTTAAGCGCACCGGTGGACCCTTGGAAATTCTGCAGCTGTGGGTAAACCTGCCGGCCAAGGATAAGATGGTGGAGCCGCGCTACATCGGGTTGCAGGAGCCAGAAATTCCGACGGCTTCCCTGGATGAGGGCCGGGTGGTGGTGCACGCTGTATCGGGTAACTGGGCCGGCACGGCCGGAGCCGTAACGCCGCTGGCCGATATTCAGCTGGCTACCATTAACTTCCAGGCGGGCGGCAAACTCGCTTTAACCATTCCGGCCAGCCATACCATTTTCTTCTACACCGTGCGCGGCCGCCTGCGCGTAAACGGCCAGGAAACCCAGGCCCGCCAGTTGGTCGAGTTCAACTACGACGGCGACGAGTTGCACATTGAAGCCCTGGAAGAAGCCGTGCTGCTGCTGGGCCACGCCCAACCCTTCCAGGAGCCCATTGTGTCCTACGGCCCCTTCGTGATGAACACCGAGCAGGAAATCCGCCAGGCTTACCAGGATTATCAGGCTGGGAAGTTTGGGCGCTGGGAAGAATAACTGGGGTCGGCGTAAAGTAATCGGGCTCGGTAATCGTCTGCTGCAGTGGGCTGTGCTGATGCGGCCCCACCTACCCCATGGCTTCCAATTTACGTTCGTACTCAGGTGCCTCACGGAAAAGATTGCGCCCAATCTTTTCTCGTCGTACATTTGTAACCGAATCTGTTACTAATTCCTCATGAACACTCGCTTTGCAGTTGCCACGCACATTCTGGCCTACCTGGCGCATGCCCAGCCGGGGCAGCCAGTTTCGTCGGAGGTGCTGGCCAGCAGTGCGGGTACGCACCCAGTGGTTGTGCGCCGGCTTATGAGCACACTGCGCGAGGCGGGCCTGGTGCAAAGCCAGCGCGGCGCGGGCGGGGGCACCGTCCTGGCCCGGCCCGCCGCCGAAATCACCCTGCTCGATGTGTTTCGGGCCATGCAGGCCAGTGAGCCCGACCTGTTTCAAGTGGGAAGCACCAACCCCAACACCCACTGCGACCTGGGCAGCGTGATGCAGGAAACGCTGGAGGGTCTGTTCGGGCCGGCCATTGAAGCCATGCGGGCTGCCCTGGCCGCCGTGACGGTACAGCAGGTGATGCAGGAACTGGGCAAGCGCTTGCCCGGCGGTTGCACGGATGCTTCGGGCTAGAGCCTTTTTTATTTAACCAAAAATGTAACCACCCTGGTTACTCACTGTTTCTCACCGTCTTCTGCCCGCGCTACCCCCTAGCGCGCCCAGAAGGCATCGGCCGGCTTGCTGCGGTAGTGGCAACTGGCTTCGTCGGATGTGCCGGCGTTTTACCCATGAAAAAGATACTTGGCGTGGGGCTCGTGCTCCTCGTCGCGGCAGGAAGCTTCCTGTTGCCCCTGTGGCTTACCCCGGCCGAAGCGCCGGGCGCGAGCCTACCCCTACTAGCTACCTCCCACTTCTCCGCAGCCACGTCCGCGGAGCCCCCAACTTATGCCACCGCGCAGGCAGTTCGTAGCGCCACCGCCGGGCGGGTGTGGGAAGTGTATTTCCACGAAGGCCAGCGCGTACGCAAAGGGCAGTTGCTGCTGAAGCTGGTAGAAAAGCTGCCCAGCGTAACCCAGCAGCAGTTGCAGGCCCGCCTTGCCCAACAGCTGCGCGCCTACGAGGTTCTGCAAGCCACTCATCCGGCCGCGGCGGTCCTCACGGCGGCCGAAACCCAACTCACGGACACCCGCGCCCAGCTAGCCCGGGCCGTGCCCATGCTCAGCTTCGTGTTCGTGACGGCCCCGGCCGATGGCGTTATTACGGGCACGGCCGTGACTACCGGCGACTACCTCACGCCCCAGACGGTGGTGGCGCAGCTTGCCTCGGGCCTGGTTGCGGCCGATACCACCTTGCTGCTGTCTAGCGTTGAGTAGCTCGGCTGCAAACGCTGCTCTTTACTTTTTCCCTCTTACCTGCTTTCATACCAGACTATGGAACAGCTCATCCGCTACCAGGTAGAGCGCATGTTGCGCAAAAAACACCGCAACCCCGCCCTGCACCTCACTCCTACCTCCCGCCTGCACGAAGACGTAGGCCTGGACTCCATCGATATGGTCGAGCTGGTCATCAACCTCGAACACCGGTTCCACATCGAAATTCCCGACCCCGAACTGGAAGACCTCCGCACCGTCCAGGACGTGCTCGACTGCGTGGACACCCATTTAAGTGAGCTGGTGAATGAGTAAGTAAGTGAACTGGACGTTCACTAGCGTACTGGTTGCGGCGCTGGCCGTGCCAAGTGAAGCACGGAATCTGGACTTACCACCCAAGCAGTAGCCCATATTTTTCCCTTCGCTCAGCACGACCAGCGCAACATTTGTTTCCGGGTACTAGCCGCTAGTGACTGCCCGGCCTACACTAGGCTACGGGCTGCTGGCGAGCCTCCTGCAGCCACGCAACAGCCTCCCGTTCATCAATGAAGCGCTCGGCGGCAAAGGGCTTGCCTTCAAAAAAACTGGCGGGCGGAAAGGCCGCATCGGCTTCAACATCCCGCATAATGACGGGCACGAGCAGGTAGGCCAGGTAGGTCCGGCCACCCAAACGGGCGTGCAGGGTAGGCAGGAAGCTGGTAATCATCCAGTGGGCCCCGTCCCGGTCGGTATTGAAGCGGCGTCGGGCATCGAGCAGCCACTGCCGGCAGCGGTGCTCGGCGGCGCGCTCCAGCACGTAGTGGTAGCCCGCGCACATTTCTTCCAGCGTCACTTTCCGCATCCACCGGATTAGCAACACATCCAGGTCGGCGCGGTGGGTAACTTCAACAAACTCTGGGGCGGCTGGCAGCATCAGGCAGGAGGCAGGGAGAAATCAAATATACGCGCCAAGACGGGCAACCCATCGGGCGGCCGCCTCCATTTACGCCCTTATTCGACGAACTCCGTATCTTTTCCCATGATTGCTCTGATTGCCTATACCTCCCGGCTAACGCTGGTAGCCGCCAGCCGGGCCCTGCTCACCGCTGAACTTACTAAGCCCCAGTATTTTCCTATTCTGCTGGGCGCCCAGCTACCGGCCCACTGGCCCCCGGGCGAGTACGATGAGGAAGCCATGCGCTACTTCCTGGCCCAGCTCACGGCTGGGGGCCGCACCGCGGCGGGGTGGTACGGGTGGTACGCCATCCTGCGGGCGGGGGCGGAAACTCCGACCAACGTGCTGATCGGCACCGGGGGCTTTCATGGCCCACCCGTGGAGGGTAGCGTCGAAATCGGTTTTTCCATAGCCGACGACTGGCGGGGCCGGGGCCTGGGCACAGAACTGGTAGCTGGCCTGGTGCGCCACGCCGCCGATACCGGGATGGTCCGGCACCTCACCGCCCGTACCACCCTCGATAACTTGGGAGCCCAGCGGATTCTGCAGCAAAACGCCTTCCGCCTCACTTCCCCTACCCCCGATGCGGAAGGCTACCTGCATTTTGAGCGGGATATTATGGCCACGGATAAAACCACCGGGGCCCAACAAGCTTAGGGCAATGTGGGTAGTTGCGCCTGGTAACTAGCGCCGCATTGCTGGGGCCCCAACTGCTAACGTGCCCACCATGCGCCCCGCAGGTGGCAGGTACGGCGTCAGCAATGCGGCGCTTGATGCCGTACTTTGCGCCCCTTCCTGCTGCATGATGCTACCTTCCCCGACCGGTTCCCGACTTACGTTTCGCCCCGAGCTGGATGGCATTCGGGCCATTGGAGTTGTGCTAGTGGTAGCCCAACACTGGCTGCCCATGTCGCTACCATTCGGTGAGGCCAGTCTCACTACGTTTTTCGTTTTGAGCGGCTACCTAATTACGGGCATTGTCTGGCACCAGCGGGCCCAGGTGGAAGCCGGCATTATGAGTACCGGCCGGGCATTGGTGCTGTTTTATTGTCGAAGGGCGCTGCGGATTTTGCCGGGCTACTACTTCACTCTGGTGCTCTGCGCCCTCTTGCCTCTGGCAAGCATACGGCAGTACTGGCCCTGGTACGTGCTGCACGGCTCCAACGTGCTGTTTTACCGCTTACAACAATGGGGCGAAGGCGTCGGCCACTTCTGGTCGTTGGCCGTTGAGGAGCAATTCTACGCCCTCTGGCCGGTGCTATTGCTTTTCTGGCCTACCCGGAAACAAGGCTGGTTACTAGCTGGCCTTATGGTGGGGGCTTTCGTCTTTCGGTTGGTATGGATCAGAAACGCGCCGTTACCGTTCACCTTCGTGCTCATGCCGGCCAATCTGGACGCCTTTGCGGCGGGCGGGCTCCTGCGGCTGCTGGAAACGCACCTACCGGCCCGCTGGTGGGGTTACGGCTGGCTGGCGGCTCTGGGCTGGAGTACATGGCTAGCTATCAGCCTGTTGCACATGGTTTCCCCGTCTGAATGGGAGGCATCTTTCCTGGTGGTGGGGTTGGGTGCCGCGGCATTGGGAGCTGCTGGCTTGCTGGGCTGGGTACTACACACGCCCTATCGTTTCACCCGAGCACTGCTGCTGCACCCAGTTGTTCAGTGGGTGGGTACGCGCAGTTACGGCTTGTATCTGTATCACTTGCCTGCGGTGGTGGTGTACCAACGGTTGATATACCGGCTGTGGGCAGCAGAACCCGCCAGCCAAACACTCCTGGCCTATTGGATGAACCCCTGGCGAATGAGCTTAGTGCTGACGCCGATAACACTGGCCTTGGCCGGCATTTCTTGGCGGTGGTTGGAGCGCCCCTTCAACAACCTCAAGCGGTACTTTTCCTACGCTCCCTCGGCTGATCGGCCAGCTAGGCAGGTGTAGGCATTGGCAGTTTCACCCAGATAGGAAAAGCAACACACAACCTGTTTCGGACACAATGGCTGCTAAAGCATCCATAAACCGACTATAAACGGCCAATTCGTCACTATCTAGCGCTGGAGGCGGTTGTATTCAGGTTGGTACAGGTTTTGAAATAAGCCTGATACACAATCTAGAGAGGAACCCAACCATGAATCTTATCAGCAAGGATTTTATCCGGAACATTGCCCCGCAACTCGACCTGCTTAACACCTTGGGCGGAGGTATTGCCCAGGCCATGCTACGGATTGACAAGCAGGAGAAGGGCGTGGTCGTGCGCGTTGCTGCTCCTTCGGTGAGCCCCGAGAACTTCCATGTCGTGCTTAACAACAACGTGCTGACGGTCTTTGCCGAGTACCGCCACTCGGCGGAGGATAAGCTGGCGGCTCCCTTGTTCACCCGCACGCTTACCTTGCCGGCTACCCTCGACCTGAGCCGCATTGATGCCGTGTTCGAAGGTCAGGAGCTGCACGTGCGCATCCCGTACCACAACGCGGCCACGGAGCCCCGCGAAATCAACATCAAGCAGCGCTAATTGCCGTTAGCCGACTATAACGCCGGGACCGACCGGCCCTATGGTTTCACCTGCCACTGCCGCCTGGTAGTGGCTTTTTTGTGCTCATACTAGTCGAATAGAGGCCAAAGCAGCAGAAAACCCGTGAGTAAAGACAGGTAGAACCAGCCCATCAATTGCCCCCGGTAGCGCCGGGGTAGGCGGTTGCTGAGCACCAGCACCGCTACCACCACCAGCGCGAGGTGCAGCAACAGAAACACCACCGTTTTCACCCAATTGCTGACAATCGTGTTTTCCGGCTGCATCTGGTTGCTCATGCCCAAGCCGGAAGTAGCTAGGCGCAACACCTGGTAGGCCACTAGTTCAAAGAGCACGAACAGCCCGGCTCCTGCCAACACGGCCAGCGGCCCGGATTTCTGCGACACGTCAGCCATGAGGCGGTAAAATGGTGAGATGGAGGGTGATTGGGTGATGAAGTGAGGTGGTAATCGAGCGTACTTTTTGACTACCTGATTTTACCGCTTCCTAATTTCACTAACTCGCCTGTTCACTTCTTGCCCAACACCTCGGCGGTGCGGGTACGAATGTAGAGCTCCTCGACCTTGGCGCGGGCCCAGGGCGTACGGCGCAGGAAGGTGAGGCTGGACTTGATGCTGGGATTTACGGCGAAGCAGTTGATCCGAATCCGGTTATCCAGCTCGGGCCAGCCGTACGCGGCCACCAGGTACTCCAGAATCTGGGCCAGCGTGACGCCGTGCAGCTCACGAATAAGGTGGCCGGACTCGTCGCGGGCATCGGGGAGGTTGGGCAAATCGGGCATGGCAAAAGGCAACGTGTAAGTACAAAAGTGCGAAAAAGCGGGCGTCTTTCGGGTGGTTTCGCCCGGTTAAGGCACCACATCGTCCTTCCCCAACGTTACCTTTGGCAACTTGCCCTGGTTCTATGACTGCTTCCCGCCGTTCTCGTTCTGGCTTTCGCCTGGTATGGCGCCGGGTGCTGCCGCTGGCTTTTTTGGCCTTGCTGGTTGGGAGCCTCGTGTTTTACTGGCGGCACCAGCGCCAGCTCAACCGCTACGTCCGGCGCGTGTACGCCTCCTTTATCAGCCCCCACCTAACGGGCCGCGAACGTACCCCGCTGCTGGCCGGCTACTCCGTGCACGGCATCGACGTGTCGGCCTACCAAGGCCGCATCGACTGGGGCCAAGTGGCCGGGCACAAGGTGCGGTTTGCCTTTATTAAGGCCACGGAGGGCGTTACTCTGCACGACGCGCGCTTCAAGCGAAACTGGCAGGGTGCCCAGGCGGCGGGCATTTACCGCGGGGCCTACCATTATTTCCAGCCTAACTACGACGCCACCCGCCAGGCCAGCCTGTTTACGCGTACCGTGCCCCTGGCTCCCGGCGACTTACCCCCGGTGCTAGACGTGGAACACGCCGAGTTTCACGACGTGGCCCAGATGCGGCGGGGCGTGGCTACCTGGCTGCGGCTGGTGGAGCGCCACTACGGGGTGCGGCCCATTCTGTACTCCAACTACAGTTTTTACAAGCGTCACCTGGCTGGGCACTTCGATAAGTACCCGCTTTGGCTAGCGCACTATGAGGTAGAAAGCCCCGTGCTACCCCGCGAAAAGTGGATTATCTGGCAGCATTCCGACGAGGCTTACGTGCCCGGCATTCGGGGTACCGTCGACTTTAACGTATTTCAGGGCAACTTTCAGCGCCTGTTGGCCCTGCGCATTCCGCCCCGCGGCCGTAGCGCCAGGGCCAACTAATCTGCCATTTTATGGGTTTTGCTTTGTTTTCTTACCTCCGCTCTGGGTTCCTGCTTTTGACTTTGGCATTGGTTACGGCCTGCGCCGGGGGCGCGAATACCTTTACCCAATCTGGCAAGGCCTCATACTATGCTGATAAGTTTGAAGGCCGCAAAACGGCCAGCGGTACCGTGTACCGGGGCGGCAAACGCACGGCGGCGCACAACACGTTGCCTTTTGGCACCATTGTGCGCGTCACTAATCCGCGCAACCACCGCTCCGTAAAAGTGAAAGTTACTGACCGGGGGCCCCACGCCAAAGGCCGCGTCATTGACCTCTCGCGCAAGGCGGCCCGCAAGATTGGTATCGTGGATGCCGGCGTAGCGCCAGTAGAGTTAAAAGTTGTCCGGAAAGCCAAATAATCCCGCGCCGCTCGTCGGTGCCTCGCTTAGCCCATGCGTATTCGTAAGAAAGTTCAGTGGACCATTCCGGCCGAGGCCAACCGCTTCGTTCAGCTCGGTGCCTTTGTAAAGGCGGCCGAAGCCCAGGGCTGGTCGGAAACCGAAATTCAGTTTGTAATGGACGAGGTAGTGGAAGCCCGCGACGAGGCCGAGGTGGTCCTCATTTTCCAGGACTACACCCAAACCGGCCGCCGCTAACGCCACGGGGCGGCCCGGCTTTGTGCCAGACCGCCCCGCGGTAGGTAGTAGGCCAGGGGCTGGCTTACTTGACTTTCTTTTTCATTTTGACCTTGCCGCCGTTTTTGGCGAGCTGCAACAGGCTGTCCTGCTCGGCGCGCATGGCTTTGGTGGTCATCCGGCCTGTCAAGGACATGTAGTCGCCTTCTTTGAGCATGGCCGTTGTGCCGTCAGCCAGGGTCACGGTGCCATCGGCCCGAACTTTAGTACCATTTACCAGGGCCGTTTCCGAGGTTAGGGCCTCGGTGTGGGCGTCGCGCGTCATCATTACTTTGCCCCCCTTCATCAGGAAGCCATCCTTCATGGTCAGGCCCACCGGAGCGGCGGCTTTGGCCCGGGGCTGCACGGGCCGGCGGGGAGGCAGCTTGGTTTGCGCCTGGGCGCTGAGGGTAGCGGCTGCGGCTAGCAAAAGCGTGGCCAAAATAGTAGTAGGATACCGTTTCATAGTGGGTGGAAAATGAGAGAATTGGAGAAAAACACCGCTGGGTACGGTAGCTGTAAAATACAAAATACGGGCCGAATTTCGCAATGTTGGTTGGGTAACCTCGCCCGAGCCGGATTCGTTTTAGCAGTAGCTTCCAAACGCCCGGTAGCGGGCCTTGGCTCTCCCCTGTTATCACCTGCCCCGTGGATTACAAAGACTACTACCAGATTCTGGGCCTCGATAAATCGGCCACCAAGGACCAGATCAAGAAAGCCTACCGCAAGCTGGCCCGCCAGTACCACCCCGACGTGAACCCCAACAACGCCGAGGCCGAACGCAAGTTCAAGGAAATCAACGAGGCCCACGAAGTTCTTAGCGACGACGACAAGCGCCAGAAGTACGACCAATTGGGCGCCGACTGGCAGCGTTATCAGCAGGCGGGCGCGGGCCGGGGCAGCCAGGGCAACGGAGCTGGCTTCGACTGGTCGCAGTACGCCCAGGGCGGCAGCTTCGGGGGCGAAGACAACCCGTTTGGAGGCGCCGACTTCTCCGATTTCTTTAGCTCCATGTTTGGGGGCATGGGTGGGGGTAGCCAGGGGAGCAGTACCCGGCCCCGCGCCGGCCAGGACTACCAGGCCGAGCTGGAACTGACCTTGGCCGAGGCCTACCACGGCGGCCCCCGCACGCTCACGGTTAATGGCAAAAATCTGCGCCTTACCATTCACCCAGGCGTGGAAGATGGGCAGGTCATTCGGCTGCGCGACCAGGGTGGGCCGGGCCGCAACGGCGGGCCCGCCGGCTCGCTCTACATTACCCTGCGCATTCAGCCCGACGCCCGCTATTCCCGCGCCGGCAACGATTTAACCATGGATGTGCCCGTGAGCATTTACACGGCCTTGCTAGGCGGCGAGCAGGTAGTAGAAACCTTGTCGGGCCCGGTGAAAATCACCATCAAGCCCGAAACGCCGAATGGCACCCGCCTACGCCTGCGCGGCAAGGGGTTCCCAGTCTACCGCCAGTCCGGGCAGTTCGGCGACTTATACCTGCGCCTAACGCTCACGCTACCCCAGAACCTGAGCGAGAAGGAAAAGGAGTTGTTTCGTCAGCTGGCTGAGCTACGGAAATAACCACAGCCGTATTAGCCCTTTTGTTTGTCCTTGAGTCTCGAAAACTGCTACCTCTCATGGAAACGCATCATATCATCCTCTCTTTTCACGAGTGCGCTACCCGCTACGGGCTAAGCGAAACCGATGTGCGGGAGTTCTTGGAGCTTGGGCTTCTGCATGCGGCCCCAGACACGCCCAACGCCCTGCACGAAGAGCCCGACCATGTGGCCCTGCTGGCTCGCCTGCACCACGAGTTGGGCTTGAGCAAGGACAGTCTGGAGGTAATTCTGGCCATGCGTCAGCGCTTGGAGCAGCTTCAGCAGGAGCTCAGCCAGCAGCGGGCCCGAGTCCGGCAATTGGAAGTATTCCTGCGCGGCACTGGGCCCATGCTGGACATTGACCTGCGGTAAAATTTTGTTCCTCCTGGCTAGCGCTCAGCTTCGTGAGAGCGTCTGGCTGGTTGTTTTGGAGGATTCGTAGGCGGGTTTGGACGCAGCAGGGCAACTTTTCCCCCTAACCAGGGTATAAAGCCCCAGCTTGCCCGCTGTGGCAATTGCCTTTTTTGTCACCCTTTTCCCTTTCCTATGCCTCCACGCATTCCCCTCCAAAAGGCGTTAGCCCTCGGCCTTACGGCCTGGGCGCTGGCCCCGCTGGCTTCGCACGCACAAACTGCCGACCGCAAGACGGCCATCGGCCTCAACGTGAGTGCCATGCAGTACAAGGGCAACTTCGGTTCTGACTACTGGAACTGGAGCGAGAACAAGTACGCGCCCGGCCTGACGATCAGCCGCTACCTGACCAGCGGCCTGGACCTGCAGCTGAGCGGCAATTACGTGGAGCTGAAGAAGACGGCCCCGGCCGGCGCCCCTTACTTCGGCAGCAACTTCGCCACCAACGTGGTAAATGTGAACCTGGGCCTGAAGTTCAAGCTGCTGAGTGAGGATTCGCCCGTACGCCCCTACCTGCTGGCCGCCCCGGGCCTGACTTACACCAGCCGCGAGGGCACCATCTTCCGCAACAACCGCACCGAGCCCACCGACCAGGACAAGAACTACTTTGACTTGTTCGGGGCCGCCGGTATTGACTTTCGCCTGGGCGAGGCCGTGCACCTGTTTGTGCAGACCGGCCAGCACTTCCCGCTCAATGCCAACATTGACGGTGACCCTGCCCGCGACGACAACAGCATCGACGACCGGTTCTTGCAGCACACTGTGGGCCTGAACTTTGCCCTAGGTCAGGCTAAGGATGAGGACAAGGATGGCGTTTCCGACCGCAAAGACAAGTGCCCCGGTACCCCCGCCGGTGTGGCTGTGGATGCCAACGGCTGCCCCCTCGACGGTGACGGCGACGGTGTTCCGGATTACCAAGACAAATGCCCCACTGAGAAAGGCCTCGCGGCCCTGGAAGGCTGCCCCGACCGGGACGGTGATGGTGTGCGCGACGGCGACGACAAGTGCCCCGACACTCCTGGCAAGGCTGAACTGCAAGGCTGCCCCGACTCCGATAACGACGGGGTAATCGACCAGAATGATAAGTGCCCCGACACGCCCGGCGGCGTGAAAGTAGACGCCAATGGCTGCCCCGTTGACTCCGACGGTGACGGTGTACCCGACTACCAGGACCGCTGCCCGCAGCGCCCCGGCCCGGCCTCCAACAAAGGCTGCCCGGAAATGAAGGTTGAGGAGAAAAAGCGTCTGCAGGAGGCTACCAAGTACATTCAGTTCGAGTTCAATAAGGCGACTTTGAAGCCGATTTCGTTCCCGACTCTGGACGGCCTGGTGCAAATCCTGAACGACTACCCAGATTACTTCCTCGGCATCTCGGCCCACGCCGATAACGTAGGCAACGACGAGTACAACCTGCGTCTCTCGGATGAGCGTGCTGCCTCGGCCCGTGCTTACATGCTGCGCAAAGGCATCCCGGAGGACCGCATCGTATCGCATGGCTACGGGGAAAGCAAGCCGATTGCTCCGAACACCACGGAGGCCGGCCGCGCCCTCAACCGCCGCGTAGAGTTCGACGTGTACCTGCCCGGCGACCCGAACCCCGCTGAAACCAAGTACGGCCCCGCTCCTGCTATTCCGCCCGCTCCGGTGAAAGCCGCCGCTCCGGCCAAGAAAGCTCCTGCAAAGGCCCCGGTTCGCCGGACCACCCCACGCCGCTAACTGGTAGCTGGTTCATAAATCAAAAAGCGCCTTGCTCAGCTGAGCAAGGCGCTTTTTTGTGGCCCTAGCTAATCCAGTATGTTAACTCGTTTTGCTAAGGTTACGTGTTGAGTCTGTACCTGCTCTAGTCTCAAATTGTCTGCTGAAGTAGCTATTGTTCCGGCGTAAGCGGGTAACAGATTACCGGGCCGCTTTGCAAAGGCGCCGCCACCGTATCTCGCTCGAATTGTTAGGTAGCATGGCAACATCAGCATGCAAGATGCTGCGGCGGCGCTCTGTAAGACAGCCTTTGACTTTGGGGTCGAAATAAGCTCTTCTCTGTATTTATAGTGCTAGCGTGGGCGTCTCTAAAATCAACTCTAACACTAGCCACCATTGGCCTCCTACCCCACATCCACTAGCAGGGCCAGCAGCAAGCCGGCCAGGGTGGCTACCAGCTTGCGCACATTCAGGCTGTGGTCAGGGCTGGTTTCGAAGAGAATGGTAGTAGAAACGTGCAGGAAGTTACCGGCTACTAACCCGAGCAGGGCCGCGTACAGGCCGCCGGTCAGGAGTTGCTCCAACACTACGAAGTTGCTTACAATAATACCGGCCGGGCCCGCCACGGCAAACACCAGCAGGTAGGGCAACGCCCGCCGGAAAGAGCCCAGGCGCAGCAGCAAGGCCGCCATCAGGGCAAAGGCCGCCGGAATGTGGTGCAGAGCTACCCCAGCCAGAATGGCGTAGAAATTCTGGCTTACGTCGCCGGCCGCCGGGGTTTTCACCAAAATGCTACCCTCCAGAAACGAGTGCAAAACCAAAGACGACAGCAGCAGGAAAGGCACCCTACCCGCGTGCTCAGTATGATGATGAACGTGTCCATGCTCCACGCCCTGCGAGAAAACCTCCAGCAGCATTTGCCCAAAAAAACCCGCCAGCACGAAGTAACCTACTCGGTGCCCGGGCTGCATCTGTAGGGCCTCTGGTAATAGGTGCGTAACGGTGAGCGTGAACAAGTAGGCCCCGCTAAAAGCCAGCAGCGGCTTCATCCAGGTGGTGCGGGCCGTTGGGACCAGTCGGGTCAGCCAGCCGGCTCCCAGCACAGTCAGAAACAACGCAAAAACGGCAAACCACATGGGCAGTAAAGTGAGGGGTGAGGCAGCAGACTCAGGAGGAAAGACCTAATAGATCTTGCCCCTGGCCGCCACCTGACTAGTTTATTTCTTGAGCACGAAAATCATGCGGGGGCTGGTAGCGGCATCGAAGGCAGTGAGGTGGTAGTCGCCTAACACTTCCACCAGGCGCAGGCCCGCCATTCGGAAGTACTCCTCGAACCGCTCCTGACTGAGGGCGCGCACCCGCTCCTCAAAGTGTTGCTCTCGGCCCTCATCGTCCTGGAAGCGGATTTCTTTCACGATGAAGTCGTGCTGGAAATGGCGGTACAGCCGGAACTCCGTGTTTTCCACCCGCTTAGTTTCGTGCGCTACCAGCTGCCGGATGGTCAGGTCCGTGTTCAGGAAGTCGATGACCATTTTGCCCCCGGGCCGCAGGGCGGCGGCCGCGTTACGCAGAGCCACTACGTTGTCGGCCTCCTGCGCGAAGTAGCCGAAGCTGGTAAACAAGTTGAAAATGAAGTCAAAGGGCCCAGTAAGCAGAGGCTGCCGCATGTCGTGCACCTGAAAGTGCAGGTGCTCATGGGCAAACTGCTGGGCGTAACGAATACTTTCCGGCGACAGGTCCAACCCCGTTACGTCATAGCCCTGCTCACTTAGGTAGAGCGCGTGCCGCCCTTTGCCGCAGGCCAGGTCCAAGAGGCGAGCCTCTGGCTTAGGGTGCAGGTACCGTAGCAATTTCGCCAGAAAAGCGCGGGCCTCCTCGTCGTTTCGCGCCCGGTAGAGCCGATGATAGTACGGCGAGTCAAACCAGGTACTAAACCATTCTTGGGGGGGCGCAGGCAGCATAAGTAACAGAGCAGGTACTAAAACGACAAAAGGGCGCTTACACGCCCCTTCTCGTTTTATGAGCAAATACGGGGGTTCATATTTGCAACAGCGCTGCAAATATGAACCCCCGTTTGTTTAAATCAAAGCGCCTTGGCAGGCGTAGCGGCCGGGTTAGGCTCCAGGTCCATGGCGCAAACCGGGCATTTGCCGGGCTTGTTGCTGGCGCTACCCTCGCAGCCCATGGGGCAGAGGTAGGCAGCCGTGGCCACGGGCAGCGCCGTGCTATCGGCAGGTGCGGTGGCGGCAGCCGCCGTAGTGGCAGCCTGCTCCGCGGGCTTCGACTGACAGCCGGCCAGTACAGCTCCGGAGGCCAGCAAAACAGCCGTTACCGTTGATTTCCAAAAAGATACCATAAGCCCGACGTTAGTTTTTGGGCGTAGGCTCTGCCGTTTCAGCCTTTTGGTCGCTGGTGGCTTTTTTGTCGCTCTGAATGGCCTCGGCGCTGCTGGTATGGGTAGCGTCTTTGGCATCGGCCGTACGAACTTCCTCGGCCGTTACCCGGTCGCGGGCGTTGGGCTCGTCCAGGGTTACTTCCGAGTTGATGGGGCGCTCAATTGCTCCACCCTTCGATTGGTGGGCGGCTTCTTCCGTGTTCTGGTCGAAGTTGTCAGAAGAGCGGCTGCCAGGCTCTACCATGTCTACCGATACTTTTTTGTCGGCGCGCCAGTCTGAAGGTTCGCTGCTGCACGCGTTCAGGGCCAGCGTAGCCAGGGCCAGGGCAGAAAGTACGAGTTGCTTGCTCATGAGAAGGAAAACGGAATCTTGAATAAGAGGTATGACGAAAAAACGACCGGGCAAGTTAAGGCCGGGCTTTAGGCAGCTACCGGACCGCCACCGGGCAGCAGGTTTTTGCGGCGCAGCATGGCATCAAACAGCTTCTGGTCGTTGGGCGAGTTGAAGATGCGGTCCGGCACTTGCAGGAAAATGGGGGTATCAAAGGTTTTAGCCAGCCACAGGCGCCAGCCTTTCAGCTCCTGGGGCAGTTCCGGGGCGCGCAAGGACAGTAGGTAGCCATCGGCCTGGCGCTTTACGTCGCCAATCATGTCCCAGGTCAGGCGCATGCCCTCCTTTTCGTTACGACGCAGCACAATCTTCTTATTGTCAAACTCATAGCCCAACTTCTCGAACAGAGGCTTCGTTTGCTCAACCTGCGTCACGCCCGTTACCTGAGCCGAGCGGAACAGCACGTACAGCAGCGTTAGGAGCAAAGCCCCGGCCAGCCACCACCACGAGGGCCAGATAATGGCGGGCAGCAACCCAATAACGAAGGGAATGAGGGCGTACCACCACTCGCGGCGCCACACCCGGGCCATGGCCATTTTGGTGTAGGTATCGGTGTCGAGCTGGTGCTTTTTCGTGCGAATGGCCAGCGGCGAAGCGCCTTGCTGCTGTTGCTGCTGCCGGTAGCCGCCGCGTTGGTTGGGAAGTTGCATGGAGTATTAGTTGTCAGTTGCTAGGTGCCGGCTGCCAGTTAACAGTTGTACTATTCCGAAGAACAAACTGGTAACCGGCACCTGACAACTAGCCACTTATTAAAAGGCTTTCAAACTCATGTCGAGGCTCCGGATGGAATGGGTAAGGGCCCCAACGGAAATGTAATCGACGCCGGTAGCGGCTACCTCGGCAATGGTTTCTTCAGTGATGCCGCCGCTGGCTTCCAGGGGGTAGCGGCCCGCTACCAGGGCCACGGCCTCGCGCAGTTGCGCCGGGGCCATGTTATCAAGCATAATCCGGTCGATGCCGCCGGCCTCCAGGGCCTGCTGCACTTCGGCCAGGCTGCGGGTTTCTATTTCAATGGGTAGCTGCCGGCCAGTACTTGCCAGGTAGGCGCGGGAAGCCTCAATAGCCTGCCGAATGCCGCCGGCGTAGTCCACGTGGTTGTCCTTCAGGATAATCATGTCGAACAGGCCGTAGCGGTGGTTGACGCCGCCCCCAATCAGGACCGCCCACTTCTCGCACATGCGGAAGTTGGGCGTTGTCTTGCGGGTGTCGAGCAGACGGGCCTGGGTGCCGGCCAGCAGGCTAGTGAGGTGGGCCGTGCGGGTTGCAATGCCGCTCATGCGCTGCATGCAGTTGAGTACCAGCCGCTCCGCCGTCAGAATGCTTTGGGCGCGGCCCTCCACGGTAAAGGCAATGTCGCCGTGCTTTACGCGAGTACCATCCTCGAGGCGCGGCGCAACCTGTAGGTCGGCATCTACCTTCCGAAAGATGTGACGGGCCAATTCCACACCGGCCAGTACGCCTTCATCCTTGATCAGCAAGTGGGCCCGATTGCGCGCCGTTGCCGGAATGGCCGACAACGCCGAATGGTCGCCGTCGCCGACATCTTCGGCCAGGGCCGTGCGAATAAAGGTGGATAGAGCTTCCGGGGTGAGGTAGGAGGGCGTTTGCACGGGGCAAAAATAGTCAAAAATGCCCCTACTTAACCATCAATGGTTTCCGGTGACTTCCACAGAAACCACGGGACAGAATTTTCCGCTATTCCCCCGGGATTTACGAAGTTACACAAAGCGAATTGCCGGCCCGACCGGGCACAAAAAAACGCCGCGAAGAAGCTTCGCGGCGCTGGGAGAGAGGCAATGGGAAGAGAAGCTAGTTCTCCTTAGTGAAGTCGATGGTAGCAATTTTGAGGTTGCCGCCGGCCGCTTTCATTTTCACAAACATGCGGTAGGCGCCATCTTTTCCGGTGTACTTGCCCACGGCATAGGGCGTACCTTCGTTACTGCCGCCGTAGTGAATGAAATCGAAAGAAGCCGGGGAGTGTTTCGCGAAGAAGTCTTTCATCACGAACTCGGCCTGGGTAGCGCTGTAGCTTTGCTTGTCCCCGTCGAAGCTCAGCTCCACGGTAGGAGCAAAAAACTCGGCCAAATCGCGCGAGGAGGAGCTGCGGATGGCATTGCGTACGGGACCAAAAGCTTCGCCCTGTGCCAGGGCTCCCACCGACAGCAACAGGCCCCACACCAGGGCGAAGGCCAAAAAGAAGTTGCGTTTCATGTTAGTGTAAAGAGTTCGTCATGCAGCTCACCAAAACTATGCCAACCTGAGCTGGCCTTCAGGTTGGCACCTTTAACTGCCTGGCCTGGCAGCCAAGTTAGGGAAAATGCGGGCGTTTCGGCCCATCTGGCCTATCTTTGCTGCCATGAACAAACAGGTATTGTTGGTGATTCTGGACGGCTGGGGTCTGGCGCAGAACAAAGAGGTATCGGCTATTGATCAGGCGCGTACGCCCTTCGTCGATTCGCTGTTTCAGCGCTACCCCCACAGCCGCCTGCAAGCTTCTGGCGAGGCCGTGGGTTTACCCGACGGGCAAATGGGCAACTCCGAGGTGGGCCACATGAACATCGGGGCCGGCCGCGTGGTGTACCAAGACCTGGTGCGCATCAACAAAGCCATTCGGGAGCGGAAGCTGGGCGCCATGCCTGCTTTGGTGAAAGCCTTTGAATACGCCCGCCTTAACAATAAGCCCGTGCACCTGATGGGCCTGCTCTCCGATGGTGGCGTGCACTCCCACCTTGAGCACCTGAAAGCCCTGTGCACTTTAGCGTATGATGCTGATGTGCACAACGTGTTCATTCATGCCTTCACCGATGGCCGTGATACCGACCCCAAGGGCGGCGTCAGCTACGTGAATAACTTGGAGCAGCACCTGCAGCGCGGAGCCAGCGGCAAGATTGCCTCCATCGTGGGCCGCTACTACGCCATGGACCGCGACAACCGCTGGGAACGGGTGAAAGTAGCCTACGACCTGTTGGTAAACGGCAAGGGCACCCCGTCGCAGAACCTGATCCAGAGCATGCAGGACTCCTATAAAGAAGGAGTAACGGATGAATTCCTGAAGCCCATCATCAAAGTAGGGGCCGACGGGCAGCCGCTGGCTACCATCAAGGAAGGAGACGTAGTGCTGTGCTTTAACTTCCGCACCGACCGGGGCCGGGAAATCACGCAGGCCCTAACCCAGCAGGATTTCCACGCCTTTGAGATGCGCCGGCTCAGCCTGCACTACCTCACCATGACCAACTACGACGCCACTTTTACCGGCGTCACGCCCATCTTCGAGAAGGACAACTTGGAAGAAACCCTGGGCGAAGTGCTGGCGGCGAACCATAAAACCCAGATTCGCATTGCCGAAACGGAGAAGTATCCGCACGTAACCTTCTTCTTTTCCGGGGGCCGCGAGGTGGAGTTTGAGGGCGAGAAGCGCATCATGCGCGCTTCGCCCAAGGTAGCAACTTACGACCTGCAGCCCGAAATGAGCGCCTACGAGCTGCGCGACGCCTTGGTGCCCGAGCTGCAAGCCAAGTCGGCTGACTTCGTGGTGCTGAACTTTGCCAACACCGACATGGTAGGCCACACCGGCGTGTTTGCCGCCGCCGTGAAGGCTGCCGAAGCTGTGGACGAGTGCGCCCGCGGCGTTGTTGAAGCGGCCCTGGCCTCCGACTACGCCTGCATCATCATTGCCGACCACGGCAACGCCGATATGATGATTAACCCGGACGGCACGCCCAACACGGCCCATACGACCAACCTGGTGCCCTGCATCTTGGCTTCCAACGACTACCGCGGCACCCTCACCGATGGCAAGCTCGGCGACATTGCCCCTACGGTATTGCAGCTCATGGGCCTGCCCCAACCCGAAGTTATGGGCGGTCAAAGCCTGTTGCGCCCCGAAACAGTCCCGAATGCGTAGTTCATTCTGGCTGGCTAGCATGGTCGTGTTTCTTGCCGCCTGTGAGGCCGGCGAGGATGCTACCGTGCGCCCCAACCCGGCAAATCGGAAGCCGGCGTATTTCAACTTACTGGGCTTTCTAGAAACGCAGGCTACCCTGCTGAATCAGCGCCAGCCCGCCGTGGAAAAGCAGGTTCTGCTCCGTGACGGCCAGCAGGAAACCACCCGGGTAACCCAACTGGACTGGGCCAAGGAACTACAGATTTTCCAGCAGGCCGACATCAATAAACCTGCCCTCCGTGGTTTATACCAAGTAGATTCTGCCGCGACAGCCGAAGGCTTTACTCGCCGCAGCTACCGTCGTCAGCCCGGCACCGAGCACCCGGTAGAGCAACTTACCGTATTGAGTGAGGGCTCCACGGTGCGGGAGCTTACCGCCACGGTAGCCCAGGATAACCCGCTGGTATACTCGGCCAAAACCATGACCCTACGTTGCCAGAACGGGCAGGTAGCCAGCTACCAGGTGCGCGGCGTGCAGAAGCTCGTGCTGTTCGACTCGGTGCGCTATTCAGTGCAGAGTCGCGTGGTGCGGTAAATTCCTAATCCAGGTAGGGCTCCACGTGCACGGCGCTTAGGCGGCCACTTTGGTAGATAACGGACACGTAGTTGGTGCGCTCCGTGTCGCCAATCCGGACCTTATCAGTGGTGGAAGCTGCCGAGCGGCAAGCCGGCTCCAGACGGGTGCGCAGGCGCCGCCCATAAGCTGGCTGAAAGTTGGTAATGGTAGCGTCGCGCAGTAGGTCTTTCTCCGGGGCCCGGTAGAACTCAAATACATTGCCCTGGTGCCGCACCAGCAGAATGGTGTCTATCTGGCCGGCTTCGTGCAAGTTCTTGTGGGGCCGGCGTGCCACTACCTTTGCCCCGGTGGCCAGCAGCTCCTGTACTGTCGGCTCCTCGCCGAACGGCTGGCCGGCCAAGGAATCATTCGTCAGGCGCACCACGCGGGTAGCAGCAGGCGCACTATATCGGGCAGCACGCCCCGGCCGCGCCTGTTGCGTGGTAGCCTTCCGGGTAGCGGGTGGCTCGTTGCGTTTCGCATCCATACCGCACATACCTAGGAGTACCGCGGCGTAAAGCGAGGTAGCCGAGGCGACTTTGGCGGATGACAGAAACAGGGCGGCAAACATGATAGGGAGGCTTTCTGCCCTATACGCAAACTTCAGGCGCATGGCTTGCTTACGCTGCCTATTCCGCTTAGGCAGTGCCTTTTACCCCTAGTTGTAGCTACTGTTACTTGCCCATTAAGGTAGCCACTACCCACCGCCGACCGCCGTGGTTACGGTGCTCGCCCAGGTAAATACCCTGCCAGGTACCTAGCGCCAGCCGGCCCTGACTGATGGGCACGCTCACGGCGTGGCCTAGCAGGCTGGCTTTGATATGCGCCGGCATGTCGTCTGGTCCCTCCTGGGTGTGGCGGAAGTAGGGGGCGTTTTCTGGTACCGTGCGGTTGAAGAACTGCTCGAAATCGTGGCGCACGGTGGGGTCCGCGTTTTCGTTGATGCTCAGGCTGGCTGAGGTGTGCTGAATAAAAAAGTGAGCCGTTCCGACCTGCAGCTGCTCCAGCTCCGGTAGTTCAGCTACTAGCAAATCGGTAATCAAATGAAAGCCCCGGCTTACGGCCGGCAGGCGCAACCGCTTCTGAATAAAGTGCATAGGCTGCTTACGGATTTTTCCGCTCGTAGGCCCCAATATCGGGCGGGCTGAGGCGGGGGCGGTTGAGCAGATCGGTGCTGATACCCGGCAAGGCCACGGCTTTGTTGCTGGCCGGTGAAAGGGTGTCGAGCTGATAGTCCAGCGTTTTGCCTCGGGGGCGGGAGGGGGTGCTATAGAAAAGGTAGGTCGGGCCTTCCTGCGGATTCAGGATGTTGCCGTTTTTAGCCTGTCCCAGCGGCCCCGTGTTGTTGTACTTCTTGGTCAGCAACACGCTGGTACTGATGTTGATGTTGCCCGCGTATTGCTCCCCGTTCATAAAAGCCAGCTCCTCCAGGTTCCGGGAATTGCCCCACACAATGGAGTTGCGCATGGTCAGGCGCGGAGCAAGGGCGGGCAACGGCCGGCCGCTAATAGCCTTGAAGGGTGCCTCGGGCGAGAGCAACACGGACGGCTGGTTGCGGGTGCCAAAGGTATAATTGGCAATGGTGCAGTAATCAAGTTGAACCTGGCTGTTTTGCACGGCATAAACCGCATACTGCTCACAGTTACTAATCAGTGTATTATTGGCCGTTACGTCACCGCACAAACTCAGTAAGGCTGCCCCATCAAACGGGTAACCGCTGTTGAGGGTAGAAATATTACGTAGCTCAACTTTTTCAAGCTGCACCTGCGGGCGGGGCTGCTCATTGAAGGGATTGTACAGATAAACGCCCAGCGTACTATTTTTTATGAGCGTGTAGCGCAGCACGTTGCCCTGGCTGCCCAGATCAAACTCCAGGCCGCCCCACTGGCCAGGCCGCTCGGCATATTCGGTTTCGCGTCGGTCACCCTCGAAGCGCACCAGGTTAGGATCATTCGGCTTGATGGGACCGGTAGGCTGGTACGTGGGGTTACACAGCAGCCGGCCTTTCACGACCAGAAAAGAACCGGCGTGCGAGTAGATGCGCGCACCAGCTGCAATGGTGAGCGTGACGCCCGGCCCTACCACCACCGAATTGTAGATAACGTGGGGCTTATCGGCCTTCCAGGTGGTGTTGGCCTTAATTTCATCCCGATCATGGAAGTAGGCATTCTGGCCGTAGCTGACCACTTTCACTTGCTGGTCGTTGCCGTTGGTGCGAAACCGGAGGTCACTTGCCAGCAGGAAAGGCTTCCCGTCGCTGGGCGTGGGGTCAATAGTAGCGCGCACCAGCACCAGCAGGCTGTCCTTGCCCCGGATTTCCACGTCGCGGGCTACGCTGCCGGCATCCCCGTTAATGAGCAGGTTGTAGGTGATGCCGGGTTGGTTTTGCAGGCTGATTTCCGACACGCGTACCGCCCGCGGGTTGCGGTTGTACACCCACAGGCGCTTGCTTACCGTGCCTACCGTCACGAACACGGTATCAAACTTCACCGTGTCAAGGGAAAACTCCAGCCGGGCGCTGCTGTCGGTCGTTACGAGGTCTTCCTTGGGCTCACAGCCGGGTAGCAGCACCGTAGCGGCCGAGAGCAGCAGAAGCAGCGGGAGTAAAAAGCGCATAGATGGCAGTAAGCTAACTTAAAAACGTCATCCTGAGCGCAGTGTAGGACTTTATCACGCCGAAACGGCTGTCGTTGTTACGTGATAAGGTCCTGCGTTGCACTCAGGATGACAAACGGGGCTGAGAGCGTTAACGTATCCTAGCCGACGCCTTCCTTCAGGCGCTCGGCGCTTTCAGCAATGCGGAGCTGCTCCACAAAGTCGTCGATGTTGCCGTCCATGACGGAGCTCAGGTTGTACACCGTGTAGCCGATGCGGTGGTCGGTGACGCGGCCCTGGGGGTAGTTATACGTCCGGATTTTGTCCGACCGGTCGCCGCCGCCAATCATGCTCTTGCGGGCCGCGCCTTCAGCTTCGTTTTTCTTGGCCAGCTCAATTTCGTAGAGGCGGGAGCGAAGTACGCCCAGGGCCTTGTCGAAATTCTTGAGCTGCGACTTCTGGTCCTGGCACTGGGCTACGATGCCGGTGGGCAAGTGGGTTAGGCGCACGGCCGAGTAGGTAGTGTTTACCGACTGACCGCCCGGCCCCGACGACATGAACAGGTCCTTGCGCACATCGTTCATGTCGATTTCTACGTCCAGTTCCTCCGCCTCCGGCATTACCACAATAGAGGCTACCGAGGTGTGAATGCGGCCCTGGGTTTCGGTGGCCGGCACGCGCTGCACGCGGTGCACCCCCGACTCGAACTTGAGCTTGCCGTATACGTCCTCGCCCTTCACGGCCAGAATAATTTCCTTGTAGCCGCCTGAGGTGCCTTCGGTAGCATCAATCAGGTCCATGCGCAGGCCCTGCTTTTCGGCGTAGCGCATGTACATGCGCTGCAAGTCGCCAGCGAAAATAGCCGCCTCGTCGCCCCCGGCCCCGGCCCGGATTTCCATGATAACGTCCTTGCTGTCGTTCGGGTCCTTGGGAATCAGCAGCTCCTTGATAACGGCTTCCAGCCGCTCCTGCTCCGGGTACAGCGTTTCCAGCTCGTCCTTGGCCATCTGGCGGAAGTCCTCGTCCTTTTCGGTCGCAATAACTTCCTTGGCGCTATCAATGTTGGCCAGCACGTTCTGGTAGGCCTTGTACTCGGTCACGATTTTGCCGAGGTCCTTATATTCTTTGTTGAGGGCCTTGAAGCGTTTCATGTCGCTCATGGCTTCGGGCTGGGTGAGCTGCTCGCTCACGTCCTCAAAGCGCCGTTGGATGGCCTCCAGTTTGTCTAGCATCTTGCCTTCAGAAAATGTATTGGGAGTGCAAAGGTACGGAATCAATGCCGACCTTAAACAGGGCTGAACCGCTTGGATCAGAAGTGGTAAAAGCCTTCCTGTTTGCGCGCTTTCTGTGCCTGATAATTCCTTAATAGCGCCCCCGTAAGCGCGCCACCTGCGGTAGGCGCTGCCAGCTCGGAGCGCGCCAACGAGGGTCAGTTAGCAGTCAAATTATTTCTATCCTAAACAGTTATCGTTTCAAAAAATTCCTACTTTACGGCCCTCAACCCCGCGCTCATGGCTTTGCTTCGTGCCTTCCATGCTACCCCTTGCGCTCTGACAATCAGCCCGATTGCCACCGGGACAACCGTGACTACAACCCGCTAAGCGGGCCGCGGAACTCCTTTTCACCTCGTATTCGCCGCCCGCTTCGCCGGTAAGCCCCACCTGAGGGAGCTGCCGGACCGACGCGGGCTTTTTCTTGTCCTTTTCACTGGTAGTGCCCTTGACGTGACGCTTATGCAGGTTCTCAAATTCGGAGGTTCATCCGTGGCTTCGGCCGCCAACATTAACCGCGTTTTAGCGCTGGTCGAAGCCGCCGCCCGCCAGCAGCCCACCGTGGTAGTCGTTTCGGCCCTGGGTGGCGTGACGGATGCCCTGATTAGTGCCGGCCGGCGCGCTGCCGCCGCTGATGCCGGCTACCGGGAGCAACTGCAGGAACTGGAACAGCGCCACCTCGACGTAGTGCGCGAACTGCTCCCGATTACGGGACAGAGCGCGGTGCTGAGCTTCGTGAAAAGCTACTGCAATGAACTAGAGCGGCTCTGCGACGGTGTTTTTGCCCTGGGCGAACTTTCGGCCCGCACCCTGGACCGGCTAGTGAGCTACGGGGAGTTACTGTCCTCGCAGGTGGTAGCGGCGGGGCTGGGGGCGCGGGGTACGGCTCATCAGTGGCTGGACAGTCGGCAGCTTCTGCGCACCGATGCCCGCTACGGCCACGCCACCGTAGATTTTGCTACCACCAACGCCCAGATTCAGGCCGCCGTGAATGGGGCCGAGACGGCCCTGTACGTGGCGCCGGGCTTCGTGGCCGCAGCCCCGGATGGCACCACTACCACTTTAGGCCGCGGCGGCTCCGACTACACAGCCGCCATTTTTGCCGGGGCGCTGGGGGTCAGCCAGCTACAAATCTGGACCGACGTGAGCGGGATGATGACGGCCGACCCGCGTCTGGTGCGGGCCGCTCGTCCCATTTCGCACATCTCCTACCAAGAGGCCATGGAGTTGTCGCACTTCGGAGCCAAGGTTCTCTACCCGCCTACCATTCAACCGGTTATGCACCGGGGCATTTCGCTCTGGATCAAGAACACGTTTGCCCCCGAAGATGCCGGCACCCTAATTGAAGTAGCCCCGCCCGCCAACCACGCTATGGTGCGCGGCATTTCCAGCATCGGGCCGGTGGCCTTACTGCGGCTGGAGGGCAACGGCATGGTGGGCATTCCGGGCTTTTCGCGGCGGCTGTTTGCGGCCCTGGCCCAGGAGCAGATCAACGTGATTCTCATTACCCAAAGCTCTTCGGAGCACTCGATTTCCGTGGCCGTGCGCGCTACCGATGCGCAGCAGGCCCGGCAGGCGGCCGACGCGGAGTTTGCCGCCGAAATCAGCGCCGGCCGCCTCGACCCCTTGTATTGTGAGGAGGAGCTGGCCATTGTGGCCCTAGTGGGGGAGCAGATGAAAAACCACCCCGGCATCAGTGGGCGCCTGTTTGGGGCTCTGGGGCAAAATGGGGTGAACATTCGGGCCATTGCGCAGGGCTCTTCGGAGAAGAACATTTCCACTGTTATCCGCCAGCAGGATGTGCGCAAGGCTATTAACGTGCTGCACGAAACCTTCTTTGAGGCCACTACTCGGCAGGTGAATGTGGTGGTTACCGGCGTGGGCAACGTGGGCCGCAAGCTGCTGGAACAGCTGGCCCGGCAGCAGCCCTGGCTGCGCGAAAAGCTGCGCCTGAACCTGCGGGTAGTGGGCCTGGCCACCAGCCGGCAGTTCGTGCTCGATGAGGAAGGCATCGACCTCGCGGACTGGCAAACGGCCCTGGCCGCCGGACCGCCCCTGAGCCTGAAGGCCCTTACCGAGCAGCTGCTGGCCCTAAACCTGCGCAACACCGTGTTCGTGGACGTAACGGCTAGCGCGGAGGTAGCGCAGGTGTACGCCGAGTTGCTGGCGCGCAGCGTGGCCGTGGTAGCCTGCAACAAGGTAGCGGCTTCCTCTGATTATCAGAACTATGCGCGCCTGAAGTCATTGGCTCAGGAGTTCAATACCCAGTTTTTGTTTGAAACCAACGTGGGCGCGGGCCTGCCCGTCATCGGGACCCTGGGCGACCTGCTGCGTAGCGGCGACGAGGTGCAGCGCATGGAAGCAGTGCTGTCGGGCACCCTGAACTTTGTATTCAACAACTACGACGGCTCCCGGCCCTTTGCCGAGGTAGTGCGCCAGGCCCAGGCCGAAGGCTACACCGAGCCCGACCCCCGCCTCGATCTGACGGGGGTGGACGTGGCTCGCAAAATCCTGATTCTGGCCCGCGAGGCCGGGTACGCGCTGGAAATGAGCGACATTCACAACGAAGCGTTTCTGCCCACCTCCTGCCTGGAAGGCGACGTACCGGCTTTCTACGAGCAACTGGCCGTGCACGAGCCCCACTTCCGGGCCTTGTATGACGCAGCCGCGGCCAACGGGGAGAAGCTGCGGTTTGTGGCGAGTTTCGGGGCGGGGCAGGCCCGGGTAGGTCTGCAGGCCCTACCCCCCACCCACGACCTATACTCGCTGCAAGGCAAGGACAACGCCGTGCTATTCTATACCAACCGCTATGTGGAGCAGCCCCTGGTTATCAAAGGCGCCGGCGCGGGCGCCGAGGTAACGGCCTCCGGCGTATTTGCCGATGTGCTGCGCGCCGTACAGTCCTGATTAGGCAGGCGGCTGAAGAACCGCAGCCTACCGCGCCTTCTCGACAGGCGGTGGGCTACGCTTCAGCTCCGTAAGCTGTTTACCCGTACGCGAAGCTGCCGCCAGATTTCTAGCTTCGCGTTACCCTACCCCTTTTACTTGCTTCATGCTTTTTTCTTCAGCTTCTATTACGGTGCTAGCGCCCGCTACCGTAGCCAACGTGGTGTGCGGATTTGACGTGCTCGGCTTTGCTTTACACGAGCCCAACGACGTGATGAAGCTACGGCTGATCGAGCAGCCCGGGGTGGTGCTTATCAACGACGACGAGTTCAACCTGCCCACGGAGCCCACCCAGAACGTGGCGGGCGCGGCTCTGCTGGCCATGCTTCATGCCATTCCGGAACCGCTTGGGGTGGAGGTGCGCATTCGCAAAGCCATCCGGCCCGGTAGTGGTATTGGCAGCAGCGCGGCCAGCGCAGCGGGCGCCGTGGCGGGGCTTAACTACTTGTTAGGCAACCACTTCAGCAAGCCCGAGCTGGTGCAATTTGCCATGTACGGCGAAGAGGTAGCCTCCGGAGTGCGCCACGCCGACAACATTGCCCCGGCCATTTACGGCGGCGTAACCCTGATTCGGGCCACTACCCCCACGCCCGACATTGTAGCGCTGGATGCCCCGCCCCTGTTCGTGACGGTTGTGCACCCGCAGATTGAAATAAAAACTTCCGATGCCCGCAAGATTCTGAAGCAGGAAGTGCCCCTGCGCGACGCCATCCGGCAGTGGGCCAACGTGGGCGGGTTAGTGGCCGGCCTGCTCCAGCACGATTACGCCCTGATTGGCCGCTCCCTGGAGGACGTGATTGTGGAGCCTGTGCGCAGCATTCTGATTCCAGGCTTTCAGGATGTGAAGGAGGGTAGCCGCATTGCCGGGGCCCTGGGCGGCGGTATCTCCGGCTCGGGCCCCTCCTTGTTTATGCTCAGCCAGGACGAAGCCACGGCCCGCGCCGTAGAAAACGTCATGCACGCCACTTACCAGCGCCTCGGCCTCGACTACCTCACCTACCTGACCACCATTAACCCGGTGGGCTGCCAGGTGCTGGTCGATGAAAACTAAGACGCTGCTTTTCCCGCCGCGGGCCGGCCTCCGAAACCCTATCCATCATCCTGGCCAGCTTCTCCTTCCTACCTCCGATTACCATGCGTTACTACAGCCTTAACCGCCAGGCCGCTACTGTTGACTTTGACGCGGCTACCGTGGCCGGGCAGGCCCCGGACGGGGGCTTGTACTTCCCCGAAACTATTCCGCGCTTTCCGGCCGGCTTCGTGGAGCAGCTGCCCCAGCTGGCTCCTGCCGAGGTGGCTTTCACGGTGCTACAGCCCTATGTGGGCAGCACCATTCCGGCCACCGAGCTGGGCCGCATCTGCGAAGAAACCGTCAGCTTTCCATTTCCGGTGGTGCCAGTTACCGCACGAATCAGTGCCCTGGAGCTGTTTCACGGTCCTACCCTGGCGTTTAAGGATGTGGGCGCCCGCTTCATGAGCCGCTGTCTGGGCTACTTTTCCCGCCACGAAACCCGGCCCGTTACGGTGTTAGTAGCCACTTCCGGCGACACGGGCGGAGCCGTGGCCAGCGGGTTTCTGGGCGTGCCCGGCGTGGAAGTTGTGATTCTTTACCCATCCGGCCGGGTAAGCCCGGTGCAAGAGCAGCAACTCACGGCTCTGGGCCAGAACATCCGGGCCCTGGAGGTGCAGGGCAACTTCGACGACTGCCAGCGCCTAGTGAAGCAGGCGTTCCGCGACCCGGAGCTGCTGGCGCGGCGGCGCTTTACCTCGGCCAACTCCATTAATGTAGCGCGGTGGCTGCCCCAGCAGGTGTACTACTGCTACGGCGTGGCCCAGACCTTGGCGGCCACCAACCAGCCGCCGGTGGTAGCCGTGCCCAGCGGCAACTTCGGCAACTTGTGCGCGGGGCTGCTGGCCTACGTTTCGGGGCTGCCGGTGGCGCACTTTCTGGCCGCCTGCAACGCCAACGCCGCCGTGCCGGCTTACCTTACCAGCGGGCAGTACGCCGCCCGGCCGGCCGTGCCTACCCTTTCCAACGCCATGGACGTGGGCGACCCCAGCAACTTTGGCCGCATCCTGGAGCTGTTCCGCCACGAGTATCCCGTCATTCGGGACCTGCTCAGCGGCTACTCCGTTTCGGATGCCGACACTAGCGCCACCATCCGGCGGGTACACGAGCACACGGGCTACCTGCTGGACCCCCACGGCGCCGTGGCCTATTTCGCCCTGGAAGACTACCTTAGCCAGCAGCCCGAAGCCCGCGGTATTTTCCTGGAAACGGCCCATCCGGTGAAGTTTCCGGCCGCCGTGGAGCCGGCTATCGGCCAGCCCGTGCCGGTGCCCACTGAGCTGCAAGCCCTGTTGCGCCAACCCAAGCGCAGCACCTTGCTAGCCCCCGAGTACGAAGCCTTGCGCACCTACCTGCTGGAAACGGCGTAGGTTTGCGGCCGCCCGCTCCGGCCCGTAAAGCAGCTGAAATCATCTGGGGGTAGCTGTTGGTTGAATGCCCGGAAGTGCGTCCCTTTGCCTGCCGTCTTTAAACCCGTTGTCTTATGCGTTTGCTGTTCCGCACCGCCCTGCTTTTACTGCCTCTTTCCGCCTGTAACTCCGACCAGGTAGAGCACCTGAGCAACACCAAGGAGCTGGCCGTGGAAGCCGAGAACTGGCAGGTAAAGCGCATCATGCCCAAAGACTTACTACGCGCCACCGGCTGGGCTGGCGACTCTTTAACGCGCACCGCCGAGCGGGAGCTGCGCCAGGTGCTGGCCGCCAAGCTGCAGGAAGGCGGCGTAGCGGCGGCCCTCCCCTTCTGCCGGCCCGCCGCCCTGCCCGCCACCGATTCGCTGGCCACAGTGCTGCAGGCCGCGCTGAGCTGGAGAAGCCCGCGGCCGCGCAACCCCGCGCACCGGGCCGCCCTCCCGCCCGCTGACCTCAACGCTGCCGACACTACAACCCGCCGCGTAGCCCGCCCCGCCACCGAGGAGTTTACCTACCAACGCCCCGTGGTACTCAATGATGCCGTGTGTTTGCGCTGCCACGGCGAGGTAGGCCAGGACATTGCGGCCGCCGACTACGCCCTGATTCAGAAGCAGTACCCCCAGGACCAAGCCACTGGCTACCGGCTGGGCCAGAGCATGGGCGTGTGGCGCGCCAGCTTCAAGCGCAGCGGCGTGGCAGAACTTTATACCATGAAAACCCGCAAGGTGATGAAGAAGCGCAAACCGCTTTTTTAGGCTGCGCGCACGGTAGCCGAACAAGCTGTCATGCCCGAAGCGGAGCCGCAGCATCTCGCTCGCATTGTTGAGGTAGCATGGCAACGTCAGCACGCGAGATGCTGCGGCTCCATGCTGCATCACGGCCTTACGTTGAGGTAGAACTTGTTCAAAGTTAGTCAGCCTGATTTTCATCTAAAAACCTGAAAAACAGCCGATTGTCATTCCGAGCCGGAGCGAGGAATCTAGCTTAGGCTCCTAATGATAACCCAAGTTCTTTGCTTCCGCTCGGAATAACAACTGGCAATACCATGCAGACACTACCGCGCTTATTACTTGCTTATTAGCCCGTTGCCTTACTTATCTTTCCTGTACTCAGAAAAGGCGTTATGTATTCTAGAAGCCTGCTTTTCCTGCTAACCAGCGTTTTAATTCTCAGTGCTACCCTATCGGCCGTGGCGCAACAGCCCGATTCTAGCCGCCGCCCGCTACTTACCAGAGCCATGGCGGCGGCTAGGCCCTACCGGGTGCTTGGGCCCGACAGCGTAGCCTTGTTTTATACCGCTGAGTATGAGTTGTGTCCGCCGGGCTGCGCCAGCATCCGGCGCCACGCTCGCCTGGATAGCACCGGCCTGTTTTTCGGGTACGTGCGCGACTACTGGATGCACACGGCCCAGCCGGCCCTAGTCGGCGCGTATAAGAATGGGCAAAAGGAAGGCGTATTTGAAGTATTTCACCCCAATGGGGAGGTAGCCACCCGAGCCTATTACCGCGCGGGCCGGCCGGTAGGTACCTGGGCCTACTGGTATGCTTCGGGCCAGAAACGACAGATTCTGAGCTTTGGGACGGGCGATACGCTACTCATTCAGCAGTTTTGGACCGAAGACGGGCAACCGCTAGTGCGGGATGGCCAGGGCACCTGGTACCGCACCGACGCCGGCCTGCGCATAGAAGGCAGCGTACTTAAGGGCTTGCCCACCGGCCGCTGGCGGGTGCGCGAAACAACAGGGCGCCAGAGTATTAAGGCAGAGGAGCTGTTCTTCAAAGGTCGCTTTCGCGGGGGTAGCGCGCGGCCTTCCGGGGAGTTCTACTACGACCGGTCGCGCATTTATATCACGGACCTGGACAGCTACAGCGAGGCCGAACGCTTTTCTTTGCGCCCGGCCTGCCCACCAGAGCCGGCAGCTGGGGCCAAGTAAGCCCGCACTGCGCGGAAGTGCGGGCGGCGTTCTACTGAGGAGCCCAACCTTCCGGGCTGTTTTCTAGTTTGGGCAGGGTATGACTACTGCCGCTCCCTCTTCTCAACTGCCCATTCTTATCATTGGGGCCGGTATGGCCGGCCTGACTTGCGCCTGTTACCTGCACCGCGCCGGCCGGCCCGTGCTGGTGCTGGAAGCCGCTGATGCGGTGGGAGGCCGCGTCCGGACGGATGTCACGCCGGAGGGTTTCCGCCTCGACCGGGGCTTTCAGGTGCTGCAAACCAAGTACCCCGAGGTTCAGCACCTCATGGACTACGGCGCCCTGCAACTGCGGGCGTTCCGCTCCGGGGCCGTCATTCGCCTGCCCGATGGTCAGCAGACTACCCTGGTAAACCCACTGCAACAGCCAACCGCTGCGTTTTCGGCGCTTACCTCGCGGGTTGGCACTTTGCCTGACAAGCTCCGACTCGCCAGCTTGGTGCAGCACGTGCGCGGTTTCAGCAGCGGGCAGCTCATCAGCCGCAACAGCACCAATCAGCTCGACACCCTAACGTTTCTGCGCCAGTATGGCTGGAGCGAGCAAATCATTCAGAACTTCTTCCGGCCCTTTTTCGGGGGCGTATACCTCGACCGGAGCCTGGGCACGGCCGCCAACTTCTTCGAGTTCGTGTTCAAGCAATTTGTGGAAGGCGAGGCTGCCCTACCTGCCCTGGGTATGCAGCAAATTCCGGAGCAACTGGCGGCTCGCCTGCCCCAAGGCAGCGTCCGGCTGCAGGCGCCCGTGAGTGCCATCGACGGCACTACGGTACACCTCGCCGATGGTACTACCTACGCAGGCGCGGCCGTAGTTGTGGCCGTTGATGGAGAAGCCGCCGCCCGTCTGCTGCCGCCCGCGGCCGATGCCCCGGCCCGGCAGTGGCGCCGCACTACCTGCACCTACTTTGCGGCCCCGGCTACGGCCGCCCGCCCCGATAAGCTGCTGCGGCTCAACGCCTCCCCTACGGGCCTGGCGCATAACGTGGCCTTCCCTTCCGACGTGGCGCCGCACTACGCCCCGGCCGGTCAGCAGCTCGTTTCAGTGAGCACGCACGGCGAACATGGCCTTTCCGAAGACGAGCTTACCGCGCAACTGCGGCAGGAATTAACCGCTTGGTTTGGTCCGGCTGCCGCGCAGTGGCGGCATCTGCGTACTTATTTTATTCCCTACGGCCTGCCCGTGTACGCGCCCGGCCAGCCCGCCCGCCAGATGCTGAAGCTCGGCGAAACCCTGTACCGGTGCGGCGACCATACGGCCTACCCCTCCTTGAATGCAGCCATGGCTTCGGGCCGGGAAGTAGCCGAAGCCATTCTGAGTTCCTAGCTCCGGCACTCAGGCCGCCTGAACCACCAGAGCCGCTACTCCTGCCTCCAACGAGGTAAGAATAGCGGCTCTGGTGATTCTATATGGGTAGCGCTTAGAGGCTTAGCACGAGCTGAGCCGGGCAGTGGTCAGAGTGGACTACATCGGGGAGCAAGTGGGCTTCCTGAATGCGGGGCTGCAACTGCTGGTCTACCAGCAAGTGGTCGAGACGCCAACCCACGTTGCGGGCGCGGGCACCGGCCCGGTAGGTCCACCAGGAGTAGTGGCCGGTAGCGTCGCCGTGGTAGTGGCGGAAGGAATCGGTGTAGCCATCGGCCAGCAAATCCTGGAACCACTGCCGCTCCTCCGGCGTGAAGCCAGGGCTCTGCTGATTGGCCTTGGGGTTGTGCAGGTCGATGTCGCGCTGACAACAGTTAAAGTCGCCCCCAATGATAAGGGGCGGCGTGCCGGCAGCCTGTAGCTCGCGCACGTAGCGCCGGAAAAAATGCAGCCATTCTACCTTAAACGCTTGGCGTTCCGCACCACTGGTTCCCGAAGGCATGTACACATTCAGCACGGAGCACTCCGGGAAATCGAGGCGCAGTACTCGGCCTTCGTCATCATACAGCGCCGTTCCGCAGCCTTCTACCACCGCCAACGGCTCCTGTTTCGAGAACGTGGCTACCCCGCTGTAGCCGGGCTTACGGGCCGGGTGTAGGTAGGCGTGGTAGCCCAGAGCCACCAGCCCTGATACATCGAGCGGCTCCCGCCCAGCCTTGATTTCCTGAAGACAGAGCACATCTGGCTGAGCCTCGCGCACCCAGTCCACCAGCCCTTTGCTCAGGGCCGAGCGCAGGCCATTCACGTTATAGGAAATGATATTCAAGGGTAGGGACTGTGTAAATTAGGTATGAAGCCTTGCTTAAGGCTTACTCCTGAGAATCGAAATACTCTAGAATGTGCCACTTCAGCATCCGTTCCTGCTCCTTGAGGTTGGCAAACGGTACGGGGTGCACCAGCCGGTAGTGGGGCCAGCCTTCCTCGTCCACCTGCTCCAGCTCGTAGTAGCCCGAGAGGCTGAACAGGCGGCAGGTAGCAATGTGCATCAGGTCCTGCTTCTGCTCCTTGGTAAACGGGCCGGCGCCCTGGCCCAGTTCCTGCACGCCAATGAGCAGCAGTAGCGCGTTCAGGTCGGGCTTTTTGCCGAACCGCTCCCGCAACTGGTTCATCAGCTCCCACCAGCGCTGCTCGAACTGGGCCTCGGTTTCCTGGGGGTCCAGCATGGTTACGCGTCGTGGGAGTGGGGTGGAGCCAGCGCGCCGGCCTCCTCTTTCAGTACCTCCCAGTACTCCACGGCGCGGCGGAAGTGCGGAATCACAATGCTACCCCCAATCAGGTTGGCAATGGCAAAGACCTCGTAGATTTCCTCATCGTTGATGCCTTCCTCGTAGCACTTGCCCAGGTGGTATTTGATGCAGTCGTCGCAACGCAGCACCATAGAGCAGGCCAGGCCCAGCATCTCCTTGGTTTTTACGTTCAAGGCACCCTCCTGGTAGGTATTGGTATCGAGGTTGAAAAACCGCTTAATCACCTTATTATCAGCCGCCATGATCTTTTCGTTCATGCGCTGGCGGTAGTCGTTAAATTCTGAGACGAGGCTCATAGAAAGGCAAGGATTGAAATGAACAAAAACGCCGCTTGACCGCACGGCAGCGGGCACCTCCCGTCGGTTTGCCAGCATTGAGGGCCGGACGCATTTCGAGGAGTCGGGTTTAAACCTTAAAATTAGGGAGAAGTTCGCCAGCGTCCTGCCAAGGGCTGGTGCGCTGGCTACCTATTCCCGTACTCCGCTATTTTTATTTCTCCTATTAGATGCCGTTTCCTACCCTGCTCGCTGACTTTGTTGGGCTCGTATTTCCGCAGGTCTGTCTGGCTTGTCAGGACCCATTAACCCGAGGCGAAGACCACCTATGCACGCCCTGCCGGGCCCAGCTGCCCTACACAGACTACCACCGCCTACCCGCCGAAGACAACCCGTTGGCCCGCCGCTTCTGGGGCAAACTCCCCATTGAACACGCCTTTAGCTACCTGCGCTTTCAGAAGCACGGCCGCGTGCAGCACCTTCTCCATCAGCTCAAATACCGCGGTCAGCAGGACGTCGGGCGGGTGTTGGGGCGCTGGTACGGGCAGGAGCTAGCCGAAGCGGGCTTCTCCACGGCCTTCGACCTGATCCTGCCCGTTCCGCTCCATGCCCGCAAGCTGGCCCAGCGCGGCTACAACCAAGCCGACAGCTTTGCCCAGGGTCTGGCTACCGGCTTGGGCTGCCCCTGGCAAGCCGATGGCCTGCGCCGCATCACCGGTACCGAATCACAAACCCGCAAAAACCGCCTGGAGCGTTGGCAGAATGTGGCCGAAGTTTTCGAGGTAGCGCAGCCGGTACTGGTAGCCAGCCAACGGATTCTTATGGTAGATGACGTGCTAACCACGGGCGCTACCTTAGAAGCCTGCGCTGCCGTGCTGCTAGCCGCTGGGGCCGCCACCGTTAGCATTGCTACCATTGCCACAGCGGACCGATAGGGCGCTACTTAGGTTCCCGCTAAAAAAGCTGTAAAGCAAAAAAGCCGCTCCTTGCGAAGCGGCTTTTTCATGTCAGGCCGAGGCCAACGGTACTACTTGTTCGAGCCGGCGTTGATCATGGCGCAACGGAAACCGATGGTAGCCGTGGCAGAATCTTCGGCCATAAAGCGGCGCGTACCGGGCGAGAGCCAGTAAGCTACATCGCGCCACGAACCGCCTTTGTACACGCGCACGTGGTCGTCGATGAGGGACTGGTAACCTTTCTTGTCGTACTTCTCCGAGGGGTCAAGGAAGCCGTTACGACGGAAGGGGTTCAGATCTTCCACATCCTCGTAGGAAAGCGGACGATAGATGTCCTGTACCCACTCGTTTACGTTACCCGACATGTTGTACAGGCCGTAGTCGTTGGGCGGGTAGTTGTAGATGTACTCTGTAATCATGGCGCCATCGTTGAGCGAGCCGGCAATACCAGCATAGTCACCGCGGCCGCGCTTGAAATTAGCTAGGAACTGGCCCATGCCTTTACCGTAGGGGTTCCGCACTTGGCGGCCGTCCCAGGGGTAGATGCGCTTGTTTTCCTGGTTTTCGTTGCCAGTTTCCTGGGTACCGATAAGAGCCTGCGCAGCGTACTCCCATTCAGCCTCCGTGGGCAGACGGTAGTTGGGTAGGGTGTTACCGTTTTCGATGGCAATTTTGGTTTTGCCGCCGTCCTCAGAAGTGCCTTCGGCGGCGTCGCCGGCGTCACCTTTCTTTTTCTTACGACCAAACAACCCGCCGCCTTTGCTGCTGCCGGAGTCGCCTTCGTCGCCTTCACCCGCCAAACGCTCGTTTACTTTCGCCGTGCGCCAAGTGCAATAGTCGTTGGCCTGCAGCCAGCTTACGCCCACTACGGGGAAGTAGCGGAAGCCGGGGTAGCGCAGGTAGTAATCCACGTAAGGGTCGTTGAACGACAGCTCACGGGCCCATACGGTAGTGTCGGGCAGGGCCGACTGGTAGAACTCCTCGGCGGAGTCTTTGCGCACAAAGTGCAGGTATTCCAGCCAGTGGATGTTGGCTACCTCAGCTTCGTCCATGTAGAAGGAAGCCAGGGTCACGGTCCGCTCGATGTTGTCGTGGGTCATGGCTACGTCCTCTTCGGCGGAGCCCAACACGGTACGACCACCTTCGATGAATACCAGACCGGGACCTTCCGGGATACCCTGGTAATCAGACACCTTCATGCCCTCCTCGGTGTTGTACTCGATGCCCGTAGTGGAGCTGTACTTACCGGGTTTGGTGGCGGTGGGAGGCCCACCTTTACAGGCGGCCAGCGCGCAGGCTCCCACTACAGCAAAGCGCAGGTACTTGGAAAAATTCATGATCAAGTTGAAACTACCTGTGAGAAAAGCGTTTAGACAAGGCAAGTCGGCTGCAATAATACAAAAAATCAAAAGGCGGGGCAAGGAATTGACGGGTAATTCCGTCGTTTCAGCCGGCGCCAAGCGGCTTCCAGCGAATCAAACTCCCGAAGGGCTAGAGAAATTTCATGGGCGCCACCTAAATCTCGGCTGAACTGACTGAGGCTCACATCGTAGCTATAACCGAGCCGAAAACTTCCCACCGCTACCCCTGCCACCGCCGTCAGGACCTGCTGGGGCTTGGGGGCCCCGGGCAGCGGTACCCCGCGGTACACGGCCCCCAGGGTAAGGGGCGTCGCGGTAAAGTACAGTCCAGCCTCGGCCCGCTGGGAGCCGCCCTGCCGGGCGTAGCTCACGGTAGGCGAGAGGCTAACTTCCTTATTTTCTCCTTTAGTAGTAGAGCGCACGAAATACTGCTTGTAGCCCGCCTGCAAGTTTAGCCGCAGGGGCAGCGTGGTTTGGGTGACAAACGCCAGATCCGGCTGATTTACATGGTGGGCAGCGGCACCCACCCAGAACCGGTCGGTGTAGAGCAGCCCGCCCACGCTAGCAGTAACGTAGTGAACGGGCTTATAGTCTGCCACTTCCAAACTAAAGTCCCGGGTGACACCCTCATCGGAGAGTTGGTCACCGAATACCAGGTTGCCGTAGCTGACCCGCTGCAACCCGTAGCTAACCGAGGCGCCGCCGCTCAAACTCAGTTGCTCATTGAGGCGCAGATGGTAGGCGTACACGCCGCCAGCCTGAAAGCGGGTGTAGCCAATGCCGCCCGTTCGGTCATAGTTTACAAGTAGGCCCACGGCACTCCGCTGGTTCGCGAGGCGGTAGTCGGCGGCCAGCTGGCTGCTTTGAAAGGTGCCCGCCACGGTCGGGAACTGGTTGCGGTAGCTGAGCGTGAGGCTATAATCGTCGAGTAGGCCGGCGTAGGCCGGGTTCAGCTGCAGGCGGTTGGCGTAGGGCTGGGCGAAGTACAAGTCTTGGGCCTGGGCCGTAAGGGAAGCGCCCAGTGCCAGCCCGGCGACCATAGCCCACTGCCCCAGCGGGCGGCGCGGAGTAACAACTAAGTACAGCGGGCGGAGCATCCTCATAAGTATGGTGCCTAACGGTGAGAAACAAGCTTTTGGTACGCGTTGGGCGCTGCCTACGGGTCTAAAATGGGATTTTCTTTCCTGACTTGCGGCACCAACCCCGCGGGTAGCAACGTTATCAAACTCAACCTTATCGATTTTTTAGGGTCTTTTCCCGCGGCCGGTGGGGTTTCGCACTACTTTTGCCTCGTTCGTGCTGATTGGATTTTGGGGCCGCTAGCCCTTTTTGTTGCTTCTCTTTTCTCTCTACCATTATGCGCAAATTCTTTGTCGGGCTACTGCTATTTCTGGTGGTGCTGATAGCCGGTTTGGCCCTGGCCCCGCTCCTGTTTAAGGATAGAATAAAGGCGGCCTTTGACCAGCAACTGGCGCAGCGGGTGAAGGCCACCGTGCTTTACGACCCCGCCAATGTAGACGTCACCCTGCTCAGCTCCTTCCCCGACCTATCCTTGCGCCTGGACCAACTGCGCGTCATCGGCCAGGATTCCTTTGCCCGCGACACGCTGGCCTACCTGCCCCAGGTGCGGGTAGGACTGGATTTGATGAGCGTGCTGGGCGGCAGCCAAATCAAGATAAAGAACGTGACCCTGGAGCAGCCCGACTTAAGCTTGCGCGTGCTCAAGAGTGGCCGCGCCAACTGGGACGTGTACGTGTCGGACTCGGCGGCGGCTTCCAAAGGCCAGGATACTACGGCCGTAAACCTGGCCATTCAGGGCTGGCAGATTAACAACGGCCGCCTGCGCTACGAGGACCTAACGATTCCGTTTGGCATGCAGCTTCGGGGCGTGAACCACTCCGGCTCCGGCGACTTTGAGCAGAACGTGTTTGACATGGTTAGCCAGACCACGGCCGAGAGCTTCTCCATGCAGTACGACGGCACGGAGTACGTGACCAACAAGAAGTTGGACGCCGACGTGACCTTGGCCATGAACTTGGAGAAAATGCTCTTTACGTTCAAGGACAACCAGGTGAAGCTGAACGATTTCCCGGCTTCGTTCCAGGGCACCATTGGCCTGCCCAACGACACGGACATTACCTACGATTTAACCTTCAAAGCCCTTGAAACCGACTTCAAGAACATTCTGAGTCTGGTGCCCGGCGCTTACACGGCCCAGTTCAAAGACATAGAGGCCACGGGCAAGGTAGCGTTTGATGGCTACTTCAAGGGCGTGCAGAACGCGGTGCAGATGCCCGGCTACGGCGTGAACCTGCAGGTAAAGGAGGGCAGCTTCCACTACCCCCAGCTGCCCCAGCGGGCCCGCAACATCAACGTGGACATGGTGGTGGACAACCCCTCGGGCTTCACGAACAACGTGAAAGTGAACGTGAAGCAGTTTCACCTGGACTTGGGTAGCAACCCGATTGATGGCAACGTAGCCATTGACGGGCTGGAGCCCATGAAGGTGGACGGCCGCGTGAAGGCTAACGTGGATTTGGCCGAAATGATGAAGGTGTACCCGGTGCAGGACCTCCTGCTGCGCGGCAAGCTGTTCATTGACGGCACGGCCCGCGGCATCTACTCGAAAACCCAGATGCCGGTAGTGCAGGCCAAGATGAACCTGACCAACGGCTACGTGAAGAGCAAGCAGTTTCCGGCCCCCATCGAAAACCTGACCCTCACCGGCACCATCACGAACCCCACCGGCCAGCTCAACGATACCCACGTGGACATTCCGCAGTTTCGGATGCTGCTGGATGGGGAGCCGCTGCAGGGCCGGGTGGCGACCCAAGGCGTGGACAAGTTGCGCTTTGACACCGACGTGCACGGCGTAGTGGACCTGACCAAGCTCACCAAAATCTTCCCGCTGCAGGGCATGACCGTGACGGGCCGCCTGAGCGGCAACGTGGCTGCCAAGGGCAACATGGCCGACATTGAGGCCGGCCGCTACCAGACGGTAGTAGCCTCGGGCACAGTTAACGCCCAGAATATCACCTACAAAAGCACCGACCTACCCCAGGGCATGAAGGTAAACCGGGCCACGGCCACCTTCAACAACGACAAGATTGTGGTGCAAAACATGGCCGGCTCAGTGGGCTCCTCCGACATTGCCGCCTCGGGCACCATCAGCAATTACATGGGCTACCTATTCGTGCCCGGCCAGCCCTTGCGCGGCAACCTGACGGTCAGCAGCAACCGCTTCAACGTGAACGAGTGGATGGTGGATGAGGTGTCGCAGAAGCCTACGGTGGCGGCTACCGGCCCGGCGCCGGCCAAGGCCGAAGGCGTGCTGCAGATTCCGAAGGAGTTTGACTTGGTGCTAAACACCACTGTACAGCAGGTAGTCTACGACAACCTCAAGCTCGATAACGTAAAGGGCATTGTGACCGTGCGCGACCAGGCGGCCATTCTTAATGGAGTGACGTTTAACACCCTGGGCGGTGCGTTTGCTACCAGCGGCAGCTACAGCAGCAAGGACCTGGCTCACCCCAAGTTTAATCTGGGCCTAAACATCAAAAATCTCAATTTCCAGAACGCCTTCAAAGCCTTTAACTCCGTGAAGGCCATGGTGCCGCTGGCCAGCAGTCTGGAGGGCGTATTTTCCACCAACTTCAACGTGAGCGGGGAAATGGGCCCCGACATGCTGCCCAGGTACAGCACGCTCACGGGCAAGGGCCTGTTTGAAGTGGTGCGCGCCGCCGTGGCTAACTCCTCGGTGCTGGACAAAATCAGCAGCCTGACCCAGTTTCAGGAGTTGAAGAAGTTTGCGGTAGATAACAAGGACATAGCCGCCGAAATCATCAACGGCAACTTCGTGGTGAAGCCGTTTGACCTGACCGTGGGCCAGATCAAGATGACGGTGGGCGGCTCCAACAACATCAGCAGCGGCGGGCTGGAATACGTCACGGCCCTGAATGTGCCCACCGGCAAGCTTGGTAACCAGCTTAACTCCCAGCTCACCCGCCTCACCGGCGTTTCCAATTTGCAGGGTACCGACCGGGTAACGTTGGGCCTGAACATTGGGGGCACCGTCACGAACCCGCAGGTAAAGCTGACCACCGGCAGCGTGAAAGCTCAGGCCAAAGACCTGGTTAGCAATATTGTGCAGGCTAAGGTTGATGACGCCAAGCTGAAAATGCAGGCCCAGGCCAAGGTAGCTCAGGACAGCCTCCAGCGGGAGCTGCAGCGCAAGCAGCAGGAGTTCACCCAGAAAGCTCAGCTAGAGCTAGAGAAAAAGCGCCTTGAAGCGCAGGCCAAACTCCAGGACAAAGCCAAGCAGGGCCTTAACAACATCCTTTTCGGCAAGCCCAAACCCCAGCCGGCCAAGCCCGCTGAGCAGCCCAAACCCGCCGAGCCAGCCGAACCCACCGATACAACTAAAGCCGGCAATTAAGTTTAGCTGCCCATTTACCCTACCGAAGCCTGTTCCAGTGACTGGGGCGGGCTTCGTTTTTTAGCACTGCCGGAGGGTAAGAGCAAAAGCTTCGGCTGTGCAACGTAGTCCCAAACGCTTTAGAGAGTAAGCGGAAGGTTTCTAGCACAAAATCTAGACGGTAGAACTTCTTTTATTTCAGGAAAGGCAAAAGTTGGCTAACTTCTTGCCCGAACGTCGCCGTCAGAGCTCCGTAGTAGGCTGACTTTCCCGTTTTCGTTTCCCACAACCACTCATTCATGCAATTCGCTCGTTTACTACCCCTTGCCTTGCTAGCCCCTCTGGCCCTCGCCAGCTGCAGCAACGACAATGACTCCTCAGACTCAGCCAACTCCGCCAAGCTGGAAGTACGGCTGATGGACGCCCCCGGCGACTTCCGCACAGTGGTGCTGGACGTGCAGAAAATTGAGGTTCATCTGAAAGAAGAGAAGGACCCGGCCGTATATCAGCTGCTACCCTTCAAGGCCCAGACGATTAACGTGTTGGACTACGTGAACGGCAAGTCGGCCTTGCTGGTCAGCACCGATTTCACCCCTGGCGACTTATCGGAAATTCGGCTGCAGCTCGGCCCGGACAGCTACGTGATTGGGCGCGACGGCCAGCGCTACGACCTGAAAACGCCCAGCGGCCAGACTTCTGGGGTAAAGCTCAAGCTGGATAAAGCCTCCCTGCAGGCCCGGCAGACCTTCCAGCTCCTGCTGGACTTTGATGTGGCCAAATCTATTGTGGAGCGCGGCAACTGGAAGCCCGGCAACGACAAAAAGGAGCGTTACTTGCTCAAGCCCGTTATTCGGGTAGTGGCCCAGGACATTGCCGGCGGCTTGCGCGGTACCGTAACACCCGCCGCGGCTCTGCCCCAGGTGCTGGCCATCCGCTCGTCCATCACCGTACCCGATACGTTCAGCACGGCCGCCGATGCTTCGGGCGCGTTTCAGCTTAGCGGCATTCCTTCGGGTACTTACCGGGTAGAGTTCTTCCCGACAACCACCGCGCCTACCGGCCAGCCCGCTTACCGGGTAGTTACCCGCACGGGCATTACGGTTACCAATAACCAAGTGAGCGAGCTAGGCCAGACCACGCTCAACTAATTGCCCTACTTACGTTTATATGTAACAAAAAAGCCCTGGCTGCATAGCCAGGGCTTTTTTGTGGTGGAGAAAAGCCGGTAATCTACTGCTTCACGATGCGCTGGATAAAGCGGGTGTTAGCCCCCCGCACCACCACCACCGTGTAGAAGCCAGCGGGCCAGCTGCTTACAGCCAGCGGCCATATCTGCCCGCCGCCCAGCGTAGCGCTGTACACTTGGCGGCCCGTGGCATCCGTTACAACTACCTGGTAAGCCGCAGTAGGCAGTGCCAGCAGGTTCAGGCTAGCTTCAGAGCTGAACGGGTTGGGCGTTACCGCTACCACAAAGGAGCCACCAGCTGCAAGCGTAACCGTGCGCACCTGGCTGTAAGCTGATTCCCCGGTCACGTCTACTTGCTTGAGGCGGTAGTAGAGTAGGGCCGCAGCTCCGGGAGTCGGGAGGGCCGCATCGGTGAAGCGGTAGGTAGCACCGGTGGCCGAGGTGCCCAGCCCCCGCACCTGCCCAATGCGCTGAAACTGCTTGCCATCTAGGCTGCGCTCCACCTCAAACCGGTCGTTGTCCAGCTCGGCGGCAGTGGTCCAGGTAAGCTGAGCAGTAGTGCCGGTAAGTTGAGTTGTGAAGCTGAGCATTTTAACGGGTAGAGGCCCGGCCACTGGTACCACGTAGGTAGCTAGGTTGGAGGTACCACCCAGGTTATCAGTAGCGTAGTAAGTAAAGGAATACTGGCCGGTTTCAGTTTTCGGGGGAGCATAAGCCAGTTCACTAGCCTGCTCAGGCCGGATGGTTTGCCCCGGCGAAACCGCTACTCCGTTCAGCGTTAGGGCGCCTCTGGAGGGTAGGTTGGCAATGGTATAGGAGGCAATCCAGCCGTCGGCATCCGTCGACTCCAGGGCGCTAAGCGGAGTGGAATTGGTGGTGTTGCGCATGCCCTGGGCCCACTTGTCCTTGGCCACCGGCATTTCATTCCCGATTGGAATGGTGTAAATGGCCGTGTTAGACGTATTACCTTGGTTATCAACAGCGTAGTAGTTGAAGGTAACCGGACCGGCATACGCACCCGACGGATCAAAGGCGAGCTGGCCTAATTGGGCGGGCTGCACTTCCAGCGGAACCGTCGTGACGGGCGTGCCGCTTAGCAGCAGCGTACCGGCCTGCTGGTTCGGCACCGTCACAACCATGTACTTCACAATGGTACCGTCGCCGTCGGTTGCTACTAGCGGCTTGAGGGTAGTAGCCGCAGCCGTATTCGGAATGGCCGGAGCCATCAGGACGTTGGCCGCCAGCGGGGCCGTGTTGCCAACCGGAATGGTGTAAGTAGCCGTGTTGCTGGTGGAGCCAATGTTGTCGGTGGCCAGGAAAGTGAACGTGACGTTACCGTTCACGGCGCCGCTGGGGTCGAAAGTGAGGCGCTTGTTATCATCGGGCGTCACTACCTGGTTGAGCGTGGCAGCTACCCCGTTCACGTACAGCGTGCCGGCCGCGGGCAGCGGCAGGGCCGTAATGGTGAACGAGGCAATGGTGCCGTCGGGGTCCGTGGCGTCCATGGGGGCCAGAGCTGTAGCGGTGGCCGTAGCCGCCAGAGGAGTTGCGGCCGTGTTGTTGGCTACGGGCACGGCGTTGCAGGTACCGAAGTACAGGTCGTCAATCCCAATGTCGTTGCCTTGCAAATCCAGGGTCAGGTTGCGAATTTCGAAGGTAGCCGTGGTGCTATTGCCGGAATACCACACGTCGGAGTACTGCACCCACTGGTCCGGCGACTCCGGCACCGTGATAGTCCCCGAAGTCGACTCGCCATTGATGACGAAGCCCACAATCGGGTCGGCAATGTTCATGCTCGCCGGAATCAGGTTGTTGAAGAAGGCCGAGAAGGTGTAGTAGCGGTTGGGCTGAACCTTGAACGTTTGGGTGTAGAGCGTCCGGATGGCAGAGGTAGCGTTGATCATCAGGAAGTTATCGGCGGCGCCCCCGCGGCCATTGCCCCGGAACGTGCCATGATACTTGCTGGCATCGGGGCCAATGGCATAGGTGTTTTCCGGGGTCAGCTCCGTTGCTACGGCCGCATCGTCGGCCTTGTACTCGTAGTTGGTGTTAAAGCCGACGTTGCCATTCGTGAAGCCCGGGTTCACCAGCTGGTTTGGGCCGGTGGCGGCAATGCACTGCACGGCCGGGTCATATACATTCAGGTGCACCGTGGCAGTAGCGCACTGCGGAGTACCCGTTTTGTCGCAGGCCCTGTACACGAAACTATCCTGCCCCAGGAAGCCAGCAGTAGGCGTGTAGGTGTAGGAGCCGTTGGCATTCAACGCCAGGCTGCCGTTTTTCACGCCCGTTACCAGGGCCACCGTGAAGCCCGTGTTCTGCGGATCGGTATCGTTCAGAATCACGTTGCCCGACACAGTCATGCCCTTTTCTACCTCATTGCTGTCATCGAAGGCAGAGGTAACATTGTTGACGATAACGCGAATGGCGGCCTGGTTTGATGTCAGCCCCAGGTTGTCCTCCACAGTATAAGTAATGGTGCTGGTGCCGGCGTAGTCTAGCACGGGCGTAAAGGAAACGATGCCCTGGGCCGACACCGTAAATTTCCCCTGGTTCGCCATCGTACGCTCCTGCTGAATACCTGCCAGATCAGGGTTCAGGTCCACGGTAGTCGCCAGAATGGAGCCGTCGGCGTCGGTGTCATTGGTGAGCACCGAAATGGTAGCAATGCCGTTGCGGGCAATGATTACCGCGGGGTCATTGACAGCCACCGGGGGTACGTTGGCCACCGGAATAGTATAGGTAGCAGGGGCCGACTCCAGCCCGTCGTTGTTGGTAGCGGTGTAAGTAAAGGTGAATTCCCCCGACTTATTTCCGGCCGGGTCGAACTGTAGCTGGGCTGCTTCGGCTACCGAGAGCGTACGCGACACGGTGCCGATGGCGGTTGTGTTCAGATACAAGGTGCCGTTGCTGGGCAGACTCTTGAGTGTGTAGCCGCTGAGCGTGTTGCCCGCGGCCACACTACCCACCAAACCCGCAATAGGCGTAGCAGCGGCGCTGCTGGGCATGAGTGCTGCCCGCACGTTGCTGGCCGTAGGAGGGCTGCTCACCGTTACCGTGAGCGTGGCCTCGTTGGAGGTGCCGTCGCCGAGCCCCGCGGTAACGTCGCGCACCGTATACCGGATGGACGTCTGGAATCTGGTGCTGGGCTTGGGGTGCGTAGGCAGCGTGAAAGTAACAACCCCGGAGCTGCTCACTGAAAACAAGCCGCCGTTACTACCGGCAATATTGGTCGTACCGGCGGTTGCTCCGATAAGCCTTACGGTTGCGGGGTCAATGGCGTCGCTGCCAAGGCCCAGGCCTCCGCGAGTATCGTTTGCCAGAATGTTAATGGTTGCTGATGTAGCCGTAATCACCACTACGGCAGCATCATTATTTGCTACTGGCGCCGCGGCCCAAGTAGTAGCGGGCAGCGCCAATAACATTCCTAGCAGCCCCCCTACCCTCCGAATCGGAACCTGGCTTGCCCACTTCGCGGGGAGTGCATTGCGGAAATGTGTTTTCATAGAAAGTAGTAAAAAGAAAAGAGCCAATTGCGCCTGACTTACCCACAGGTGAGTAAGCCAGCAAAACAAATTTAACGCACATTATATGACTTTTCCATTTTTACCACTTCACCAACCTGTACGGTTCAGCTACGACTAAAACCTATTAATAGCCTAAATCATAAACTTAATCCGCTTGTTTTCCCTAACAGGGAAGTGCATTTCAATATGAATCAAAAAAAGGCACCGTTTTTCTAAGTGTGGGAATTCGGAGACTATGCCGATATCGACTTGTTCATTATAAATTGTACTATATTTATACGTGTTAAAAAATAAAAAATCAGTTCTGCTACCTATATCGCCCCGTTTTACCAGAGCGGATAGGTAACAAAACTGATTTCTGCAGTGGCGTAGCTGGGCTGCGTTTAGCTCATTTCATTAATCAAGCGAAGCAGTTCTTGCTGGGTGTGGTGCGTTTTGTCCTTGGCATACCAGCCGTGCAGCTTTTCGGCAAATTCCTCATGCGTAGCGCCGGCTGCCTTCATGGCCTGAAACAGCTCCTGCGCCGCCGCGGGCCGGGGGCCCCACTGCGCTACCTCATGCAGGGTATCTGCCCGCAGCACAATGAGCTTGGGAATTGACCGGCCCCCGTTGGTCAGGTAACGGTCCATGAGGTCCAGGTTTTCGTCGCGCAGCAAGTAGTGGGTAGTGATGCGGCCCTGGCTAGCCTGGGCTATTTTTTCCAGCACGGGCACAATTTGGGCCGCGTCGCCGCACCAGCCTTCAGTCAGGACCAGCCACACATAGCGCTGCTGTAACCCTTGCACCGCAGCCAGCAGCTCCGGCTGCACCTGCACCTGCTTGTCGAGGCGCTCCATGCGCTGGATATTGAGCTGGGCGTAGGCAGTCAGGGCCTCCGATTGAGTAGTACCCGTGGTTTTACCCTCGGCCATGAGGGTAGTAATCAGTTGGCGATAAGCACTATAGGAGTAAGCTCGGGCCAGGTGCTCAGGACTCAGGACCGGGGAAGGTGAGGCGGAAGTCGTCATGGAAACGATGGGGTAGGAAGCCGGATGATAGTACAACGAAAAACCCTTCCGCGAGGTGGCGAACCGCCTGCGGAAGGGTTTAACAAGGAAACGCAAAGGGAAGTTACAGGCTGGGCACGTCGGCCGCCTGCGCCTTAGCCGACAATTCGCGGCAGTAGGTAATAAAGTCGGTGTTAATGGGCTCCAGACCGGCGGCGCGCAGCTCCTTGGCTACCTGGGCGCGGTGGTAGTTGCCGTGCACGGGCACGTGGGTCAGGATGTCGGATACTTGGCTGGTGTAGCCCTCCCCGATGGAGTTGGTGTAGGTAATTAGGCGCTGCATTTCCGTGTCATCGGCCTGAATGCCGTACTGATGAAAACGCTCGGAAGTTTGCTCGTGCCAGTGGTGCAGGGTGGCCAGGTCGTGCTCCTGCCACACTTTCACGGGGCTGGGCGCGTTGGTCATGCGGCCAAGCCAGATGGCCTGGGCATTCAGCACGTGGCTAAACAGGCGCAGGGCTCCGGCGGGAATGGTGGCGCCTTCGGCCACGAGGCCGTCGAGGTGGCGCAGCAGGGTAGCATTTGCCCACACGGTGTAGGCGCCCAGCTTTTCAATGGTGTTGATCATGATAAAAGAAAGGTGAGAAATCTGGGGAATGCGCGGAAGGTGGAAGGAGTACCAAAGCCGTGAGTGAAACTCATTGTTTCAGCCTCTCACCACTTCGCCGCTATCGGGGGTCTTGCCACACCAGCCGTTCTTCGGTTCGGTTTTTCACAAAGTCGGGGCACTTGCCGTCGCCTTTGCCCGTGAGCCCACCGTCGGGGTGGCAGAGCAACTTGCCATCGGCGGCGTAGAGGTTGGTGAACTGGTCGCAGCAGGGGCTGCTCTCGTAGTACACCGTGGCCCCATCAAGCTGGTAGCTATAAATATGAATGGGCGGATTCTGCTTTTCGGCGTTGCTGTGCTGCTGAATCCGGTCGGCCAGCCACTTCGGACGCTTGGTAGCGTCGAATACCGCATCGGGGCGAGGGGTAGGCTCAATGGTATTGGCGCTGGTAGGTGCGGGAGTTGACACGCTCCCGGCCAGCCCGGTCTGGGGAGCATCGGTGGGCGTCGTGACGGCCACGTTGCGCTGGCAGGCCGCGGTATGGAGCAGCACAGCCAGGGTAGGAATCAGAAGCAGGGAAGAGCGCATGAGCAAGGCAAGAGGTAGAACTTCCCCGCGCCCGAGGGCTAAAGGGGCGGCAAATATGCACACAAAGCTTGGTTACGCAGGTGGCCGCCAGTGGTTCTGCTCTCTCCTAGGGTTACCAGCTCAGCAAGTCCCAGACCCGCGGCCCAAAAATCAGCAAGCCCACGGCCAGCGCGGCTATAGCCATCACCAGCACGGCCCCGGCCGCTACGTCCTTGGCCCGCCCAGCCAGCGGGTGGTAGTCCGGCGACACCAAGTTTACGACTGCTTCAATGGCTGTATTCACTAGTTCGGCGCACCACACCGCGCCCACGGCCAAGGCCACCACCGCCCACTCCCACCGTTCCAGCCCGAAGTACAACCCCAACCCAATAACTAGTACCGTAGCGGCCGCATGAAACCACAGGTGCACCTCGGTTTGCAGGGCAGCCCACACGCCCCGGAAGGCATAGCCAAAGCTGGCGGCCCGCTGGCGCACCAGGGCCGCCAGCCGGCGCGGAGGTGGGGGCGTGGGCTCAACCACGGGCGTCGAACTCCTGAAATACGGTTTGGCGCAGTTGGTCCCACTCGGGCTTCAGAATGCTGAAGTACACGGAGTCGCGCCGGCGGCCGCTTTGGGTAACCATGTGGCTGCGCAGAATGCCCTCCTCCGTGGCGCCCATGCGGCGCATAGCCTCCCGTGACTTTTGGTTCAGGGCGTCGGCTTTCAGCTCTACCCGCTCGCAGCCCAGCTCTCCGAAAGCGTATTTCAGCAGCAGATGCTTGGCGGCCCGATTCAGGCCGGTGCGCTGAAAGTCCTTGCCCAGCCAGGTCCAGCCAATTTCCAGCCGCTTGTCGGCCAACGCAAAGCTCCCGTAGCTGGTGCTACCTACCACGCGCCCAGTAGCGCGGTCGATGATGGCAAAGGGGTAGCGGATGCCCTGGGCCCGGTCCTGCGCCGCCTTGGTTAAGTAAGCCGCCAGCCCCACGGCATCAACCGGGTAAGGAATGGAGCTGAACTGCCACAGCTCCGGGTCGAAAATAACTCGTTTTAAATCCTCGAAATCAGTGGCTTCGAGGGGGCGCAGGCGGACGCGGCTATTTTCCAGGGTAATGCAGCGGGCGAAATCCATGGGCAGATTGGGCAGGAAGTTGCGTCAAAGATAAAGCAGAGTTTCACGCGGCCGCCTTATATCCTTCCCCGGATTCCTATACGGCCTCAATAGCCCAGCCCGCGCAACAACACGGCATAGTCGGCGGCGGAAAGGTGGCCGCCGCTGGCCTGGGGGTGACCGTGGGCGAAGTTGGCGGGCGGGGTAGCGCCGACCCTAGCAAAAGCGGCCCGCAGCAGGTCCGGAATATGCAGGTTGCCGGCCGCCCGCCCGGATATAGCCACCATGCCATTGGGCAGGTAGCCCAGGTTGGCGCACAGCACTACCCTGTCTGACAGCCGCGTAATCCACTGCTGGGCAATCAGGGGATGAATCTGGCAGGGCGAGTTGATGGTGACGATGGCCACGGGTGCGGCATCGGGGCCTTTGGGCGGAAACTTCGGGGGTAGCTTGCGGGCCGCGGCTAAGGCGGCAGCTACTTCGGCCCGGTAACCCGCTAGCACTTCATCCTGGGCCAGGCCGCGGGGGTTGTCGTCGCGGAGGAGGTAGCGCAGGGGCCGGTCCAGGTCGAATTCGCCGGCCCGGCGGGCGGCGTTGCACATGGCTACGGCTTCCTTCAGCCACTTGGCGGTGTGCTGCTTCTTGACAGCGGCCAGCGGGGCCCAGGCGGCTTGGTCGCCGAGGTCCGACAGCACACCAATAGCCGCTACCCACTGTAAGTCAGCCATATCGGCTTCGGCGGCCAGCAGCTCGTAAGCCAGCCAGGCCGAGCAGGGCACCGGCTCCAAGCCGTACCCGGTTAGCGCGGTACCGCCAGCCGGTGGCTCACCTTCCGGAATGTGGTGGTCGACGTAGAGCACGGGCACGCCGTGGGGTTCCAGGGTGCCGTGGGCATGCACACCAAGGTCCGTGACAATCAGAGCATCCGGCTTCAGAGCCAGCAGCCGCTCGTGGGCACCAGGCGTCAGGAAGGCGTTTTCGCCCTTGCCGGAAGGCACTACCTCCACCTGCCAGCTCGGGTTGATGCGGTTCAAGCCGCGCCCGAAGAGCGCCCCGGCGGCTAGGCCATCAGCATCGAAATGACAGAACACCACCACGCGGCCGCCGGCCGGAACCTGGTCCAGAAAGGCTCGGAAGGGCGCCACAAACTGCGGATAAGCGGGCATAGAAACGGGCAGCCCGCATGGTAGCCGGCTGCCCGTTGTTCGTAAAGCAGGATGCTAGGGTTGTAGCGCGCAGCTGAGACTACGGTTAGAAAACTAACTCCCTCCTTATCCAAGGAGGGGAGCTAGTTTTCTAGCTTTTACTTCTTGATTTCGCCGACCATGTCCTCGGGCTTGAGCCACTCGTTGAACTGCTCCTCGGTGAGGTAGCCGAGCTGGAGGGCGGTTTCCTTGAGGGTCGAGCCGTTTTTGTGGGCCGTCTGGGCAATTTCGGCGGCTTTGTAGTAGCCGATGTGAGGGTTCAGGGCCGTTACCAGCATCAGGCTGCTGTCTACGTGCTTCTTGATGTTGGCTTCCAGGGGCTCGATACCGGCGGCGCACTTGTCGTTGAACGACACGCACACGTCGCCGATGAGGCGGGCCGAGTGCAGGAAGTTGTAGATCATCAGGGGCTTGAACACGTTCAGCTCGAAGTGGCCGTTCATGCCGCCGATGTTGATAGCTACGTCGTTACCCATCACCTGGGCCGCTACCATGGTCATGGCCTCCGACTGGGTGGGATTCACCTTGCCGGGCATGATGCTGGAGCCGGGCTCATTGTCGGGGATGTGCAGCTCGCCGATGCCAGCGCGCGGGCCCGAAGCCAGCAGGCGGATGTCGTTGGCAATCTTCATCAGGCTGGCAGCCACGGTTTTCAGGGCACCGTGGGCTTCCACAATGGCGTCGTGAGCGGCCAGGGCCTCAAACTTGTTTTCGGCCGTGATGAAGGGTAGGCCGGTGAGGTCGGCAATGTGCTTGGCCACGTTTTCGGAGTAGCCGGGAGGCGTGTTGATGCCCGTGCCCACAGCCGTGCCGCCCAAGGCCAGCTCCGAAAGGTGAGCCAGCGTGTTTTTGATGGCGCGCAGGCCGTGGTCGAGCTGGGACACGTAGCCGCTGAACTCCTGCCCTACCGTGAGCGGGGTAGCATCCATAAGGTGGGTGCGGCCGATTTTCACGATGTGCATGAACTGCTCCGACTTCGCCTTCAGCGTGTCGCGCAGCTTCTCAATACCGGGTATGGTCTTCTCTACCAGAATTTTATAGGCCGCAATGTGCATGGCCGTCGGGAAGGTATCGTTCGAGCTCTGCGACTTGTTTACGTCGTCGTTGGGGGCCAGAAACTTCTTCTCGTCGGAAAGCTGACCGCCGTTCAGGACGTGGCCGCGGTAGGCCACTACCTCGTTCACATTCATGTTGCTCTGAGTGCCCGAGCCGGTTTGCCACACCACCAAGGGGAACTCCTGATCCAGCTTGCCTTCCAGAATTTCGTCGCAGACGCGGCCGATCAGCTCCGCTTTTTCGGCCGAAAGGATGCCGGCGTCGCGGTTGGTAAGGGCGGCGGCTTTCTTCAGGTAGGCAAAGGCGCGGATGATTTCCTTGGGCATCTTGTTGATGTCCTGGGCAATCTGGAAGTTATCGATGGAGCGCTGGGTTTGGGCGCCGAAGTAGGCGTCGGCCGGCACCTGCACGGTGCCCATGGTGTCTTTCTCGGTGCGAAACTGAGTCATGCTTCTAGTGGGTGAGAAGAGAATAAGGTGACAAGAAAGCGCGCGGCAAGCCGGCACGCCGCAAAAGTACGCAACGGCGTACGGCCCCGCACCGCTACCCCAAAATTCTGCCCCAGGTTCGCCCGGCTGCCTGCCCGCTGCCTACGTATAGGATAGCTCAAGCATCTTACTAGCTACTCTACGTCATGAAAAAGACCTTCGAATCTGAATCCGACGCCCTGTCCGTACAGTCCGAAACACCTACCACGGCCCAGCCTTCCGCCGTAACGCCACCCGCCCAGGAAAACACGGCCCCTACGCCCCCTTCAGCCTCCACCGCCAGCACCAGCTCTAACAGCGACGAAACCCCAGTACCCGTAGCTGGCAACGGTGCCCCCGACTACAGCCAGGTGGAAATAAAAACCGAACCCGACCTGCCCCGCGAAGTAACGCCCGGCGGTAGCGCCACCGAGCCCGAAAGCGGCGGCGGCTATAGTGGGTAGAGAGAATTGACAAGGTGTCATGGCGAGGCGGTAGCCGAAGCCATCCTTCCTCTCATTTGTGACACACCGCCTAACGTGACAAGCCCTTGACGCTACTATCCGTCAAGGGCTTGTCACGTTTTAGGAGTAGGGCGTTGGTCAGGACGGATGGCTTCGGTGCCCTCGCCATGACCAGTATACTTTACCGCTGCTCAATCTTAAAGGGCACGGTGATTTCGACGGTGCGGGCGGTGCGGCGGCCGTTCTGGATGGCGGGAAACCAGGCGGGCCCTTCCTGCAACAGCCGGATGGCTTCGGCGTCGCACTCCTCAGACAGCTTCTTGACTACTTTAATGTCTGATACTTTGCCATCAACGCCTACCACAAAGCGCAGCTTTACGTTGCCTTCCTGCCGAGCTTCCAGGGCTTTTTCGGGGTAGTCGAGGCTGTCGCGCAGGTACTTTTTGAGGCTAGTGTAGCCCCCGGCCGGCATGGCCCCCACCGACATAGGCGCGGGCGGCGCATCGCGGCGCACTACGACTACCTCACTCAGGGCACTAGAACTGGGCGAAAGGGCCAAGGCCAGCGTGGAGTCGGAAGGGCGCAGGGCGCGGGTTTGGGCGGTGTAACCGATGGAGCTAATCGTGAGCTGCTCGGTAGCAGTAGGCACTTGCAGGGAGAAAGACCCATCGAAATTGGTAACGACTCCCTGCTGCGTGCCAGGCACCAGTACCGTGGCACCGGGTAGGGGAACGCCAACGGCGTCCGTCACGCGCCCCTGGATAGTACGCAGATTCTGCGGTAAGAGCGGAGCTGAAGCTGAACCTTCCGCAACACGCCTTTTGGCTTTAACCGCCAGGGAGGCTGCAGCTACATCGGCAGTAACCGGTGGCTGCACTGAATCTGCGGAGGCTGCCATTGCAGCTACAACGTAGGCATCAGGTGGTGCACCCCCACTGTGCACCTGTTCCATGGGCTCACCCATTGCCGGCCCATCGGCCAGCACCGAGCGCGCCGAATAAGACGGACGCCTTGCCGCCAGCTGCCGACGGCGCAACGACGAAGCTGGCGCAACTGACGATACGGTTGCTATAGCAGAGGAAGCAGACACGGCCGGCTCTGCAGTGCGTAATGGCGCGGGTGCGGGAGTGGTAGAGGCAGATGCAATAACTTCTGCAGCGGGCTTGGCGGCTATAGTAGCTCTGTTCTGTAAACGATTGGCAGTCAACCATACCAAGGCAGCACCTATTGTACATAGCAGCACCGCCGCGGCCGCTAGCTGTTGCCAGGCCCAACCCAGGGGCGGCTTGGGCTTCGAACCCATAGCTAATTCTTCTACGCGGGCATGCAGGCGCTGGCGCAGGTCAGCCAGACTAGTATCGGTAACGGCGGCGGGCTGCAGCGCCAGGCCCTCCAGCACGTCGGCGCAGTGGGGGCAGGTACTGGTATGGGCTTCTACGCGGTGCTGCTCCAAGGGCTCCAGTGTTCCGGCCACGTAGCGGCGCAGCACTTCCAGCGGCAGGTGCCGGGAAGCGGTGGGCTCAGAAGCAGCATTAGGGAGAAGCATTGGAAGCAGCAGTGGTTTCGAGGTAGCGGCGCAGGTTGCGCTTGCCGTTTTGGAGGTGACTTTTAACCGCGTTCAGGTCGAAGCCCGTGAGGTCGGCAATGTCGCGGTAGCATTTCTTTTCGAGGTAAAACAGCTCCAGGCATTGTCGTTGGCCGGGAGGTAGTTCAGCCAGGGCGTGTTCTAGCTGTTGGAGCTGCTGTTCGTGGAGGTCGGCTTCGGTGGGGTCATCATCTGCCAGATGCCGGGCCGCGGCCAATTCCATACCGGCGGCATCGGGAAAGTGGACCACCAGCGCCCCACCCGCTGCGGGGCCCGCCCGCTGCCGGGCCCGCAGCACCATCAGGCAATGGTTGCGGGCGGTGGCGTGCAGCCAGGGCGCGAAGTTCTCTACCTCGTGCTGGCGCAACTTACTTACCAATTGCTCAAAGAGTTGCATTACGGCGTCCTTGGCATCTTCCTCGTCGCGGAGGTAGCGCCGACAGATGGCCAGCACCTGGGTCATGTGCCGGTCGTAGAGCGCGCCTACATCGTGCACGTCGCCCTGGGCGTGGTAGCGCCGAAGCAGCTCCGCATCGGAGAGCTCGGCAGCAGGCGCAGGACGGCGGGAGCGACGAAAGAACATACCAGGGCGAAAGGCTAGAACCGAAAGCTACACTTTCGGGCCGGAAAAGCATGGAGCCGCCTCCCCAACATCTCCAATCGAAAGACGGAAAGAAAAGCCGGAAAAATATTTTTCACGGCGCGTGTGGAATCCGGCAGCGGGGCGCATCTACAAGAAAAGCTGCTCTCCTAACGCCCCGGTTATGTCGCCTTGTTTCCCTTTCCTGTTTGGTTCAACACTGGCTCTGCTAGGCAGCCGCTCCGCACAGGCTCAGCTTCTTACCCCCGCTGATACGCTGCACGCTGCGGCTCCGCCACCGGCTACGGCTCCGCCTTCCTCCGCTCTGCCCTAGTGGCTGACCACTACCCAAGAGTGTGCCGCCATCCGGACCGCAGAAGCCCACACCACGCCTCACCAAGCCCACCGCCGCGAGAGAAAACTGCGCCGTTGGGCCACGGCGCAACCCAGTTCACTTATGCTTTTCTAATCACTTATTTCCTTACCTCCGAAGCCTGCGCCTAGTTCACTCACTTGCGGCCGGGGCAGTGCTGGTTGCAGCCTCGCTACCCCGCATGCGCCGCCAGGGCAGCTTCGGCTTTATCCTGATTCAAGTGCTTTATGATTACTCGCGCTATTCCTAGTGTAGATAAAAAAGGCCCCACCGAAGTTCGGTGGGGCCTTTGTGTGGGGAATAGGTAGGAGGAGAGAGAATTAGAACGAGTAATTCACGGACGCCTTAATCACGCGGTTTTGAGCGTCGAAATTGTTGTTTTTATCCAGGGACGAGAGGCCGTAGTCGTAGCCAGCGCTCAGGCCCAAGCCGTTCTGGAACTGGTAGCCCAGGCCGCCCGTCACGGAGAAGTCCACGGGGCGGAACTGGTCTTTGATGTCGAAGTCCTTGTTAAAGGCCGAGAAGCCCAAGGCGCTGGCATTCACGCGGGCCTTCCCCGAGAGCAGCACGGAGGCTTGCGGGCCAGCGTACAGGTAGAACCCATCGGTGAGGTAAGCCTTGGCCAGCAGCGGAATATCGAGGTAGGCCATGCGGGCCGTGGCTTTCACCTTGGCATTCAGGAAGTCGAACTGTTCCAGCGGAATGCGGCCGGTCAGGGCGGTTCCTTTCTCGGAGTAGGCAACACCCGGCTCGATGGCAAAGCGCGGGCCCAGCGGCAGGGTAGCGTAGAGGCCGGCATGGAAGCCCGTCTTCATTTCCTTGGTCACGGCCCCGTTGGTGTACTCCGCCAGGTCCATCACGCTGCTTACCGCATCACCCGACCAGTCGGCCACGTTTACGCCAGCTCGGATACCGAATTTCACGCCATCGGTGGCCGAAGAGGTGGAGTAGGAAGGCGTAGAACGCACCGGGCGGGCCTGGGCTTTGCCGGTGTAAGCGGGCACGCGGTGGGGCTGAATCTGAGCCTCAGAGGCCGTAGCAAAAGCAGTAACAAAAAGGGTAGCAGCGGCCAGGCGGCCGAAAAGTCGCTTCGTATTCATGGCAGGAAAAGTTGGAAGGAAGGGCCGGCTACCAAGGGTGCGCAGCGGGTGGCTGCCGGCTTCGGAAGGGTAGTATTACAAAACCGTGCCAACTTTTCTTTTCAGCACCGAAAGGCCATATGGCGTAAGCAAATGGCCTTTTCTCAACCCCAATAAGTGCCGCTTCCCCTAACCTCCTGTTGCTTTCCTTCCACCATCCTGGCTTCTACTTCAGCATATGCTGCGTTACCAGTAAGGTCTTATGAGTAGCATAACGTCATGCGGAGGCGGAGCCGAAGCATCTCGCTCGAATCGTTGAGTTACACAACATCAGCTGAGCGAGATGCTTCGCCTCCGCCTCGGCATGACGGTCCTTTTGCTTCCTGGCAACTCTTCCAAATACCCCTCATTCCGAGCAGCGCGAGGAATCTGGGGTAGCTTCCAGAGGACAACCCAGATTCCTCGTGCTGCTCAGAATGATAGGTGGTGACATCTTGCATCCTAGCGCATCACATTATATTCACCTGGTGGCTACTACAGCACATAAGAGGTAGTAACTTTCTCTTAAATCAAGCCGCAACCGAACGTTTGTTCGTACATCTTTCCAAATAAATTATTTGGAATTGCCACTGATGCGTTTCACCTTGCCAGCGTAAAGCACCTGATTCTCATGCTTCAGCACACCGGCCGCTTCTTTTTTAGCTACTACTTCTACTACGCCACCACGTAGTCGAGCGGCCCTCCTGTAGCTTTCCAAACCGAAACGTTCAGCGCCTCTCGACAACCTCGGGAGGCGCTTTTTTTACGCTTACACTCCAGTTACTCATGCTCACCTCGGCTTTCTTTTACTACGGCTACTATTACTTCTTCTTTACCAAGAAGCCGGGCCTGATTTGCCGAAGCTGACCGAAGCGCAGCCATCACAGCAAACCCAAGGCCCCGAACCCCGGAGGCCTTTTTTAGTACCCTTTCATCACCAGTACCATGCTCCCAGCCGTTGCCATTCAGGGTTTCGAAGGCAGTTTTCACCAGATAGCCGCCCGGCGCTACTTTAGCTCTGAGGCGGTAGATGTAGTGCCGTGCGCCACGTTTGGGGAGGTAGTAAATTCGGTGGTGCGGGGCCAGGCTGGGGCGGCCGTTATGGCCATTGAGAATTCTATTGCCGGCAGCATTCTGCCTAACTACACTCTGCTGCGGAAGTCGGGCCTGCGGGTGATGGGCGAAACCTACCTGCACATCCGCCAGCACCTGATGGCCCTGCCCGGGCAGCAAGTGGAGGATATTACCGAAGTGCACTCCCACCCCATGGCCTTGCTGCAGTGCGCCGACTACCTGAGCCACCACAAGCATTGGCGCCTGCTGGAAACCGAGGATACGGCCCTGAGCGCCCAGCGCATTCGGGAAAGCCAGAGAACCGGCGTAGCGGCCGTAGCCGGCACCCTAGCCGCGGAGCTGTTCGGGCTGGATATTCTCGAGGCCGACATTCACTCCGAAAAGAAGAACTACACCCGTTTCCTGGTGGTAGCCCGGCCCGAAAATGCCCAAGAGGTAACCCGGCCCAACAAGGCCTCGCTCTACTTTCATACCAACCACACCCAGGGCAGCCTGGCCCGGGTGCTGGTACGTATTGCCGACCTGGGCATTAACCTCTCCAAGCTGCAGTCGTGCCCCAAGCCGGGCAGCACCTGGCACTACTACTTCCACGCCGATCTGGAATTCGACCAGCCCGAACAGTTGCAAGCCGCCCTCCAAGCCATTGCCCCGCTCACGGAAGGACTGGAAGTGCTGGGGGTTTACCACAAAGGCGACACTCACTAAATAAAATCAACCCGAACTGTCCTTCCGACGCAGAAGGAATTTGAGTCTACCATCTGCAGTCTAACCCAGATTCCTCGCTTCCGCTCGGAATGACAAATATCCTACCTCATGCACGTTTCCGTCGCCAGTCGCCTTCAGCACACCCAGGAGTACTACTTCTCGCAGAAGCTGCGCGAAATTGATGGCCTGAATAAAGCCGGCAAGCACATCATCAACCTGGGCATTGGCTCGCCCGATATGCCGCCCCACCCCAACGTGGTAGCGGCCCTCACGCGGGCGGCCGAGCAGCCAAATACCCACGCCTACCAGAGCTACAAGGGCGTGCCGGCCCTGCGCCAAGCCATGGCCGGTTGGTACCAGCGGCAGTACGGCGTAACGCTCGACCCGGAGGCGGAAATCCTACCCCTGCTGGGGTCCAAGGAAGGCATCATCCATGTGAGCATGACCTTTCTGGAGGCTGGCGACGAGGTGCTGATTCCGAACCCGAGCTACCCCGCCTACCGGGCCGCGGCCCACCTCAGCGGCGCTACCCCCATCAACTACGACCTGACCGCCGAGAACCACTGGCTGCCCGACCTGGACGCCCTGGCCCGGCGCGACCTGAGCCGGGTGAAACTCATGTGGGTGAACTATCCCCACATGCCCACCGGCACCGCCGCCGATGCTGCGTTTTTCACCAAGCTCGTTGCCTTTGCCACCGCCCACAACATCCTGCTGGTCCACGACAACCCCTATAGTTTCATCCTGAACACGGAGCAGCCGCAGAGTTTGCTGGCCGTGCCGGGGGCGCGGGAGGTGGTGCTGGAACTGAATTCCTTAAGCAAGTCGCACAACATGGCGGGTTGGCGCGTGGGCTTGCTGGCGGGTCGCGCCGATTTGCTCCAGGAAGTACTTCGCTTCAAAAGCAACCTCGACTCTGGCATGTTTCTGTCGGTGCAGTTGGCGGCCGTGGAAGCCCTGAACCTGGACGACACGTGGTATCAGGAGCTGAACGCCCACTACCGCACTCGGCGCGAGTTGGTGTTTGAGCTGCTCGATACCATCGGCTGCACGTACCAGCATAACCAAGTGGGCCTGTTCGTGTGGGCTGCTATGCCGGCCGGCTATGCCGATGGCTACGTCCTCAGCGACGAGCTGCTCTATAACGCGAATGTGTTCATCACGCCGGGCGGCATCTTCGGCAGCAACGGCAACGGGTTCATTCGGGTGAGTTTGTGCCAGACCACGGAGGTGTTGCAGGCTGCCCTGGGCCGCATCAAAGCCGCCCGGCAACTACCGGCTACTCCTAGCCCGTCCTCTACTACCTAACACGTCACGCTCCAATTAGCCCGTCATCCTGAGCATTCCGCGCATCAAGCGGCGACGAAGGACCTTATCACGACCGCGCAAGTCGTTGTTGCCTTGCTCGCTCTGCTGCTAGCAGTTCGGGCGTGTAAAGGCCATTTAAAGCTCCCGATGACGGGCTAACAGTTAGGATGAAGTGCCTTTTAAACTCGCTCAATCACCAACTCACCATTTCACAATTTCACCACCTCACCAAATGGTAGTCACGATAATCGGAATTGGCTTGATTGGCGGCTCCCTCGCCCTGAGCCTCAAGGAAACCGGCCTCGCCCATCACATCATTGGGGTGGATCGGAGCCCGGAAAACCAGCGCCAGGCCGTAGCCTTGGGCTTGGTGGATGAGGTAGAAAACGAGCTGAGCGCCGCCGTCACCCGCGCCGACCTGGTAGTAGTAGCCGTGCCCATGGATGCTATGCTTGGCGTGCTGCCCCAAGTACTCGACGCCGCTACCGACCGCCAAGTGGTGATGGATGTGGGTTCGACCAAAGCTACCCTGCTGGCCGCCGTAGACGGGCACCCCAACCGCGCCCGTTTCGTGGCGGTGCACCCCATGGCCGGCACGGAATATTCTGGCCCGTCGGCTGCCGTGCCTGGCCTGTTCAAGGGCAAAACCCTGGTTATCTGCGACGCTGCCCGGAGCGCCGAAGACGCCGTGGCGCGGATTGAAGCCGTGTTTGGGCGCCTGACTATGCACCTGGTGTACATGGATGCCGCCGCTCATGATTTGCACACGGCCTATATTTCACACATTTCGCACATTACTTCTTTTGCCTTGGCCCTCACGGTGTTAGAGAAAGAAAAGGAAGAACAGCAGATCTTTGCCCTGGCCAGCGGCGGTTTTGAGTCGACGGTGCGCCTGGCCAAAAGCTCGCCCGACATGTGGGTGCCCATTTTCCGCCAGAACCGTGTGAACGTGCTTGATGTGCTCGACGAGCACATCCACCAGCTCCAGCACCTGCGCGAGCTACTAGCCCAGGAAGACTACCCCGCTGTGTACCAGCAAATTCAACAAGCCAACCTGATCAAGAAGATTCTGAAGTAACGCCGGCCGCCAGTACCAGAACAATGTAGAGACGCGACACTTCGCGTCTCGGCGCTAGAACGAACTGAACCGCGCCGCCTAAACAACGTCAGCAACGATTGAGACGCGAAGTGTCGCGTCTCTACATTGTTCTGACACCCAGACAACTTCCCCAACCACAGAAAACGCAAACTCAACATACCTCATGGAACAGCTCCTCACTTCCCCCGCCGACGCGGCCGAACACCCGAAATTCCTCGCTAAAAAGCCGCTTATTATTTCCGGGCCTTGCTCGGCGGAAACCGAGGAACAGCTCATTGCTACCTGCACTCAGTTGGCCGCTACTGGCAAGGTAGACATGCTGCGGGCCGGCATCTGGAAGCCCCGGACCAAACCTGGTCTGTTCGAGGGCATTGGCACCAAGGGGCTACCCTGGTTGCAGCGCGCCAAGCAGCTGACCGGCCTGCCGACCACCGTGGAAGTGGCTACCCCCAAGCACGTTGAAGACGCTTTAGCTTTTGACGTGGACGTGCTCTGGATTGGGGCCCGCACTACGGTAAACCCCTTCTCGGTGCAGGCCGTGGCCGATGCCCTGCGCGGTGTGGATATTCCGGTATTTATCAAGAACCCCGTGCACCCCGACCTGGAGCTGTGGATGGGCGCGGTGGAACGCCTGGCCAAGGTCGGCAACCAGAAAATTGGGCTGATTCACCGGGGCTTCGCCAGCTACGGCAACACCGAGTACCGCAACGCGCCCATGTGGCACCTGCCCATCGAAATGAAGCGCCGCCTGCCCGATTTGCCCATCATCTGCGACCCGAGCCACATCTGCGGCAACCGCACGGGCCTGGCCAGCGTGGCCCAAAAAAGCATCGACCTGGACTTTGACGGGCTGATGTTGGAGTCGCACATCGACCCCGACAACGCCTGGAGTGACGCCAAGCAGCAGGTAACGCCCCAGCGCCTGGCGGAACTGCTCGATGGCCTGACCTGGCGCCACGAAACCACCGACCAGCAAGAGTTCCTAACGGTGCTCAGCAAGCTGCGTGAGCAAATCAACCAGCTCGACGACGAGATTCTGCACCTGTTGGGCCGCCGCATGCAGGTAGCCGAGAGCATCGGGCAGTACAAGAAGGACAACGACATCACCATCCTGCAAACCAACCGCTGGAACGAGATTCTGGAGCGCGGCATCCAGAAGGGCAACCAGCTCGGCCTCACCCGCGACTTCATTCTCAAGTACTTCGACGCCGTGCACCTGGAGTCCATCAACCGCCAGAACCGCGTAATGAACCGCGAGAATCTGGAGTAGAAGGTGATGAAGTGAAGAGATGATGGGGTAAAATGTGGTAAACGAACGTCATGTCGAGCCCCGCGAGACATGACGTTCTGATTTTTAACAGGTTTGCTTTACAGGCTTGGCAGGGTTTCGGTCAGTTCTTTCTACTATTGAAAAACCAACTACCCCGCCCTATGCCCCTGCCTACCCTCATCCGCGCCGCCGGCCTGCTGCTGACCGCTACCCTGCTTATCACCGGCTGCCAGCAGAAACCCGACGCCGCCTCAGCCCCCGGCAACGACACGCCGGACACTACCTCCGCGGCGTATCTGAAGCCGTTTGAATCGGGTATTCGCAGCGGTGGGGTGCGGCTGATTCTCATCAAGACGCCCAAGGGCACGTTTAACGTGTGGACGAAGCGGTTTGGGACGGGCAAGATTAAGGTGCTGCTCCTGCACGGCGGGCCGGCCATGACCCACGAGTACTTTGAGTGCTTCGAGAGTTTCTTCCCGCAGGAAGGCATCGAGTTCTACGAGTACGACCAACTCGGCTCCTACTACTCCGACCAACCTAAGGACGACGATTTGTGGCGCACCGAGCGGTTTGTGGATGAAGTGGAGCAGGTGCGGCAGGCCTTAGGCATTGATAAGTTTTACGTGCTGGGCCACTCCTGGGGTGGCATTTTGGCCCTGGAGTACGCCCTCAAGCACCAGGACCACCTCGCGGGCCTGGTCATCTCCAACATGGTAGCCAGCATCCCGCGCTACGACGCTTACAACAAAACCCTGCGGGCCCAGCTGCGCCCTACCCTCCTGGATTCGCTAGAGAAGTTCGAGGCCGTGAAAGACTACCACAACCCCACCTACGAAGGGCTGGTGTTCAAGAACTACTACTCCCGGCACCTGCTGCGCTTGCCCGAAATGCCCGACCCAGTGGCCCGCTCCTTCAAGCACGTCAATCAGCACGTGTACGAGCTGATGCAGGGCCCGAATGAGTTCAAAACCGCCGGCCGCCTCCTCACCTGGGACCGGTGGAACGACCTGGACCAGATTACGGTACCTACCCTCATGATAGGCGGGCAATTCGACACCATGAACCCCAAGGAAATGGAGGAAATGAGTCGGCTAGTAAAGCAAGGCAACTACCTGCTCTGCCCCCAAGGCAGCCACATGAGCATGTGGGACGATCAGCAAACCTACTTCCGCGGCCTCACCCGCTTCCTGAAGTCAGTGAATGACGGCACGTTCAAAGCCGGCACCACGCTGTAAAACGGTTCCGTGTCATTCCGAGCGGAGCGAGGAATCTGGGTTAACTTATTGAGCCGTTAAAAGGCGCATTAAAAGACTCGATAACGTCCGTCACGCAGAGGCGTAGCCGAAGCATCTCGCGTGCTGATGTTGTGGTAGTAACTCAACGACTGCACGCGAGATGCTTCGGCTCTACGCCTCTGCATGACGTTCTTTTGGCTTCCTGAATAGCTGGGATGAGTTAACCCAGATTCCTCGCTCCGCTCGGAATGACATGGGGGTTTACTCTGGCTGGGCGGCGGTAGCGGTTTTCATTCGCTCCTCAATTTGGCTGAGCAGGAAGGCGGCGTCCTCTTTGTGGGCATCGTCGGGGAACAGCTCCACGGCGCGGCGGGCGTGGTTACGGGCCTTTTCGAAGTCCTTGAGCTCCAGGTACACAAAGGCCAGGTTGAGGTGAGCCGTGGGGTAATTCTTGCGCAGCTGAATGGAGCGCTCAAAGGGGGCCAGACTCTCCTTGAACTGCCCTAGCCGCTGATAGGAGTAACCTAAGGCAAAATACGAGAGGTAGTCGCCCTGGCCGTGGTCGTGGGCCTGCTGGTAGTGCCGGATGGTGCGCCGGAAAACCTCATCCTCGCTCAGGTCCGATTCGGCACAGTCGCACTGCTGCACCGTGAAGTAATAGTCGCCGAGGGCCCGGTCGAGCTTGTAGTTGTCGGGGTACTGCTTCTGCAGCTTTTCCAGCACCCGGCGCACCGGAAAAGAGTAGCGTACGGAGTCCTGCCCAAGCTGGCGCAGGCTGTCGGGCGAAAGGTCCAGCAGCTTTAAGTCGCGAAAGTTAAAGCGTTTCAGCTCGTCGGTGGCCGTGTAGTAGTGCAGGGCTACCTCCGTTTTCTGCAGGGCTACCGCGGGGTCGGTGTTCATCTGATCCAGAAACTTGAGCAGCTTCCAGGCCGATTCGTAGCGCCGCTCCAGCACCAGCTGATTCACCCGCTGCAGGGCCGTGGCTTGGGCTGCGGCTTCCGCGGCGGCCGTGGTTTGGCCCCGGCCCACGCAGGGAGCGAGCAAGAAGGACAGCAACAAGATAAACGGACGCATACAACGGCAACGGTAGAACCTGCCCCAAAGATGCCGGAATTTGCGAGGATGCGGGCCGGCCAGGCAGGCGACGGTACTAGCAACCCGTAACGGAAACAGCCCTTACTCTGGTACAGTAACTGGGCGGGCGTGGGGCGCGGCAAGGTGCGGGGAGCGTCCTGTAAAGTCTGACACCAAGCTATTTTGGCATGGCTATTCCACCCGAAAAACTCAAGTTGCTTCCTGGCTGGCTTAAGCTCAACAACTTCCGGCCCGCACTGGCAGTACACTTCCCAACCCACTTAAAACCGCTTTCTTGCGCCCATGCTCTTTTATACTGTGATGAAGCCCCTCGTGAAGGTGGCCCTGCGCGTGTTTTTTCGGAAACTAGAGGTGCGTCACCCCGAGCGGCTACGCATGCGCGGACCCCTGCTCATCACCAGTAACCACCCCAACACCCTCATGGATCCGCTGGTAGCGGCCGTAAACCGGCGCCAGCCCATTGCCTTCCTGGCCAAGAGTACCTTTTTCAAAAACCCTATTTCGCGGGCCATCATGGAATCGGGCAACTCCATCCCGATTTACCGCCGCCAGGACCTGGATACCGGGGCCGAAACCCTGACGCCCGCCCAGCTGGAAGCTCAGAACGAAAAGGCCTTCGGCCGCTGCTACGATTACTTTGACCGGGGCGGCACCATCATGATTTTCCCTGAAGGTACCAGCGTGTCGGAGCGGCGGCTGCGCCCCCTGAAAACCGGCGCCGCCCGCATTGCTCTGGGCGCCGAAGCCCGGCACAACTTCACGTTGGGTCTGCACATTCTACCCTTGGGTATCAACTACTTCGATCCGCAACGCTTCCGCTCCGACGTGTTCATGGACCTGGCCGAGCCCATTCGGGTAGCCGACTACGCCGAGCACTACCGCCAGGACCCGGAAGGCGCCGCCGACGTATTGACCGAAGAAATCCGTCGCCGCATGGAGTCCCGGCTGGTTATTACCCGTACCGACGAGGAAGACGAGCTGGTTACGCAGGTGGAGCGCACCTTCGGCCAGCACCTCATCCAGGACGATGAGGAAACGCTCTACGACAACTTCCAGCTCAGCCAGACCTTGCTTAAAGCCGTGCGCTACTTCGAGGTGCTGGACGCTGGCCGCCTAGGCGACCTGCGCGAAAAGCTGCACGCCTACCACCAGCACTTGCGGGAACTGCGCCTCACCGACGACGCCCTGGAAACCCGCAACAACGAGAGCAGCCGCCTGCAGCGCGCCATTTCGGCCGGGCTGCGGCTGGTGCTGGGCGCCCCGCTTTACCTCTACGGCGCAGTCAATAACTACCTACCCTACATCATCCCGTCAGTCATTGCCCGGCGGGCAACCAAGGACGTGGAGTTCGTGGCGCCCATTATGCTGGTCACGGGCATGCTCACCTTCACGCTGTTCTACCTGATTCAGTGCGCGTTGGTGCACCACTTCACCCAGAGTTGGGGCTGGACGCTGCTCTACTTTATCAGCCTACCGCTCTCCGGCTTCTACGCCCTCAGCTACTGGGGCAATCTAGAAGAACGACTCCGCCGCCTGCGGGTGCTGCGCTTATTCCGGCAAAATCGCCCGGTCATTGAAAAGCTGCTCCGCCAGCGCACGGAGCTGCTGCGCCTACTACGCGAAGCCCGCACTACCTACCTAGCTCAGCGGTAGAAGTGGTGATTGAATAAAGTAGTGACTTAAGCTGTGTGGATAGCGAATTTAGAGCCTGTCATGCAGAGCCGGAGGCGAAGCATCTCGCTCGAATCGTTGAGTTAGCACTGCAACGTCAGCACGCGAGATGCTTCGCCTTCGGCTCTGCATGACGGGCTATTTTGACTCAAAAGTTCTTACTATCCACACAGCCCAGCGAGCTTACGTGTAAACACATACCTAATACACTTAAACCGCCTGTCATCCTGAGCGCAGCGAAGGACCTTACCACGCTAGAATGAGTCGTTGCTATGATGTCGTGCCACTGTGATAAGGTCCTTCGCTGCGCTCAGGATGACAGGCGGTTTATCTAAATGAAATAAGCTATTTGCGCCGGGCGGTTTGGCAATACTGCACTCAAATTGCTGCCTCTCGCCACTGAGAGGCACGCGCACGAGCAGTAGCTCATGCGGCTAGAAGTCTACCTTCACGCCCAGGCTCAAGGTTAGGATATCGGCTGGTGACAGGCCTTTGGTGTTTTGCACGTAGCTGATAAGATACAAATCGTTGGTACCCAGCTCATAGTAGCCCGACAGGTTGCGCTTGCGGCCGGTGGTCGTAGGCGGCAGGGCGTAGCTCAGGCGGCTGCCCAGCAAGGGGCCAACGCGGGTATCCGTCGAGAACCAGTAATAGCCACGGCTGTATTGGTTGGGCTCCTCGTCGTTGAGCGTGCCGTGGGTGTAGCTGAAGTAAACGCCCACCGAAAGCGGCTTCACGCTCCACTTCTCCCCCACCGGCAGCGTCCAGGGCGAGTACAGTAGCTTGGCCGAAGCCAGGGAAAGGGTAGAGCCAGCGTACTTCTTAGGCACGTAGCCCACCAGAATATCCAAGTCCAGCCGGTCGCGCAAGGAGTAGCCCACGCCGGCCGCTACCATGCCCAGGCCGCCGCCCGTTTGCACCACCGCGTGGCGGGGCCGGTACCAGGGCAGGCCATCGGCGGAGCGGGCGGTGGTTTGGGTCAGGCCGGGAGTAGGGGCGGCACCTGTGGTGTCGGGGGAGGAAGTGGGGCCGCCAGGGCCGGCCACAGCGGCCAGCGGCGCGGCCGCCAAGGCGGCCAGTAGTAGTCGCTGTACCATTAGAAAGTCACTTTTTTCAGCCGAAACTGCTTGTCGCCCCACACCGTCACAATCAGGTACTGCCGCTTCTCGAAGCCGTAGGAGTTGATGTAGGTAACGCCATCATTGAACGGCTCGCCAATGCTGAAATCGTGGCGGTGGCCGTTCATCTCGAAAGCCAGGCGCGGGTCGTTGCGCAGGGCCGTGACGTAGGCCTCACGCACGGCCGGGTCGAAGTCCTCATCCTGGGGCGGTATGTGAGAAATGATGACGTGGCGCCGCGTGGAGGTATCCCGCAGCTCCTGGTTCACCCAGGGCATGTTAGGAATCTTACCATCGAAGTTGTACTCGCGGCCGTTGGTGTCCGTGAGAATGAACTTGGTATCGGCGTATATAAAGGAGTAGTTGAGAGGCCCGAAGATTTTCTCGTACGCCTTCCGGCCGTTGCCCACGGAGTCGTGGTTACCGATTACGGTGAGGTAGGGTATTTTCAGCTTGCGCAGATGGTCGTCAACCCAGCGCATTTCGCGGCCAAAGCCGAAGTCGGAAATGTCGCCGGCTATCAGCATAAACTGAATGCCGGCCTGCTGATTTACGCTCTTGACCAGGTCCTCGGCCTCGTCGTAGAAGCGCTGGGAGTCGCCGGTAAACACAAAGCGCAGCGTGTCGCCAGCGGGCAGCGGGGTTTGGGCCAAACGAGCCAAGTTCTTGGCCGTGAGGTCCTGCTGCTCGTCGGAGGAGCGATGATCGTTGGGGCTGAACTCCAGCAGCTCACAGCCGCCGAGCAGAAGCGCGGCCGTAGCGGGTAGGAGCGTACGAAGGGGAAAGTTTCGGAAAATTGAGCGCATACGCCTCGACACAAAAAGACAAAAAGCCTGACTATCCGGCGGAATAGTCATGGCGCTATATACAGTTGAAGCCCGCGGTTGGTTAAGCCTGAAAAGGCGTTGTGTGCTACCCTAAAGCGCTTTTCGAGCGGGCGTTTCCGGGTTAAACCCCTTACGCAGCGCTTACGAGGCCAAAACAGATTCTAAAGGCATTCTGAAGAAAAAGCGAGTTTCCGGAAAAAAAGAGGTGTTCCCATTCCCGGAAACTGGCCCTACTCATCTAAGTATTGGTGCACAAACTTAATGGCCATGCTGCCCTCACCCACGGCGGAGGCCACGCGGGCCATGGCCCCGGCCCGGCTGTCGCCGGCGGCAAACACGCCGGGCACGCAGGTTTCCAGCAGGTAGGGTTCCCGGCGCGGATGTTTCCAGGAGGTAGCGTAGCGCGGGTCCGTTACCAGGTCGCGGCCCGTGAGCACAAAGCCTTTGCCGTCGCAGACGATGGTGTTGCACACCCACTCCGTGCTGGGTTTGGCCCCGATGAACACGAATAGGGCCCGGGCCGGGTGGCGCTCCATCTGCCCCTGCCGCCGAATGATGACCTCCTCCAAATGGTCGGCTCCGCACACTTCCGCTACCTCCGTGAAGGGTAGCAGCTCAATGTTGGGCGTCTGCCCGATTTGCTCAATCAGGTAGGCCGACATGGAGGCGGCTAGGCTTTCGCCCCGAATGACGATGAACACGCGGCGGGCGTAGGTAGCCAGGTACATGGCCGCCTGCCCCGCGGAGTTGCCGCCGCCCACAATGTACACGTCCTGGGCCTGGCAGGTGCGGGCCTCGGTGCGGGCGGCCCCGTAGTACACGCCGGCCCCGCTGAGCCGGTCCATGCCGGGCGCCTCCAGGGTACGGTAGCTGACGCCGGTGGTCAGCACCACGGCGCGGGTCTGCACTTTGCTACCATCACTGAGGGTCAATACTTTGTAGCCATCCTGCACGCACAGGTCCGTTACTTCCTGGGGGGCCAGAATTTCGGCTCCGAGGCGCACAGCCTGGGACCAGGCGCGGTGAGCCAACTCGCTACCACTCAGGCCGGTCGGGAAGCCCAGGTAATTTTCGATGCGGGAGCTGGTGCCAGCCTGGCCGCCGGGGGCCTGACGCTCAATCACCAGGGTTTTCAGCCCCTCGGAGGCCCCGTACACGCCCGCCGCCAACCCCGCCGGACCGGCCCCAATTACTACCACATCATACAGCTCCTGGGAGGCCTGCACCGTGAGGCCCACCCGCAGGGCAACTTCCGTGGCCGAGGGGTTCGCCAGGGCCGTGCCATCTTCCAGCACTACCACCGGCAAGTCGCTCGGAGTGAATCCTTTATGCGCCAGCAAGGCCTGGGCTTCGGAGTCGGTTTCGAAGTCGAGCCACTGGTAGCCGATGAGGTAGCCGGCCAGAAAGTCCTTGAGGTCGTGGGAGCGGGGCGACCATTGAAACCCGATGAGGCGCACGCCGCGGAACGGGGGCCGGTAAGTAGCTTCCCAAGCTCGGAGCAAGTCGTGCAGGGTAGGGTACAGCAGCTGCTGGGGCGGGTCCCAGGGCTTCATCAGGTAGTGGTCGAGGCGGGCGGAGTTGATGGCCCGGATGGCGGCTTCCGTATCGGCGTAGGCCGTGAGCAGCACGCGCTTGGCATCAGGGTACAACTCCCTGGACTGGCTGAGTACCTCCACGCCCTCCAGGCCGGGCATGCGCTGGTCGGCCAGGATTAGGGCCAACGGCTCCTCCCGGTCCTTCAGCTCCCGAATGGTGGCCAGGGCCTCCTCCCCGGAGCTAGCCCGCAGCACCCGGTAGTCGCGCCGAAACTCCTGGCGCAAGTCCCGGTCGATGGCACTGAGCACCTGCGGGTCATCGTCAACACAAAGCAGAACAGGTTTTTTCATGAAGGCAAGGACTAGAAAGGCAGGTAGTTAACGTAGGGTATAGGTCAGCTTCAGGGTAAGCTAGTGCTGTTCGGCGGGCGCCAGCACCGGCAGCCACACCCCAAACTCCGTGTGGCCGGGCCCCGACTGCACTTCCAGGCGGCCGCCGTGCTGCTCTACAATCCGCAGGGCAATGTCGAGGCCGAGGCCGGTTCCTTCGCCGGCGGGTTTAGTGGTAAAGAACGGCTCCATGATGCGGGGTAGCACTTCCGGCGGAATACCGGGCCCATTATCAATGATGAACACCCGCACAAAGTCGCCCTCCTGCCGGGTGCGCACCGTAATTTCACCGCCCGGCGGCAAGGCATCAATGGCGTTATCCAGCAAGTTGGTCCACACCTGATTTAGGCTGCTGACTTGGCCTTTGATCAGGGGAAGCTGGGGAGCATAGTCGCGGAGTACCTGCACTTTTTCTTCGCGCAGGCAGTAGCTCAGCATGTTGAGGGTGCTGTCGAGGCCGGCGTGCACGTCCAGGGGCGCAAAGTCGCCGCCCCGGTCCATGTGGCTGTAGGTCTTCACGTTAGCCACCAGGGTAGTGATGCGCGTGCCGGCTTCCTGCACGTCTAGCACCAGCCGGCGGGTGGTGAGCTGCCCTTCCAGCCAACTCAGAGCCGCGGGGCGAGCTGCCTCGGGCAGGGCATCGGCAACGGGTGTTAGCGCGGTCAGGGTCAGGCCGGCGTCGAGCAGGCCCGCGGCCAGCTGGTAGCCATCAGGCACGCCCTGGGTTTCCAGCCACTCGGCCAGCTCGTCTTCGGCATCGGCGCGGGCCAGCGCAGAGCCGGCGGGCGAGGCCGCCGTAACGGGGGCCGTAGCCAGTGCCGCCAGGGCGGCCAGCGCCTCCGGCGAAGGGCAGTGGCGGACGAACTCCAGCAGCAGGGCCGGCTTGGCTTGCAGCAGGTTGGTAAGGGTTTCGGCGGCCCGCATGATGGCCGCGGCGGGGTTGTTGAGCTCGTGGGCCAAGCCGGCCGAGAGCTTGCCCAGGGCGCGCAGCTTGTCGTCGCGCTCCTGGGTGCGGGCCTCTAGCCGGGCCCGGTCACTCATCAGGCCCACCAGGCGCTGCACCAGCTCGGGGCTCACGTGCTCCAACTCCGGAAACAGATTGCGGTGCAGCAGAAACAGGGTTGTTTCCCCAACGGCCACCCCGTGCCCGCTGATTGTCCGGAGGCGGGAGTAGGGTAGCACCCCACTAATCTGGCCCGCATCAATGCGAAAAGCTGGCTCCCGACTCCCGTTGCGCACGGCGTAGAACTGCAGTCCGCCGGCCAGCACGCCCATCATGTACTCGGCCTCATCGCCGGGCTTTATAATGGTTTCGCCGGGGGCAAAGGTGCGCTGTTCGCCGTGTTGCGCCAGCCACTCCAGGGTAGCGGGCGGCAGACCGGCAAAGGCAACCAGGGGCGCAAGATCAGGGGGTAGCATAACGGAGGTAGTAAAACGTGCAGGCAGGACAACCCATGAAAGGTAGGGGCGCGACGGGGAAATACGCGGGCAGCGCGCGGGAGCCTCCCAAGTATATACCGGAGGCTATAAAAGATGTTTCTTGCCAAACTTTTTGGCTTCTAGCTGCATTCTTTAGTTTTCCCCTAGCTCTTACATCTGCGGCATGGCCAAAGTTAAAACCCTATTTTTCTGTCAGAACTGCGGCGCGCAATCAGCCAAGTGGATCGGGCGCTGCCCCAGCTGCGGGGAGTGGAATACCTACGTGGAGGAAGTGATTGAGAAGGCCGACGCTAACCCGGCCGCCAACGCCTGGAAGGCCTCCACCTCCGTGGGCTCCACTACCAAAGCGGCCAAGCCCAAGCCCCTCGGCGACATTATTTACGAGGAAGAATCACGCCTGAACACCCACGACGCGGAGCTGAACCGGGTGCTGGGCGGCGGACTAGTGCCCGGCTCCCTGGTGCTGATCGGGGGCGAGCCGGGCATCGGTAAAAGCACCCTGATGTTGCAGATTGCCATGCAGTTGCGCAACCTGCGCATCCTGTACGTGTCGGGCGAGGAAAGTGAGCAGCAAATCAAGATGCGGGCCGAACGCCTCGGGCAGCAGCACCCGGGCCTTTACATCCTCACCGAAACCAACACCCAGAACATCTTCCGCCAAATCGACCAGCTTCAGCCCAACGTGGTCGTGGTCGATTCCATCCAGACCCTGCACAGCACCATTGTGGAAGCCGGTCCCGGTTCCGTGAGCCAGGTGCGCGAGTGCACCACCGAGCTGCTCAAGTACGCCAAGGATACGGGCGTGCCAGTGCTGCTCATCGGCCACATCACCAAGGATGGCTCCATTGCCGGCCCCAAAATCCTGGAGCACATGGTGGATACCGTGCTGCAGTTTGAGGGCGACCGGCACCTGACCTACCGTATTCTGCGCACCATCAAAAACCGCTTCGGCTCCACCGCCGAGCTGGGCATCTACGAAATGCAGGGCGCGGGGCTGCGCCAGGTAAGCAACCCCTCCGAGATTCTGCTGAGCCAGCGCACGGAGCAGCTCAGCGGCATTGCCATTGGGGCTACCCTGGAAGGCAACCGGCCGCTGCTAGTGGAGGTGCAGGCCCTCGTGACGCCCGCTACCTACGGCACGCCCCAGCGTTCCTCCACGGGCTTCGACAGCAAGCGCTTGCAGATGCTACTAGCGGTACTAGAGAAGCGTAGCGGCCTGCGCCTAGGTCAGCACGACGTGTTCCTGAACATCGCTGGCGGCCTGCGCCTCGAAGACCCAGCATTGGACTTAGCCGTGTGCGCGGCGGTAGTAAGTTCGCTTAATGACGTACCCATTCGCAACGAAATTTGCCTGGCGGCGGAGGTTGGCCTGAGCGGGGAGATTCGGGCCGTGAGCCGGCTGGATCAGCGCCTGAGTGAATCGGAAAAATTGGGCTTCGCCGAAATGTACATTTCGCAATTCAACGCCAAAGGGCTGGACCTGGCCCGCTACGGCATCCGGGTGCATCCGGCGGGAAGGCTAGATGAGGTGCTGACGGGCCTTTTTGGCTAAAAGCAGCTTAATAACCAGTATGCTGCCAGGTAACCCACTCATTTTGAAGCCCGGCCACGAAAGTTGCTAAAAGCATACCTTCGTGGCCGGGCTCCTTGGAGTGTACAAAACTTTGGGGTTGGGTACGCGGTTACGAAAAAAGTAACCGAGCGGATTGGACTTTCTCAACCTTTCCGCCGTATCTTCGGTATAGAAATTGACTTTTACCGCGAAACACCTGACACGGGAACCTGAAATCAGCTTCCGTGTTGAACGTTTTTAGCAGTCTATTCCTGATGTAGCCTCCTTGTTGATGCCCAATAGATCTACTTTCGCCGCCGCCCTGCTGTGGGCAGCCGTGCTAGCCGCCCCCCTGCTGGGCCGGGCCCAAGGCACCGTGGTTCTGACCGGTAAGGTCAGCGGACGCACGGCCGACACAGTGGCCGTGTCGGTGCGCGAGAATCCCCTCGATGTAAAAGAGCAGATTACCTATGCTCGGCTCGATGACAAAGGCGAGTTTCGACTGGCCCTGACGGTAAACGGCCCTACCCGCGCCGACCTTGTGTACGGCGACGACGTAACGGATCTGTTTCTGGAGCCCGGCAACCAACTGGAAGTACGTTTCAAGGGCTCTGACTTGGCTAGCACCGTGCGCTACAAAGGCCGGGGCGCAGAAGCCAATACGTTCATGTCGGAGATGGACGAGAAGTTCGTGGAAAATGATGGCTTTCAGGTCCTTCCCGATAACATCATGCTGTATGAGCCCGGCTTTCTTTCCTTCCTGGACTACCGCCGCAAAGAGGAGCAGAAGTTTGTGGAAGGCGGCACGGACGGCTTAAGCCCGGCGTTCAAGGAGTACCTAAAGGCCGAAATTGCCTACAGCTACGCCAACGACCGGCTGACTTTCCAGGACCTGCGCGAGCAGGTGGTAGCCACCGAGGGCCGCCTGAAAATGTCGCCTACGTACTACGACTTCCTCAACGACAAGGCCCTGATTAACAACCCAGCGGCGGCACAAAGCGAACAGTACCAGGAGTTTCTGCTCAATTACGTGCACTACCTGGCCACCAGCAACGGCAAGCTCCGCTCCGACCCTGACTTCTACCAGGTGTGCTACGACTTGGCCAAAAAGCAGCTCGATGGCCCGGTAAAACCAATCATCATGGGCCGAGTGCTCAAGGAATCTTTCCGCTTCGGCCACGTGAAGCAGTCGGCAGCTATGCTGGAGGATTTCCGCTCCGTTGATGCGAAGAACCACTACTACCCCCTGCTGCGTCAGGATTTCGATACGCACAAGGCGTTTGCCATTGGGGCCCCAGCACCCGATTTTAAGCTGATTTCAGCCAAAGGTGACACTGTGAGTTTGAAGCAGTTTGCTGGCAAGCTGGTGTACCTAAATTTCTGGCGTACCACGAGCGGCCTGGCCCTGCGCGACCTGCCCTACGCGGCGGAGCTAGCGAAGAAGTTTGAGGGTAAAAACATTGTGTTTCTGAACGTGGCCCTGGACGAAAATGAGGGCGCCTGGAAGCAGCTAGTTGTCAGCAAGCGGCTGCCGGGCGTGCACGTGCGCACGGCCGGCGGGTTGCGCTCAGCTATTGCCCGCGCCTACGCTGTCCAGGACGTGCCCAGCTACTTCCTGCTGGCCGAGGATGGCACCTTTCTTAACACCAAGCCTAAGCGCCTGAGCAGCCGCGCCGCCGTGGACGAAATCAAGGAGTCGTTCGGCAAAGCCAATACGTATAGCAGCACGCTACCAACGGGCAAATAGCTCCTGCCTCCCTAACACAACAGCGCCGTCCGAAGGAGATTCGGGCGGCGCTGTTGTGTTATGAGGTTCAAGCAATTAGGCTGTGCGAAAGCCGGTGGCCTGTTTAATGGTGCGCTCATTGCCGGAGGCCGGGTCAGCGTAGCTATGCTCCCCTACCTCAATTGACACCTTCTTGCCTAGCAACTGCTTGGTATCTAAATCCTTGCCGGCCTCGGGCTGAATGCCTACCGCGGAATACAGGGAAAGTAAAATAGGCATGGCGTTAGGAGAGGTATAAAAACGCTGGGTAATGAAGCCATCTTCATTTTCCATGCGGGCGGCGAAGAAGGGCACGTTCTGGTGCTCACTGGTGCCTTCTTGGATATCGGTGATTTCAACCGTGTGGCGGCCATCGGGTAGAAAGCCTTTTTCCTGACCTGCTTCAACTGGTATTTTCATGGCGAATAGCAAAGTGATGATACCCCTTTAACGCAGGCCAATATTTTTAGGTTATACAACTAATTATATTGGCTAAAGTCAATATTCAGCCGTAGCAGACAGTATTCCAATAAGACACGCATAGATCAATTTATTAAGCAGTTAGCCGGCAGCAACGGCACCAGAATCAGGTAGCGCAGAAATGATGCTGATGTCAGGCTTATGATGGCGCCTGTAGCGTGGCAAGAGCTTTGAGAGGCTACTTATTTCTGCTGATTGTAGCCAGATTCAGAGGTTGCTTGTTCTGTCTCTGCTTCCGGCTCAGCCGAGGCGCCGTACCTTTACTTCCCGCATGGCTTCCCTACTCACCGACGGACTCAACTTCTTTTCCAAAGCTACCCCCAGCCGCGTCTGGAACGGAGCGCAGGTAGTAGGAGGCTACATCTTGAGCAAGCTGACAGGCAAGGCCCGGCATTGGGGACTGCCGGTAGCCCTAAGCTTCGAGCCAACGACCAGTTGCAACTTGCGCTGCCCGGAGTGCCCCAGCGGCCTGCGCTCCTTCACGCGGCCCACCGGCATGCTGCCCGACGAGCTGTTTCGCAAGACTATTGATGAGGTAGCCTCCCGGCTGTGGTACCTGATTTTCTACTTCCAGGGCGAGCCTTACCTGCACCCCAACTTCCTGGAACTAGTGCAATATGCCTCCCGCAAAGGCATTTACACCGCCACCAGCACCAACGCCCACTACCTCAACGATACCAACGCCCGCCGCACGGTAGAAAGCGGACTGGACCGGCTGATTATTTCCCTGGACGGCACTACCCAGGACGTGTACCAGCAGTACCGGGTGGGCGGCAAGCTGGATAAAGTGCTGGAAGGCACCAAGAACCTGATTAAGTGGCGGCGGGAGCTAAAGTCGCAGACGCCGCGGGTGGTGTTTCAGTTTCTGGTGGTGCGCCCCAATGAGCACCAGATTGACGAAGCCAAACGCCTGGCCAAGGAGCTGGGAGTGGATGACGTGTGGTTTAAAACCGCCCAGATCTACGACTACCACAATGGCTCCCCCCTTATCCCGACCATCGACTACTATTCGCGCTACGAGAACAACGCCACTGATGGCACCTGGAGCATCAAGAACAAGCTAGTGAACCACTGCTGGAAGATGTGGCACAGCTGCGTCATCACCTGGGACGGGCTGGTAGTGCCCTGTTGCTTCGATAAAGACGCCGAGTACCGCCTCGGCGACTTGAAGCAGCAAACCTTCCGCCAGCTCTGGCACGGCTCTAAGTACCAGCGTTTCCGCGCCTCCCTGCTCAAAGGCCGCGACCAAATTGAGATGTGCCGCAACTGCACTGAAGGCACCAAAGTGTGGGGGTAGCAGTGAACTTGTGAAGTGGTGAACGGGTGGGCCCTGAGGCACTAGTGAGTCGGCAGACGTAGTAGTAGCGGCTTACTTCTGGGTCGGCCGGATAGCAAAAAAGACCGGAAAGCAGCAGACTTCTCTGAGGTAGAGCTATGTAACACAGAGAGAACAAGCTCATAATGAGCACATTACACGTTTTTTTGCCAGCTGACGGCGCAGTAGTAACCGGGCGACTACGAACCAGATGCTCTGCCTTGACTCAGTAGGCCTACTTCTGACTATAGCAAGAGAAGTCTATCTTGCTGGCGGTCCTTCTTCTACCTGATTTCTATGTTCTCGGCCGCCCGCATTGCTACTATTCGGAAAAGTAAAGGCCTCTCGCAGGAAGTGCTGGCGGAGCAGTCGGGGGTGAGTTTGCGCACGATTCAGCGGGTAGAGCAGGGCGACACGGTGCCGCGCGGCTTTACCCTGCAGGCACTAGCTACGGCCCTAGAAGTACCGTTGGAAGCCTTCCGAACGGAACCCGCGGAGCTGGTTGTAGCTTCCGTAACCGCGCCCGGCCCCATGCTGGGGCCGCCCGCTGCGGCCGCTACGCCGGTGCTAGTGGCCCAACCGGAACTGGCTCCTAGCCCAAAGCTGCGCTCCGACCCCGACTTTCTGCAGCTGCTGAACCTAAGCGCCTTGAGTTTTTTGCTGGTGCCCCTTCTCAACTTGGTAGTACCCTGGTGGCTCTGGCGGACCCGGCGCTACTCCGTGGAGCACGCGGCAGAGGTAGGGCGACGCGTGCTGGGCTTCCAGATTTTGTGGCAGGTCTGCAGCTTCTTCGCCTTCCTGCTGGTGCTAATTGTGCACCTGAGCGTAGCCCCCAACTACCGCCCCGTGCTGCCCGGAGTTTACGTGGCCGTGGTAGCCATTACCTACGGCCTGAACGTGCTGACAATCGGCTACAACAGCTGGCAGCTGCGCCAGGGCCGGCTGGAGCTATACTGGATACGGCTATGAAGCGCCAGATGCATCATGTTGACTTACAGTGCATTACTTTAAATGGCGGTTAAATGACGGGTAGATGACGCACGAACCCAGGTAGGAAAGCGGGCAACTTTGGCTCATTAACTCACCTCCACTTCATGCGCCATGAAACTCTTCCGCAACATCCTGCTCGCCGTACTTGCCCTGCTTCTGGTTAGTGGTGCTGGGGGCTACTTTTATATGCGCAAGAAGTTTGAGCCAGCCGCCAACCAGCTGGCCGTTACGGGCTTGCCTACTACCAGTGCGTTTGTATGGTACGCCGGCTCAGCCCGCCCCGTGGTGCCCCATGCGGCGCTATTGGTGCCCGTAACGCTGCCTGGCTGCCCGCGCACCTGCTACCTTCAGTTTGATACTGGTGCCCCTACCTCCCTGCTCTACGCCAACTCCCTAGCAGTGCTTCGGCGGCACTACCCGGCCACGGCCCAAACACTGCTACCCCGGGCCGACACTCTACATAACGTTGCCTTTACCTTGGGCCAAGCGCGGGTACAAGCCCGCCGCCTGCGGGCCCTGCCGTACGGCGCCAGCGAGTTGCCCGCCGACAGCACCGCACCTTTTATCATTGGTACGCTAGGGGCCGATGTGCTTGATGGCCGGGTGATGGTTCTGGATTACGCCCGCCAACGCTTCAGCCTCAGCACCCAAGCTCCCGACAGCCTCCTGCCCCGCACCGAGTTCGTACCCCTCGACTACGCCAGCCGCCGCGTGCTACTCACGGCTCAGGTGCTGGGCAAAACTGAGAAGTTGCTCTTCGACTCCGGTAGCAGCGCCTTCGCCCTACTCACCAGTCAGGCTGTCTGGCAGCAGATGGCCCGCCCGCAGGCGCCCGTCCAAACGGCTGCTTCCAACTCCATGGGGCGGCAGCTGACTACCTACACAACCGCCACGGAAGCCGACGTGCAACTGAGTAAGGCCGCCATTCCTCTGGGCACGGTAACCTACGTGGAAGGCACTAGCCTGATGGAAAACTTGCTGATGCGCTTTTCCGGTATGGGTGGCATGCTAGGTAACGAGCCTTTCAGCCAGCAAACAATCATCCTCGACGTACGGGGCGGACGCTTCGGGGTAGTGCGGCAGTAGGTGAAAGCCCACCAGACCAAGTACCGTCCGTGAAGTAATGTTCAAGCTGTTATCGGGCGCATCAACAACTGTAGTTATGCAGAGGCGTTTATAATGGCAGATGCTCTGCTGCCAACTCTGCTCTAATAATTCCAGGGGTACAGGTCGGGCGGGGTGTGCTCGTCTTGAGGGGTAGGTAGGGGGTGCAGGGCCCGGGTGTGGTCGAGGAACAGAAAGGCGTCGTAGCGGTCCGGGATGACGGAGGGCACGTAGTTGCCAAACCGCTCAAACTCCGGCCGGTACACGACGCCAATGGCCCGATGACCGATGGACTTCTGCAAGGCCTCGTGGCCGCGCAGCTCCTGGGACAGTAGCAAAGCATTTTCTCCTTGCAATTGCTGGTGAAGCAGGTTTTCCCAGGAGCCGCGAGTGCCTTCCGGTACGGTCATGCGCTCGGGGGTAGCACCCCACTTCTTACCCGCTATAACGGAGCCCTGGTAGGAGCCAAAGCCCACGGCAAACACCTGGTCGCGGCCGTACGCTTCGCGGGCAAGTTGCCCAACGTTTACCATGTCCTCCCGGCGCATGTCGGTGTAGCGCGCGTCGCCGATGTGGGTGTTGTGCTCCCAAATAATGGCTTTGCTATCAGGCCCGTGCAGGTCGAGCAGGCGGGTGAGGGTTTCCATCATGTGGGTGTCGCGCACGTTCCAGGAAGCGGAGCCGCCCTTAATCATGGCCCGGTAGTAGCGCTCGGCATTTACGGCTACCAAGGCGTTCTGCTCGGCGTTGAACTGCTGCTCCCGCGCCAGCAGGCCATCAGGATGCTCGGCGGCTACTTGCTTGCGCAGGGCCCGCAGCATTTCCGTCACTTCATCCTGGCAATCATCCGAGACGAAGGCCACGGCGTGAGCGTACTCCTGGGGGTCGTCGCCGTAGGGCTCAAAGCACTGGAAAGCCTGGTGGGCAGCGTGCACGGCTCCATCGCCCTGCTTTTCCACGTAGCGCAGAATTTCCTGCAGGGAATCCCAGAGGCTATACACATCCAGGCCGTAGAAGCCCACGCGCTGCTCCAGCGGCTGCTGGCGGTTGTGCTGGTGCAGCCACTCCACAAGGGCCGCAATTTCCCAGTTGCCCCACATCCAGGTGGGCCAGCGGTTAAACGTGCTCAGCAGCTGGGCGGCGCTGCCGTAGGTAGGCTCGTCTTGCTTAATGGCCGCGTTTACCTTGAAGCAGTCGGGCCAGTCGCCTTCCACGGCAATAAACTGGAAGCCTTTCTCCTGGATTAGCCGCTTGGAAAGGGCCGTGCGCCAGGTGTAATACTCAGAGGTGCCGTGGGAGGCCTCGCCCAGCAAGACAATGCGGGCGTCGCCGATGGCATCCAACAGCGGGTCTAGGTCGGGTGCCGAACGGAGCGGGTGGGTAGGCAAGGGAGTTTTCATAGCGTTGAGATTGGGTGGGGCAGAAACAGAAGAGTGCGCCGCAACAGCAGTTGCGGCGCACTCCGGGAAGGAATAGGTAGGGTGGCAGTGCTTACTTGAAGCGCTTGCTCAAGTTTTTGCCCAAGTCTTCTACCTGCTTCAGAAACTCCAGGGCATCAGAGTCGCCGTAGGTACCGTAGGCCGAGGAAATCGTACCGCGCACACCGTCGGCGGTTTCCAGGGCGTAGAGAATGGACATATCATCGGGGTTACTTTCCCCTTCGAAGCGGTAGAAGTCCACAATCGTTACGTCTTCCGGACCGTAGGTTTTCTTTTCGTCGCTCATGGCGTACAGGCGGCCATTTTGCACACTAAAATCAGCCGTAAAGCCTTCCTCGTTGAGTTTTCTTTCTACGTTAACGAGCGAGCGTTCTTCTTCTTTGTCTTGCATAATGAGGGGCGTTTATAAGCGGGGAAGGGGAAGGTTCCGGGGGTAGGCAGGGCCAGCAACGGAAAGCCCCCGTGCCGGCTATACGTAGCCAGCACGGGGGCAGGTTATATCCCGTAGCAAGAATATTGCGCCGCTAGCGGCCGGTGCCTTCGCGGGCGGCGGCCAGCTCAATGGTGCGCTGCAGCCGCTCAACATCAATCACGGAGCAGGCCCCGCCGCAGCCCTTGGCGCAGCCCGCCTGATCCTTGGAAAAGAAAGCTTGCCAGAAGATGCGCCCGACGTAGAACACAGCTCCGGCAAAGAGCAAAGCGATGATGAGGTACTGTATCCACATGATGGTCACAAAACTACGACGCGCCAGGAAAAGTTTGCGGCTGCATGTATATACAGGGGCGCCCCTACTACCTATGCTATGGAGCCAACAGCTAGTTCTCCTCCTTTCCAAGGAGGGAAACTAGCTATAACTGCTATACTTTTTACTTCCAGGTTTCCCGGATGGTGGCTTGCATTTCCTCGTGCACGTGGCCGTTACTGGCTACTACCTGGCGGCCAAAGAGCGGGTCGCCTTCTTCCAGGAAAGCCGTGACGCGGCCGCCGGCTTCGCGCACCAGCAGAATGCCCGCGGCTACATCGTAGGAGTTGAGGTTGAACTCGAAGAAGCCCTCGAAGCGGCCGGCGGCTACGTAGGCTAGGTCGGCGGCGGCAGACCCCACGCGGCGCACCCCGTGGGAGCGTTGAATAAAGGCGCTCAGCAGCTGCAGATATTCGTTGAGGTGGGTGAAATCGGTGTAGGGGAAGCCGGTGGCAATCAGGGAGTTGTTCAGGTCCGGCACATCGGAAACGTGGATGGGCTCCTCATTGCAGAAGGCCCCGGCCCCCTTGGCAGCCCGGAAGCATTCGTCGCGCACTACCTCGTACACCACGCCCGCCACTAGCTCGCCGTGGTGAATCAGGCCCACGCTTACGCAGTACACTGGTAGGCCGTGCACGAAGTTGGTGGTGCCGTCCAGCGGGTCGATAATCCAGTTGTACTCTTCGGCCCGGTGGGCGCCCTCGGTACCCTCTTCCGTGATGAAGCCGGCTTCAGGCAGCACCTCGCGCAGCCCGGCCACGAGCAGCTTTTCGGTTTCCTTATCCACGTACGATACCAGGTCGTGTACGCCTTTGCTTTCGATGTGGCTCCGGTCAAAAGTGGCGGCCTCCTGACGAATAAACTGGCCCGCGTGGCGCGTGACGGCCGCAAGCTGAAAGCTGAGTTGATTGTAATCCATGAAACGAAGGTAGTATCCGCAGAAAAAGAGTGTCATCTGGAGCCTATGCGAAGGACCTCTACCACGGGCTGCCTCTGGGAAGTAGCACGGCGGCAGAGGTCCTTCGCGTAGGCTCCGGATGACAGACGATATTAGGCGGTCAATTGTTTTCGGCTCCTTACGGCCTGCACCACCGTTAGCACCAGCAGCAGCACGGCCAGCACCTGGCAGGTGGGGCCAATTAGCTCGCCGTGACGGACGTAAAAGGTTTGCTCGGTGTTCAGGTGCACAGTGGCGCGACTCACGGCCTGCTCCCACCAGCCCGTCCGCTGCGTGATTTCACCTTTCTGGTTGATGAAGGCCGAAATGCCGGTGTTGGCCGAACGGGCAATGTCGCGGCGGGTTTCAATGGCGCGCAGGGTGGCGTACTGCAAGTGCTGGTTGTGGCCCGGCGAGTCACTCCACCAGCCGTCGTTGGTGATGATGCCGATCAGGGAAGCACCCTGCCGCACGTAGTCGCCCACAAAGTCGCCATACACTGACTCATAGCAGATTACGGGGGCTACGCTTAGGCCGGGAGTAGCCGTGCGGTACACGGTGCGCTCGGGCTGGGAGCCCAGGCCGCCGGCCGTACCGCCCAAGTCAATCACGAAGGCTGACAGCCACGACGGCACGCCCTCTACCCCCGGCACCAGCCTAGACTTATGGTAGAATTCGGCGGGGCCGGAGGCGCTGCCCAGGTGCAGGGAGGCGTTGAAGATGTCGTAGTAGCCCAGGTCGTCGCGGAAACGGGCAGTGGGGCTGGCCTTGCCTTTATCCGGACCGTATTGGCCCACGGTGGTCAGGCCGGTTACCAGCTCCACGCCGGGGTGCTGGCTAAGCCACTGGCGCAGGCGCTGAATTTTGGGGTAGGTTTCAATTGCAGCCTCGAAGTAGGTTTCATCGAGGGAGGTTTCGGGCCAGAGCACGAGCTTGGTTTGCGGGGTCAGGTTCTGCTCGGTGAGGGTGAGCAGGCGCTGCAGCTGCAGGTCATGGGAAATGAAGTTAGCGCCGCCCTCAAACTTCTCATTGAAGGGGTCTACGTTGGGCTGAATCACCAACACTTCGGCCATGGGGCCTTTTTCCTGATACTGACTGGCAATGAGCTTGGATATTCCTATGGGTACCAGCGCAGCCAGCAGGGGTAGCACAAGCAGGCGCTGAAGCGGTACCCGCGCCAAGGGCACCGCGCCCGCTGCCGTGGAGGCTTGGTACTTCGTGATGGCAAAGAACACCAGCAAGTTCACCAGCCAAATCCAGATGGAACCGCCCAAAAAGCCGGTGTACTCGTACCACTGCACCCACTGGTTGGCCTGGGCAAAGCCATTGCCGAGGGTCAGCCAGGGCCAGGTCAGGAACCAATGCAGGTGGAGCTGCTCGAAGGCTATCCAGTAGATAGGTAGGGAGAGGTAGCCCAGCTTCGGGCCGAAGCGCTTCTTGGTGTGGTAGAAAGCCGTAAGGGGCAAGCTCATCAGCAGGGCGTTGCAGATAACGGCCGTAATGCCACCGGCCAAGGTGCTGTAACTCACCCAGTACGTTGTGAACAGGTTCCAGAGCACTAGCAGCAGGTAGCTGTAGCGCCACACCTTCCAGCCGCTGGCCCCGCGCGCCGTAAGCAGCTGCTCCAGGCGCAGGTAGGGCACCCAGGCCACCAACAGTACCAGGGCCAGCGGGGCCGGGTGCACCGGCCAGCCCAGCCACAGCAGCGCCGCCCCCAACAAGGCCAGCAGGCTCGGCAGCCAGTAGCTCAGTCCCGCAACGGGTAGGGCAGGTGCCGCTGCGGGCGTGCCGCCGGCCACGGGATTCGATGATTTCGTTAGCACTATGATCTTATTGTTCGGTATAACGGTCTTCCTTGGTGCGTTCTTCCTTGTGGCCCTGCACTACTAGTACAATTTCTCCTTTGATGGCCGCGCGGGCCGCGAAATTGGCCGCCAGCTCGGCGAGCGGGGCCGTTACGGTTTCCTCAAACAGCTTGGTCAGTTCCCGGCTCACAGAAGCCTGGCGCTCAGGGCCCAGCACTTCGGCGAGTTGCTCCAGGGTTTTCACAATGCGGTGCGGCGACTCGTAGAAAATCATGGTGCGGGTTTCCTGAGCCAACTCCTTGAGGCGGGTCTGGCGGCCCTTCTTCACCGGCAAAAAGCCCTCGAAGGTGAACCGTTCCGCCCCAAACCCCGATTTCAGCAGGGCCGGCACCAGGGCCGTGGCACCGGGCAGGCACTCCACTTTCAGGCCCCGAGCCAGGCACTCGCGCACCAACAAAAAGCCGGGGTCGGAAATTCCGGGCGTGCCGGCATCCGACACTAAGGCCATGGTCTCGCCCTTCTCCAGGCGTTCGAGCAGGCGCTGTACCTGCTGGTGCTCGTTGTGTAGGTGGTAGCTGAGCATGGGCTTTTTCAGGCCCAAGTGCTGCATGAGGCGGCCACTGGTGCGGGTGTCTTCGGCCAGCACCGTATCTACCTCGTCCAGCACCCGGATGGCTCGCAGGGTAATATCCTCCAGGTTGCCGATGGGCGTGGGCACGAGGTACAGAAGCGTTTTTTCTTGGGGTTCAGCCATAGCTCAAAGGTAGCAGGAGGTTGCCGGTTGGTAGTTGCCGGTTGCTAGTAGCGTGTTGAGGGCCCAACCACCTAGCCGCCGGCACGCCAGGCAGGACGCGGCAGGCACCCCGCTCTACTGCTGCATGATGCGTCATTCCTCACTCTTACTTCTTTCCCTACCCCTCCTGCGCCGTGCCACCGTACTCCGCGGCTAGCTGGTCGATGGCCTCGGCGAGTTTGCGGTCCTTTTCCGTTACCGTGTTGCCGGCGTCGTGGGTGCGCAGGCGGAAGCTCACGAGGTTGTACTCATTGCTCCACCACGGGTGGTGCTCCTGGTACTCCGCTTCCTCGGCCACGTCGCTCATAAAGCTGAAGGCCATCTTGAAATCCTGAAAGCGGAAGGTGCGCGTAAGGGCGTTGTCTTGTTCAGTCCACATAAGCAAGGCAGGTAAAGGCGGTAGCGCAAGGTAGTCTTCACCCGCCGCAAATTGTCATTCAACGACTGACCGGCGTCAACTAGCCAGGCCAACCAGGCGGCTCCGGCCTTCACCCGTTACCTTTGGGGCATTGTAGGGCCGTGAACCACTATACCGGGTGGGCCGGTAATCTTTTTGGCTTCTCGTTGGTTTAGAGCCCCAACCGCTTCCGAAACTCTGATTTTTTCTTGGACAGCTGCCTGTATTCGGTGGCCTGTCCTACCTATTCGCATGAGTAAGCAACGTTACTTTTTTCTGATTCTGATCCTGGGCACTTTGTCGGCCCTGGGTCCTTTTTCCATCGACATGTACCTGCCGGGCTTTCCGGCCATTGCCCAGGACCTGCACACCACGGTAGCCGAAGTATCCCTATCCTTGTCGAGCTTCTTTATTGGGGTTTCGGCGGGGCAGTTACTCTACGGGCCGCTGCTAGACCGTTTCGGGCGTAAGAAGCCGCTGTACGTGGGGCTGCTGCTTTACGTGTTGGCTTCGGTGGGGTGCTACCTGGCTCCTAGCATCGACAGCCTGATTGCCTTGCGCTTTGTGCAGGCCCTGGGCAGCTGCGCCGCCACGGTGGCGGCCGTGGCCATGGTGCGCGACTTATTTCCGGTGCAGGATGCGCCCAAGGTGTTTTCCCTGCTTACCCTGGTTATCAGCGTTTCGCCCATGCTGGCCCCTACCGTTGGGAGCTACATGATAGCCGCCTACGGCTGGCAGTCGGTATTCCTGGTTTTGTTTGCCATGGGAGCCCTAATGCTGCTGGCCAGCATCTTCTGGCTACCCGAAAGCTACCAGCCCGACCCGACGTACTCCCTACACCCCCGGCCCATTCTCACCACGTTCTGGTCGGTGCTGCGCGAGCCCCAGTTCTTTACCTACGCCCTTACCGGCGCCATGACGTTCGGTGGACTTCTGGCTTACGTTTCGGGCTCCCCGCTGGTGTTCATGGACATTTTTGGAGCCAGCGAAAAGGTCTACGGCTGGATTTTCGCGCTGTTGTCGGTGGGCTTTATCGGCTCCAGCCAGGTGAACAGCTTGGTGCTGCGTTACTACCGCAGCGAGCAAATTGTGCTGGCGGCCATGATCTGCCAATCCGTTATTGGGCTGGTGTTTCTGCTGGGCACTAGCCTGGGCTGGTTCGGGATGGAAGCGACTGTAGTTATGCTGTTCCTGTTTTTGTGCTGCCTAGGTTTTGCCAACCCAAACGCGGCGGCGCTTTCCATTGCCCCGTTCTCCAAGAATGCCGGCAGCGCCGCCGCCCTGATGGGCGCCACCCAAATGGCCGTGGGAGCCCTGGCCTCTTTTGGGGTTAGCATGTTCAACACCCACACGGCCGTGCCCATGGTGGCCATCATGGCAGCTTCGGCCCTACTGGCCCTGCTGATTCAGGTGGTTGGCCGCCGGGTTATCGGGCAGCCCGTAGCCGCCGCCGAAGATGCGGGGGTGCTGGTTCATTAAAGCCCGAAACTCACTCAAAAACGACAACGCCCCCGCTGATTTGTGCAGCAGGGGCGTTGTCGTTTACAGGGCTATGCGGTTAGCAAGCAGGCGCTAGTAGCGGTACTTCTTGCGCTTCTTGTCTTTGTCGCGGGTGATTAGTAAAATGGCACCCGTTGTTACCAAGGCAATAGTGGCCATTTTGGTTACGAAAGCCGAGCGGTTGTGCTTCCACTCCACGGCGTAGCCTTTTTCGGCGAAAATGTTGGGCACCTTGCCGTGGGCAAAGTCCTCAATGATGCCTTCTACCACATTCACACGGTCGGCGAGCAGCAGGGGCAGCCAGTGCCCGTAGTGCGATTCGCTGTACTTAAAGGCCATGCGCCGCAGGGCACCGCTCAGCCCCACTGGTGGTGCCGACTCGCCAAACACGGCCGACACGTTCGGGCGCTCAATGGACTTAAGCACTTCTACATCCACCGGTTGCGAGGAGGCCGGCCGGTGCTTGTGGTCGGGGTCCTGCGACACATTCATGCGCGGCACACGCAGGGGGTAAGTGGGGTCGTTTTCCGGATTTGCATCTATACCCCAGCCGGGTAGCTTCTTGGGGTCAATGGTGGTATTTTCCATGGTCAGTCGGCGTTAGATGTTAGCGGAGGGGAAAACCAGCAGCGGCTTGATGCAGTTGTCCAGCTTGGCGGAGAACATGCGGTAGCCATCGGCTACTTCTTCCAGCGGAATGCGGTGCGTAATGAGCTCCTTGGGCTTAATGACGCCATTCTGCACGTGCTCAATCAGGCGGGGAAGCAGGCGCTTCACCGAGGCCTGGTTGGCCCGAATGGTAAGGCCTTTGTTGAGCACGTTGCCAATGGGCACCAGGTTATCCGTTGGGCCATACACACCCACAATGGAGATTACGCCGCCTTTTTTCACCGAGTTTATTGCCCAGTGCAGGGCCGTGGCGGAGCCCGCCTGCAGCAGCAGCTTACGACCCGTGATGGTCTGCATGGCGTTGCCGGCCGCCTCAGCGCCTACGGCATCAATCACGCAGTCGGCCCCCATGAAGTCCGTGGCTTTCTTGATGAATACCACCGGGTCGTCCATGTCCTTTTCGAAGTTGTACGCCTCGCAGTTAGCGTAGTTCTTGGCAAACTCCAGGCGGTAATCTTCTTTGTCGATGATGATGACCCGGCCCGCGCCAAAGAGCCAGCAGCAGCGCGCGGCCATAATGCCAACCGGTCCGGCCCCAAACACCACTACCGTATCACCGGGCTGAATACCAGCCATTTCGGCAGCTTGGTAGCCAGTGGGCACTACGTCCGTGAGCAGTACAGCATCATCGGGGTCCATGCCTTCCGGAATTACCGTGGGGCCCACATTGGCATAGGGTACGCGGGCGTATTCGGCCTGGCCGCCATTGTAGCCGCCGGCCGTGTGGGAGTAGCCAAAGATGCCGCCCACGGCGCTGGCCTGGGTGTTCGACTCATGGCAGTTGCCAAACATGCCTTGCTTGCAGAAGTGACACTCGCCGCAGGCTACGTTGAAGGGCACCAACACATGGTCACCCACTTTAATCTTGGTTACATCGGGGCCCACTTCCTCCACGATACCCGTGAATTCGTGCCCGAAGGTCGACCCAACCCGCGTGTCCGGTACGTTGCCGTTGTATAGGTGCAAATCAGAACCGCAAATGCAAGAGCGGGTAACCCGGACAATAGCATCCTGGGGATGCTTGATTTCGGGCATTGGTTTTTCAGTGGCGCGGACCCGTTTCGGGCCCCGGTAGTCCATTGCTAGCATAGGAATCCTGCGTTAAGGTTCAGGTGGGATGTGGCGGCCGCTACCCCGCGCTTTTCCAGGTTAGGGGTGGGCTGGAAAGGCGCCGGGCAGCGGCCTCAAGTAGTACTGACCTCTATGTTCAAGGTTGCCACCCTGAGGTAAATCCAATATAAACCCGTATTTATACCCTAGTAAGATGAGGGTAAATACGGAGGAAGTCAGCGGGAACTCAGCGGGAAAAGCGCCTGCTGACTAATTGCGCCCTTGAAGGGTTCACATGCTTGGTTGATGCACAAGCCACCTGCTGCCTGGGCCGAAACCTAAACCCAAACGCATCAACCCTAGTACAATGCCTTATACTCTCTGCCAACCCACTACCTACCCTTACCATGGCAATTGACCCGAACGACCGCCCCATCCGCGTCATCAACGACGATACCACCGAAGAGGAACTGGCTGCTGGCCACATCATTCCGGGAGCTAACCCGCCCAAGAACGAAGAAGCCCGCGGCGGCTTCGGCGACCGGATGGGCGGCCCCCAGGGCTACGGCACTGACAGCAGCGGCGGCATCACGGCCGTTTCTGTGAATGAAAATGCCGACGATAACCAGCGCATTGGGCAGGAGACCTTTCTGAGCAACGAAGAAGGCCGCCGAGACCAACCAAACAACGACATGCCTGACGACCGGGACCCGGACTTGCAGCCCCGCCGCCCCGTAGACGAGCTGGATGCCGATGATGACCGTCCTGGCCGCGACGAAATGCGCAACCCCAACTCCCGCGTGGGCATGGGCCAAATGGAGCAGCGCCAGCCCAACAACGACGAGCTGGCCCGCCAAGGTACCAACGCCGACCTTACCGACCCCAACGCCTCCGATACGGCCATTGTGCAGTAGCGCAGGCCCGGGCCCAGCCCGGCTCTCGAATGTTCCGCTCTACCTTTTCCGAAAGCAAACTTGAATTTCGAACGCCATGCCGTACAAAAGCAATAACACCAACCAGCAGTCGAAGCGCCCCTCGGGCAGCCCTACCCAAACCGAGCAGCCCAAAGGCGCCGGCAACCTACCCGTAAACGACCGGGATGACCAGGTAGAAGATCAACTGGAGCAAGAAGCGCAGGATGCGCCCCAGCGCCACCCCAACCGCAACCTGGAGAAACCCGATTTAGGCAAGCCGCCTTACGCGTAGCCAAACCTATTTCTTTAAGAAAAGCACCTGCCTCGGGCAGGTGCTTTTTATTTGTCGATCAATCAGTTGCTACCCCATTGTTATGGCCCGCTACGTCACGACCGATTTACACGGCTGCCTCCTGTCCTTCCAGCACTTAGTAGAAGAGAAGCTCAAACTCCGCCCTCAGGATGAGCTGTATGTGCTGGGCGACTACGGAAACAAAGGCCCCAATAGCCGGGGCGTGCTGGACTACCTCATGCAGCTGCCGGAGCGGGGCTACCGGGTGGTGTGCCTGCGCGGCAACCACGACCAAGACTTGCTGCACGCGGCCCAAGGCCAAGTGACGCTAACCTGGGGCTCCGTGGCCGACCGGGAGCTGACCCTGCGCAGCTTCGGGGTGGAGCAACCCGAGGATATTCCGGAGCGCTACCTACGCTGGATCAACGACTTGCCGTACCAGTTTGAAATTCCGGGCTTTATTCTGGTGCATGCGGGTTTCAACTTCCACTTGCCGCCCGCCCAGATGCGCCAGGACTGGCACACCATGCTCAACATCAAGGAGTTTGTGTTCGATGCCTCCCGTACTGGGAGCCGCCGCCTGGTGCACGGCCACGTTCCTACCCCTACCACTGAGGTAGAGCAACGGGTTCAGCAGCGCGCCGGAGCCATCGGCCTCGATACCGGCTGCGTGTACCGCCACAACCCGGAGCTACACCACCTGGCCGCGCTGGACCTAGACGCCAACAAGCTACACCTGCAACCCAACATCGAGCCCGACTACCCCATTGGAGTAAGGTGAGGCAGTGAAGTGGGGTGATTGGGTGATTTAGTAGTTGATAAGCTTAAAAATCATCTATCATCCCAAGCAGCGCCAAGGACCTTATCACGTCAGCACGACTTCGTAACAACGACTCGTTCAGGCGTGACAAGGTCCTTCGCGTTGCTTGGGATGACAGATGGTTTTTATACGAGTATTCTAGCCTTGCTTCGCTCACTCACTTCACTCCTGCGGCAGCGCTGCGGAGCGCAGTAGCTGGCGGGCGGCATCTTGGTAGGGGTTGCGGGTATCGTTAGCGACGGCGCGCAGGGTGTTGCGGGCGGCGGTAATTTGTTGGTTGCGCCAGTACGCCATGCCCAAGTGGTAGCGGGCCCGGCCGGCTAATTGGGAGCCAGACTGCATGGCCACGCGCCGCAGGAAGGGCTGGGCCGCCCGGATTTCCTCTGTTCCTTCCTGGCTTAGCAGCATAATGCCGCTGTAGTAAAGCAGGGTATCTTGGCCCAGGCTGCTGGTAGGCACCCGTCGCAGGGCGTGCAACGCATCCGTGTAGCGCCCGTCGCGGTACTGGCGCATGGCCTCGGCCAGCAAGGGGCGGCGGCTCTCGTTTACTACGTCGTCGGGCAGGCCGGCTTCGGGCACGTAGTAGCGGGCCCAGGATGCTTCGGCTGAAGGGGCGCTGGGCCGTAGCACCAGCCACAAGGCCAGTAAAGCCACTACGCCCATCACTACAACGGCTCCCCACTGCTGCTGGGTTTTGCGCTGGCGCCGCCGGATGCGGGTTAGGGCATCCTGGCGCTGGTCCAGGCGGCGGTCGAGGGCTAGCAGGCGCTGGTGCAGGGTTTCGTGGCCGGCCACCCAGCGCAAGTCGGCCGCCAACTGCTCGTAGGCCTGGTAGGCCCGGTACAAGTCTGGGTCCTGCTCAAGGCGCTTTTCAAAGGCGGCCTGTTCAGGGGGCGTCATCTGGCCATCGGCGAAGCGTTCCAGCTCTTCCAGGTAAGGGCGCAGGTCGAAGGCAGGCGGCGTCATGAGAAAGTAAAACCGGGAAGCAAACGCACCAGAGACAACCGCCGGCGCGTCAGCAGAAAAACAAAGTTGGCGAATCGGGGGCTAAGCTACGCAGAAGCAGGCAGCCCGCGGCTACGCACCCGCCGCTTCGGCCCGCACCCGCAGCTCGTAGAGCTTGCGCAGGCAGGCGGCTTTCTGCAGGCGGGCCACGTTGGCGTTTGCAAAGCCCATCTTACCGGCCACCTTCTCGAAGTTGTAGCCCCGGAAGTAGAAGTACATCAGCATTTTCTGACAGTCGAGGCCGAGCTGCTGAAACAGCGCCAATAGTTGTTGGCGCCGGCTGGCCTCGTTTTTGGGCAGAATTTCAGTGGTATGGGCCGAGCGGATTTTCTCGTCGGCCAGTCCGTACACGTAGGCCCGCACATCCGGGGGTAGCTTGGTCAGGCGCCCATCGGATACCTGGTCGTAGAAGGTAACTAGCACCGCGCGCAGCAACTCATGGGCCGCGGCGGGTGCCAATTGGTGCTGCCGCCGAGCCCAGCGGGCGAATAAGTCGCGGTTCTGCTCATAGAAGGTAATCAGGTACGACTGATTACCAATCCGCAGACTGGTCAGGACTTCGGCAAGCTGTTGGGGCGAGTTCATTCGGCAAGTAACACGTAAGTAGCCACACGGCGCAAGCACTACGACAAAATGACCGGACCAATTCAACTCGGTAGGGAGTAGCGTGGGCAGGCCGATCTGCCGGAGCACTTACCCTCGGCCCGTAATAGCTGAGTTTTCTGGCTGCTAGTGAGGCTGCCGGTGGGTACCCCTTTCCCGGAAAAAAAGAAGGCTACCCACACGGGTAGCCTTCTGTACCGAAGCGCAAAGCCCCCTTACTTCGCGAAGCGGTGGGTAATTGTCTGTTGGTCTTTCGTGCGCACCACCAGCAGGTACATGCCTGCCCGCAGGGCGCTAATCTCGGCCGTTCCCTCATCGAAGGCGCCGGTAGCTACAGTGCGGCCCTGCATGTCTACGATGCGGTACTGACTGCCAGCCAGGCTTAGATTGCCGCCACTTAGGCGCAGGCGGTTTACTACCGGGTTGGGGTAGAGCTGGGTGCCGGCCGTAGCGGCTTCGGGCGCTGCCGCGGTTATAGTCGCGGGGCGGGCTGCCGTGGCCCGCGTAATCCGAATCCAGTTAATGTTCCAACCGCCGGTCTGGGCGAATACGCCGAAGTTGTAGGTGCCGGCATTCACCGTTACGGTTCTCGATACGGTCGTCCAGTTCTGCCAGCCGCCGGTGGCCGGAATGGTGGTGTTGCCCAGCTGAATAGCACCGGCATTTAAGTCTGACGACACGGTACCGCCGCTGGGGCTGGCTACCCGGTACTCAATGGTATAGGTACCGGTGGTTGGGAAGTTGATGGCGTTGAATACCAGGTAGTCATTGGCATCTACGAAGCCCATGTTTTGTCCGCCGCCGGTATCGGTGGTGGTTTCTACCGTCATGCCGCTGTTCACGTTAGCAGCTTCGGCCTGCAGCAGTACGCTAAAGGTAGAAGTGGTAGTGGCGCGCACCCGCAAGGAGGTGGTCTTGTCGTTCCAGTTGCTGGTTCCCAGGGGGTTGTTTACCAGGCAGGCGTTGCCGGCGCTACCCACCGTGAGGGTGCCGCCCGTGAAGTTGTCGTTTTCATATAGTACTACCTCGTAGCCAGCATTTACCCTCAGGGAAGACACGTCATCATTGAGGATGCCCCGGCTTTGCAGCGCGGCTAGGTTATAGTTGCCGGCGGGCAGGGCCACGGCCGTGCCCGTGTAGTTGCAGTCCTTGTACACGGTAGCCACGCCGGTAGCGGGTGGTGGCGTGGTTGTGGTGCCGGCGTAACCGCCGAAGGTGGCAACAACCTTGGTGGGCTGGGGCGTGTGCAAGGTCGCCGATTGGTCGTTCACGTCGTCGTAAGCAAAGCCGTAGCTGAGGTTATCCACGCTGATGCCAGGCAGGTGCCAGAAGCGGGCGTAGTAGTTGGCCGGGGCGGCCTGGTAGTATTTGCTGGCATCGTACCAGTTCTGCTGGCCGGGAGCGGCAGTGGTTACGTCCACTACGTGGCGGTTAATGGCGGCCGTCATTTGGGCTTGCACTACTAGGTCACAGTCCCCGTCGCCGACGCGGTTGTCGAGCAAGCCTTTGCCCTCAAAGGCCATTTGGGTGGTGGGGCGGCCGTTGATAATGCCCGTGCGGCCCGCAAAAGCACCCGACTGGCCCACTACCGTCAGCCGGTCGTTGGCGTCCACGCGGCCCTTGAACACGCCCGCGTTGCCGGCGTAGAAAATCAGGTCCGTGGTCTTGTACTTGTTCCAGATGGCGTCGATATAGCTCTTGAAGTAGTTGCCGTAGGGGCCGGGGGTAGTGCCGTTGGTGCCATCGGCAAAGGCGGCCGTTTTGGCTGGGAAGGTGATTTCGCCGGTGGCGTTGTTCACCGTGCCCTGAAACTCAGCGGGTACGTTGGCTTTGTAGGCGGCCACAATGTCGGCGGCCGTTTTCAGTTCCCCGGTGCGCTTCTGGTAGCCGCCCGCCCCGAACAGCTCTAGGCCCATGGGGTAGCGGAAAGCATCCACGCGGGTAGTATTGCCGAAGAACCCGTACTGGTTGTTGGTCAGCTCCACAAACTCGTACATGATGTCCCGGTTCGGATCATTCGGGTTCAGGGGGTTAGGGGCCGCGTAGCCCGAGGGCGCCCCCGACGAGCCAAAGAAGTACAGGTAGAGCTGCTGCCCCCGCGAGATAAACACCCGGCACCCCGCAATGTAGGGCAGGGTAAAGGTCTTGTTCGGAATGCTGCTCAGCCGGGTAAAACAGGCCGCGTACTTGGAGTTGCTGCCGGGCCCGGTGTTGCCGTTGTAGGTCGGGCCCGTTACGGTATTGTAGGAGGAGCTCATGGGGAGCACCTGGCTGTTGGCGGCATTTATCCAGACGTGGTTGCCGGCCCCATCAATGCCCACAATGGCCACGTACAGGTCCGTGTCGGGGAAGGGTGAGTTGTTGGCAATGGTAAACGGAATACTACCCTGGGCCCAGGCCCCGCAGGGCAGTAAGGCACTCAGCCAGAGGAGAATGAGGGAATAGAGAGTACGCTTTTTCATAGATGAAATGGTTGTGGTGGGAAGAGAGAAACAAGCACACCGGTCCCGACTACCCGTTGAAAGGGTAGGAGGCAAGCAGGTGTGTAAGAGCAGAACAGGAGCGGGAGAGGGTCCGGGCGCCAGGCGCCACTACCCAGAGTTGACAGTGACTCCGGGGCAGTAGGACAATGGCAATGTAGGTGGGTTTTGCAGGGAAGAACAACGCCCTTTTTTCCAGCCTACCGAGCCTGCAACGCTTACTGCGCACCTACGCCTGCCGTTAGGGCACATAGCCGGGGCGTTCTGTTTGCGCCGTGGGCCGTAAGCGCACGCCCAAAATTGCAGTTACTGCACACGTTATGAGCCGACTACCTCACCATCACATGCCTAAATTTTGTACTTACTGGCCGGTCGTTTCACCCCGAGCAGCCAAGGGCCTAGGCTACCCTGCTCGGCAACCTCATTACCTCATCAGGTTTTACGCTTACCTTTGAAGCCATGGAAACGCAAGCCCCCACCCTCGCCCTCGATACCGCCGTCTTCGACCTGATTCAGAAGGAGAAAGAGCGCCAAACCCACGGTCTTGAACTCATTGCCTCCGAGAACTATGTGTCGGAGCACGTGATGCGGGCTCAGGGCTCCATTCTCACCAACAAATACGCCGAGGGCCTGCCCGGCAAGCGCTACTACGGCGGCTGCGAAATCGTGGATCAGATTGAGCAGCTGGCCATCGACCGGGCCAAGGAGCTGTTCGGGGTAGAGTGGGTGAACGTGCAGCCCCACTCGGGGGCCCAGGCCAACGCGGCCGTGATGCTGGCCGTGCTCAACCCCGGCGACAAAATTCTGGGCTTCGACCTGAGCCACGGCGGCCACCTGACCCACGGCTCGCCGGTGAACTTTTCGGGCAAGCTCTACCAGCCTACCTTCTACGGGGTGGAGCGCGAAACTGGCCTCATTGACTGGGACAAGGTAAAGGAAACCGCCCGCCGGGAGCAGCCTAAGCTCATCATTTGCGGGGCCTCAGCCTACTCCCGCGACTGGAACTACCAGGCCCTGCGCGAAGCCGCCGACGAGGTAGGCGCCCTGCTGCTGGCCGATATTTCGCATCCTTCCGGCCTGATTGCCAAGGGCTTGCTGAATAACCCCTTCGATTACTGCCACATCGTAACGACGACGACCCACAAAACCCTGCGCGGCCCCCGCGGCGGCCTGATTTTGCTGGGCAAGGACTTCGAGAACCCCTTCGGCTTGAAAACGCCCAAGGGCGAAATCCGGATGATGAGCAGCCTGCTCGACAGCGCCGTATTCCCCGGCACCCAGGGCGGCCCCTTGGAGCACGTTATCGGGGCGAAGGCGGTAGCGTTCGGCGAGGCCCTGAGCGACGCCTACACTGACTACACCCACCAGGTTATCAAGAACGCCCAGGCCCTGGCCGGCGCTTTCGTGGAGCGCGGCTACCAAATTATTTCCGGCGGCACCGATAACCACCTGATGCTCATTGATCTGCGCAGCAAGGGCCTGACCGGCAAACTGGCCGAAAACACTCTTATCAAGGCCGACATCACCATCAACAAGAACATGGTGCCCTTCGATGACAAGTCGCCCTTCGTGACCAGCGGCATGCGCATCGGCTCGGCCGCCGTAACTACCCGTGGCCTCAAGGAAACCGACATGGCCCGCATCGTGGGGTTCATTGATGAGGTGCTGACCCACAACGCCGACGATGCCCGCCTGGCCCGGGTGCGCGGCGAAATCAACGAGTGGATGCAGCAGTATCCGCTTTTCGCTTAGCGGTGAAATGGTGAAATAGTGAGGTGGTGGGTTCGGTCCGGGAAATCAGGCTGAACCCATCTTCTTGCCCCGTTTTTTCGTTTGTTTCTTGCCGCTTGTTCCGAGCCGGCTGGTTTACTCACCATTTCGCCACTTCACTATTCACCATTTCACTCAGTGGATCCAACTCAACCCGCGCTGGGCGACCAGCAGGAAATGTCTTTTATCGACCACCTGGAAGCCCTACGCTGGCACATTATCCGGGCGGCTATTGCGGTGGTGCTTTTTGCTTTGGTGGCTTTCTTCTCCAAAGACTTCCTGTTTCACGACCTGATTCTGGGGCCTTCCCGCGCCGACTTCTGGACCTACCGGATGTTTTGCCGGGCCGGCGAGTGGCTGCACGCGCCCAGCTTGTGCATCGATAAAATTGGCTTCGTGATTCAGAACCGCGAAATGAGCGGGCAGCTGACCATGCACATCAGCACCTCTTTTATCGTGGGGTTGGTGCTGGGCTTTCCCTACCTGTTCTGGGAGCTGTGGCGTTTTATCAAGCCGGGCCTGTATCCGCACGAGCGGCAAAACTCCCAGGGCGCCGTGTTTTTTGTGTCGGTGCTATTTGCTATCGGGCTGCTGTTCGGCTACTACATTGCCGCGCCCATGAGCATCCAGTTCTTGGCCAACTACGTGGTAGACCCTACCATTGAAAACCAGATGGACATGCAGAGCTACATCAGTACGCTCACAACCATGTCGCTTTCCTGCGCCTTCGTGTTCGAGCTGCCCATGATTGTGTTCTTCCTGGCCAAGGCCGGGCTGATTACGCCCGAAATCATGCGGGTGTACCGCAAGCATGCCATCGTGGTCATCCTGGTAATTGCGGCCGTCATTACGCCTCCCGATGTGTCGGCCCAGATTATTGTAACCATTCCCATCATTCTGCTTTACGAGCTGAGCATCAACATTGCCCGCGTTGTAAGCCGGGGCCGTACGGCGGCCCTCAATGCCCAGTTAGCCGAAAATCACGGGGTAGCGTAACCCATCATAAGCTAGTGGCTACCATGTGCTGATGTGCTCTGAAAATGGCTGCATCAGCACATGTTTCGTTTAAGCCGGTTGGGTACCGGCGCCCTGTTCATTTCCACTCTTTCCCTGATAGTATATGAAAATTGCCATCGGCTCCGACCACGCCGGCTTCGAGCAGAAGCAAATGCTGCTGCAATGGCTGCGCGACAACGGCTACGAGGTCCAGGACTTCGGCACGCATTCCGCTGACTCCGTAGACTACCCCGACTATGTGCATCCCCTAGCGTCGGCCGTGGAGCGTGGCGAGTTTGAGCAGGGCATTTTGCTCTGCGGCTCGGCTAACGGCGTCTGCATCACGGCCAACAAGCACCAAGGCATCCGGGCCGGCTTGGCCTGGGAGCCGGAGGTAGCCAGCCTCATCCGCCAGCACAACAACGCCAATGTGCTGTGCGTCCCGGCCCGCTTCGTCGACGCAGAAACCGCCCGCGCCATCGTCAGCCAATTCTTGAACACCGCCTTTGAAGGCGGCCGCCACCAAACCCGCGTTGATAAAATCAACTTGTGAGAGGGTAAGGTTGTGAGTTGGTGAATGAGTGCAGGTCATGGCGAGGAGGCACGACGACGCTATCCTTCCTCTCTTCTGTGAATAGCCTAGAAACGAGACAAGCCCTTGACGTCAGCACGGATGTCAAGGGCTTGTCACAGTAGAAGGGGTAGTACCCTGGATAAAACAGATGGTGTCGGTACCCTCGCCATGATAATGTCCTACTTCACTCAATCACCATCTCACCGCTGCAGGCGGTAGACGCCGGGGGTGTTGGTGGGCTGGTAGTGGCTGAAGATGCCGGGCACTTTGTATTGCAGCTCCGGCAGCAGCCCGGCTTGGTCGATGAGATATTGAGGCGGGGCGGCGTGGAAGTTGTGCGCCAGCCGGAATACGGCGTCGTATTCGCGCAGGTGCCCGAAGTCAACCTGGGCCAGCCCCCAGTCGAGGTAGGGCGTCGCCAAGCGGTTATGCAGGTAGGGCCGTTGGTCGGGGCCGAGCACGAGCAGGCGCTGACCCCGCAGGAAGTCGTAGCGCGGATTGGGCTGCACGGCGTAGCGGCTCTCGGCCGGAATCTGCACAATTTGCTCCAGGTGCAGCACGGCCCGGTACCGCACCACCACCACGACCCCAATTACCAGCAGCAGCAGCAGCTCCGGCAGCCAGCGTCGCTGGGCTTTCTGCCAGAGAAACAAGCTGAAGTACGTGAGTGGCGGCAGCAGCAGCACCAGCGTGCCAGTAGCCATGCCCCGGCCCACTGCCGCAATAGCCACCGCCACCACCAGCCACACCAGCATTAGCTGCAGGAATTTCACCTGAAACACCAGGCCCAGGGAAGTAGTGAAGCTGCGCCCGATGCCCAACAGCACCAGCAGCCCCGGCAGCACCAGCAGGCGCAGCAGCACCCAGAGCGGGAGCCCGTCGGTTTCGTGCACCCGCCCCTGCAGGGTAGGCTGCAAATGAAACTGGGCAAAATCGGGCAAGGATTCCGTGTAGAGGAAAAAGGTGGTGGCTACCGCGTACGGAAACAGGAAGCCGCACACCAGCAGCAGAAAACTACGGAAGGAATTGGCCGCAAACACGATGACGGCAAACAAGCCTACCAGCAGAAACAGCGCCAGCGGCAGGTAGCACAGCGCCCCCACGCCCACCAGAAAGCCAGCCCGAAACAGGCGGCGGTTATCGTACCCTTCCCGGGAGGTAGGCAGCAGGGCGCTCAGGGCAGCAATCAGAAAGGAGTGGCCCAGCAGCAGCGGCGACATGGTGTCCAGGTCGGTGGTCAGGCTGCCGATGAGCAGGTAGGTGAGGGCCCCCACGTAGCCGCGCTCGGGGTGCACATCGGCCCGGTTCAGCACGAAGTTGAAGCGCAGGGCCTGGAACGCCAGCAGCAACAGGGCCAGAATGCGGTAGAGCCACACCGGCCGGCTCCCAACAAAATCAAGCGCCCCAAACAACGCTGCCGACAAAGGCGCGGTGCTATCGTATAAGTCGCGGTAGAGCAGGGCGCCTTCGTGCAGCCGCTCGCCCACCAGCAGGGCCCGCAGCTCCACGGGGGTAAGGGCAATGCCCAGCCACAGCAACGGCAGCCGGAGCGCCAGCAGCAGCAGCAGCAAGGCGAACAGGCGGGTGGGCAGGGAGCTTTTAAAGAATTGCAGCAAGGAAGTAAGACCTGAGACGTAGGCGGAGAAAACCGAAGCGAAAAGTAAAAGTACGGCATCCGGCGTCGCGCTAGGCACGGGCCCGGCGTTGCGTCAGTAACGTGGCTTCTACCTGCCTTAAGCTCACAGTACTGCCGCGGTGCTAGCCTGGCTAACTATTTTCAGCTCCTTCCGCCCTCATCACCAATTACCTACTGACTTAATCACCCTCAACCGGTATCTTTGCCGATTCTTATGGAAAGTAAACGACAGCAAAAAGTAGCCAGCTTGCTCCAACAGGAGTTAGCCGCCGTATTTCAGCGCGACCTGCCGCACCTGTTTCCGGGTTTGCCGCCGGGCATCAACTTGGTGCGCGTATCACCCGACTTGGGAATAGCCCGCGTGTACCTGAGCTTACTCATTGCCTCCAATACCGCCAGCGCGGAGCAGCAGCAGACCCTGGTCGAGGATAACGTGAAAGTAATCCGGCAGGCCCTGGCCAAGCGCGTGCGCCAGCAGTTGCGCATCGTGCCCGACCTCGTGTTCTTCGTCGATGACTCGGCTTCCTACGCCGCCCACATGGACAAGGTATTCGGCGACCTGCACATTCCGCCCGCCCCAGCCGATAACGAAACGCCCGGTTCCGACACCGAAGGCAGCAGCCCGAAACGCCCCAAGCTCTTCGCCGACGACGATGAGTAAACGGCGAATTTGTGAAGTTGTGGAATGGTGAGTTGCAGAAATGCTCTTCCCTTTCTTCAGCCTCACAACTTCTCAACTTCTCAACTTCACCTTTTCCCCTTGTACTACGACCCGATTAAGAAGTCGCTTGGCGAAGTCTTCAACCGTACGCCGCTGCTGCGCCGCCTCTTCTATCACCTGCTCGATTTGCTGCTGCTGCGCACCTGGCACGTGCACCGGGAGTTGCGCCAGTGGTCCAAGGGCCGCACCGACGAAAGCCTGAACATTCTGGATGCTGGCTCCGGCTACGGGCAGTACACCTACTGGATGTCGGGCCTGAGCCGCAAGTGGCAGATTTTGGCCGTGGATGTGAAAGATGAGCAGGTAGCCGACTCCAACCAGTTCTTCCGGCAAATCGGGCGCACCAATGCCCAGTTCGCCGTTCAGGATTTAGTACTGTACCAGCAACCCAACTCCTTTGACCTGGCCCTATCCGTGGACGTAATGGAGCACATTCTGGAAGATGTGGAAGTGTTTCGCAACATTCACGCCTCCCTTAAAGATGGCGGTATGCTGCTCATCTCTACCCCTTCAGACCAAGGTGGCTCCGATGTGCACGCCGACGGCGAAACCTCCTTTATTGAGGAACACGTGCGCGACGGTTACAACATTCACGAGATTCAGCAGAAGCTGCGCACCGCCGGTTTTGAACGCATTGAGGCGCGCTACAGCTACGGGGAGCCGGGCCAGGTATCGTGGCGTTTGAGCATGAAATACCCCATTTTGATGCTGGGCAAATCCAAGCTATTCTTTCTGCTGTTGCCGTTTTACTACCTGGTTACGTTCCCATTCTGCCTGATTCTGAACTGGTTCGACGCTAACGGCAAACATGATTCTGGCACTGGCCTGATTGTGAAAGCCTGGAAATAGACCTTTTCCGCCCGGTGGCGTATCTTGCTGCTATTATGTAGCTGCACCATTTCCCTCTATCTTCCTTTGCCATGGCTGATAAAAATGATTTTTCTGAACTGCTAGCGGAAATGCTCCTTCGCATGGATCGTCAGCAGGGCGAAATCAAGCAGACCAATGACATTCTGCGCACGGTAGCGGAGGTGCAAGGCAAAATGCTGCATCAGATTGAGTTGATCTACACGGATCAGCAACAATTCAACGCCCAGCAAATCCAGTTCAATGCTCGGCAGGAGCAGTTCAATACCCAGCAGTTACGCTTCAATACCGAGCAACAGCAGTTCAACACCCAGCAGCAGGAAGCCAACCAAGCTATTCTGGGTGAGCTTCGCACGATTAAGACGGACGTCCGGGAGTTGAAAGAAGTGGTGCTAAACAACCACGAGGAACGCCTGCGTCGGCTGGAGGAATTTATGCGTCGTGCTAGCTAAGCCTTTTCTACTTTACCCCTACCCTACCTCTCGCCCCTCCGCGCCCCGCACGTGAACGTACCCTTGCTCATTGCCCGGCGTTATTTTCTCTCGAAGAAGAAGCGCAACATTATTAGCATCATCTCCAATATCTCCATGGTAGGCGTGGCGGTAGGCACGATGGCGTTGATCATTGTGCTGTCCGTGTTCAACGGGCTAGAGGAAGTGGCGCGCAGCCTCTACGGCAAATCGGACCCCGACTTGGTGATTACCGCCGTGCAGGGTAAATCCTTTGAGGTAGGCCCTCCGCTCATCAAGCGCATCCAGGGGCTGCCCAACGTGGCCCTGGTTACGGAAGTAATCGAGGATAACGCCCTGTTGCAGTACCGCGACCGGCAGATGGTGGTGAAGATGAAGGGCGTTTCGGATAACTACTACCGCCAAAGCAACATCGACTCGGCCGTGGTGGAAGGCAGCTCCAAGCTCCACCGCGACGGCATGGACTATGCCCTGCTTGGGGCCGGCGTGCAGCACGAGCTCAGCATTGCCCTCGACAACCGCTTCTCGCCCATGCGCTTGCTTTACCCGCGCAACACGGGCAAGAAGACCCTTTCCATGAACCCCGAAACGGCCTTTAACGAGCAGAACATCCTGGCCGGGGGCGTTTTTCTGATTGAGCAGCACGTCGACGACAGCTACATCTTCGTGCCCCTGGAGTTTGCCCGCAACCTGCTGCACTACGAAAACCGTCGCACGGCCCTGGAGGTCAAGGTAAAAGACCGCCAGGATATTGGGCAGGTAAAAGACGACCTGAAGCGGGAGCTGGGTAAGGGCTTCAAAATTCTGGACTCGGATGAGCAGCACCTGAGTTTGCTGAAGGCTATTAAGGTGGAGAAGATGTTTGTGTTCATCACCTTTGCTTTCATCCTGCTCATTGCCAGCATCAACATCTTCTTCTCGCTCTCGATGCTCGTTATCGATAAGCACAAGGATATTGCCGTGCTGATGGCCATGGGAGCCAGTTCCCGCACCATCCGCAATGTGTTTCTGTTGGTAGGCGCTATTGTGGCTCAGGTGGGCGCCCTGACGGGCCTAGTGCTGGGCGTGGGTATCTGTTGGCTTCAGCAAACCTTCCATCTGGTGGGCATGGGTATGGCTACCAGTGTGGTGGACTCCTACCCGGTCAAAATGCAGTTCTCCGACATTGCCCTGACCGGCATGGCCATAATTCTGATTACGGTTGCCGTATCCATTAGGCCAGCCCTGAACGCCGCTAGCCTCGACCTGCGCGAGAACCTATAGCCTACTACCTACCCGGCTGAACCCAAAAGTCCCTCTGGCTTAATACAAGCGCTAGGCAAAGGCGTAGCTCACGCATCCGCATCGTCTGCCTGATCAGCCAGACGATGCGGATGAGTTGCTTTGCTTACACTCAGTATAACCGGCAAGTTGATCCGAATTTACGCTCACGCTGTCGGCCGCGTGGAGCGTAAATGGTAACCTTGTAGCTCCTCTGTATTCATCAGCACAACGCAAACAGGCAGTTCCCGCACGGGGGCTGCCTGTTTGCGTTGTGCATAAGCCAGAATTTATAATTCTGAAAAGAGAAGACTGTTACCTTCGTAGACGCCAAAGCCCGGTTGGGTACCTAATTTGCATACGTTCATCTTAATAATATTACTATTCTTTGATTTAATTTTACTTTTTAGTAAAAAAACTGGTATTTAGCATTTGTTACTACTTTCAACGCTGCATTATTGTCGTCGACTATGAAGGTTTCCACTTCACAGCCTTTTCAAATTGTTTATTCATTGCTCGAACACGAGTATCTAGGATACCTCTTTGAATCGTACGTGGTGCAGCGGAATCAGCGGGGTCAGCTCACGCTTCAGCACCAAACCGTATCGGCTAAGAATGCCCCGGAGTTTGCCGATGGCTTGGATGAGCTTGATTTTGAACTGATTGCCCTCACCGACCAGATTCAGCAGGACGCGGTGATTAAGGAGTTCTGGGCCAAGAAGACTACCCCGGCTGATTTCTTCCTGAAGATTTACGACGCCGAGAAAGGCGACAAGAACCTGCAGGAAACCATTTGCTACTACGTGCAGGAGCGCATGGCCCAGATTCTGGACCGCCTCCAGGGCAAGCAGGTGTTCATTATGGGCAAGGATGGCGAGCCGACGTGGCGAGAAATCAGCGTGGCTCCGGAGCGGGCTTCCGTGCTGTTTCACTTCCGCCGCAACGAGGATAGCACGCATTATTTCCCTACTATTCAGTACCAAGGCCAGAAGCTGGACTTTCAGTACAAGAACGCCGTAATCGTTTGCGAACAGCCCGCCTGGCTGCTGCTCGACGATGTGCTTCACAACTTCCACAATGATGTGGACGGCAAAAAAATCAAGCCCTTCCTCAACAAGAAATTCATTGTAATTCCCCGGCAGGTAGAAGACAGCTACTTCCAGCGCTTTGTGGCGCCCCTGGTGGAATCGTTTGATGTGCACGCCCGCGGTTTCGATATTCGCTCGGAGCGCTACGTGGCCCGGCCCCAACTTACGTTCTCGGATGCGCCCGGCGCTACCGTAGTAGCGGCGCCCGTCACCCGCGCGGCCGCGCCGGCCCGGCGGGGTAGTACCGCCACAACCCAGATAACGGCAGAAGCTGCTGTTTCCGAGCACATTCACTTCGATTTGAGCTTCCGCTACGGCGACCATACCGTGCACACTGCCCACAACAAGCGCGTGTGCGTGAAGCTGGAAAAGCAGGAAGACAACTACATTTTTCACCGCCTGATTCGCAACCTCGACCGGGAGCAGGAAATCATCAGTGAGCTGCGCGACCGGGCCCTGGAGGTGCGCAACGGTCGGGCCGTGCTGGAAAAAGCCACGGCTTTCCGCTGGCTGCACCACCACGCCGACGAGCTGGCCCGCTTGGGCTTCACGGTGCAGCAAGGCCCTACCTCGGGCAAAGACTACTTTATTGGAGCCGTAACGGTGCAGGTAGGCATCACGGAATCCAACGACTGGTTTGACGTGCACGGCGTGGTGCATTTCGGTGAGTTTGCCGTGCCCTTCATCAAACTGCGGCCTTACATCCTGAACAAGCGCCCCGAGTACCGCCTGCCCAACGGCCAGATTGCCATTATTCCGGAGGAATGGTTTACGCAGTACCTGGAGCTGTTTGCCTTCGTGGAGGAGCACCACCAGATGCTAACCTTGCGCAAGCACCACTTGGCTTTGGTATCGGACCTGCAGAACGGCAACCTGGCTACCGTGGTGATGAGCCGGAAGCTGGAAAAGCTGCGCGAGTTTGAAGCCGTAGAAGACCGGCCCCTACCCGCTGGGTTCCGGGGCGAACTGCGGCCTTACCAGAAAGCGGGCTACAACTGGCTCCACTTCGTGCAGGACTACCACTTCGGCGGCTGCCTGGCCGACGACATGGGTCTGGGCAAAACCGTGCAGACCCTGGCCATGCTGCTACAACGCAAGGAAAGCGGCGCTGCCAAGGGTGCAGCCTCTCTGTTGGTGATGCCTACCTCCTTGGTGTACAACTGGATGACGGAGGCCTTTAAGTTTACGCCTACCCTGCGCCTGCTCATTTATACGGGCACGTACCGCGACAAAAACGTGGAGCAGTTTGCTGATTACGACGTGGTGCTGACGTCCTACGGCATTGTGCGCCTGGATGCGGAGCTGCTCAAAACCTACAAGTTCGACTACGTCATTCTGGACGAGTCGCAAGCCATCAAAAACCCGGGTTCCACCACCTCCCAGGCCGTACGTGGCCTGCACTCCCGCCACCGCCTGATTCTGACGGGTACGCCCGTGGAAAATAGCACCATGGACCTTTGGTCGCAGATGTCGTTTATCAACCCCGGGCTGCTGGGCTCCCAAGCCTTTTTCCGCAAGGAGTTTCTGAAGCCCATTGAAAAGGGCAAGGACGAGGCCAAAACCCGCCGTCTGCACACGCTCATCAAGCCCTTCATCCTGCGCCGCCACAAGGCCCAGGTGGCCCGGGAGCTGCCCGACAAAATTGAAAACCTGAGCTACTGCCCCATGACCGAGGAGCAGCAGCACTGCTACGAGGAAACCAAGAGCTACTACCGCAACAAGATTCTGCAAAGCATTGAGGAGCACGGCACGGCCAGCACCCAGTTTATGCTGTTGCAGGGCCTAACTAAGTTGCGCCAGATTGCCAACCACCCCCGCATGGCCGACGCGGAGTACAGTCACGAGTCGGGCAAGCTGCGTGAGGTAATTCGGATGGTGAAAAGCGTGGTTTCGGAAGGCCACAAGGTGCTTATCTTCAGCCAGTTTGTAAAGCACCTGGATATTGTGCGGGCTTCGCTGGATGAGCGGCAAATTGAGTACGCTTACCTGGATGGCAATACTCGCGACCGGCATAAGGAGGTAGCCCGCTTTCAGGAAAACGACGAGCTGCGCGTGTTCCTCATCAGCCTGAAAGCCGGAGGGGTAGGCCTGAACCTCACCGCCGCCGACTACGTGTTCATCCTGGACCCCTGGTGGAACCCCGCCGTGGAAGCCCAGGCCGTAGACCGCGCCCACCGCATCGGGCAGCAGCGCACGGTGTTCACCTACAAGTTCATCACCCAGAACTCCGTGGAAGAGAAGATCTTAGCCCTGCAAAACAAGAAGATTCAGCTCGTCACGGACCTGATTACTACCGACGAGGCCATCATCAAGAGCCTGACCAAGGAAGACATTGAGGAGCTGCTAGGTTAGAAATACGGCAATAGGCTTAGTTATAAATTTCACCCTTGCATGGGATTATTCGACGCGCCGAAGCCGGTAGGAGTTGAAATAAAAGGAAACGTGCTGCATTGCGTTGTTTGCCGCCACGACCGGTTTTGGCGGCGCTCGGCGCAGCTACATTCGGCTGCGGCTACGTTTTTTGACGTGGAATGGGCCAACTCCAGTGCTGTATGCTACGAGTGCGACAATTGTGACTATGTCCACTGGTTTATGCCTAAGTGAACGTCGGTTAACTCACCATGAAGGCTCTGCCTGCGCTGATTGAGTTGAGCTAATTCCTATCCAATTTATAGATTAGCATAATTTTAATTATTAATATAAATATTTACCCCCTATCTTACTTGTAGTTCACACGGTTTAGTTCATCTACCCATGACTGCAAGCACTACACGTTGGCTACGCATTGGCGCTTTGGCGGCTGGCATGGCCCTACCTACCCAATTATCAGCGCAAACCTGGCAGTGGGCCGCGGCTCATGCTGCGGGCAGCACCGGCAGCTCCGTTATTTATGCCGCCGCCGTAGATGCCGCTGGCAACACCGTGGTAGCGGGTCTATTTTCAGGTACTACTACCCTAGGGGCCACTACCCTAACTAGTGCCGGGGGCACCGACGTTTTTGTGGGGCGCCTTAACGCAGCGGGTGCCTGGACTCAGGCAGTTCGGGCGGGCGGCCCCGGCGACGATGTAGCGCTGGCCCTGGCCGTTGACGGGGCGGGTAATGCCGTTGCGGCCGGGTCGTTTAAGGGAGCTACGGCTGCTTTTGGGGGCACTACTCTTACCAACGCCGACAATACGGGCAACACAACCGATGGCTTCGTGGCACGCCTGAGCAGCGCCGGAACCTGGAGCCAGGCAGTGCGCATGGGCGGCACCGATAATGACGGTGCCACCGGCCTGGCCCTAGAGGCCGGCGGGGCAGCCGTGGTATCCGGCAACTTTTCTAGCAACACCGCCGCCTTCGGCTCGACTACCTTAACCAACGGCAACACCGACCGCAGCAACGACGTGTTTGTGGCCCGCTTGAGTGGCACCGGCGACTGGAGCCAGGCCGTGCGGGGTGGCGGCGCCGGCGACGATTTTGTGCAGGCCCTGGCCCTGGATGCGGGTGGCAACGCCGTTGTGGCCGGTCACTTCGCCCGCGCTACCGTTACATTTGGCAGCACGGTCCTGAACAACGCCAACCCCGGCCAATACAGCAGCGACGTGTACGTGGCCCGGCTAAGCAGCGCCGGCACCTGGACCCAGGCCCTGCAAGCCGGCGGACCAGGCAACGACTACGCCCGGGGGGTAGGCCTGGATGCCAGCGGCAACGCCTACGTGGCGGGCAACTTCGCTAGCCCGGCCGTAAGCTTCGGGGCTACCTCGCTTGCCAACGCCGACAACAGCGGCAACACCTCCGACATCTTCGTGGCCCGCCTCAGCAGCGCCAATGCCTGGACCATGGCTGCCCGCGCCGGGGGCGCAAGTAACGACTATGCCAATGCGCTGGCCGTGGATGGCAACGGCAGTGCCAGCGTGGGCGGGTTGTTCCAGGGCGCTACCTCTACGTTTGGTACCATTGCCCTGCCCAACGCCGATCCCACGGGCGCAACCTTCGATATTTTGGTTGGCCGCCTCAGCAGCGCGGGGGTCTGGAACCTGGCCTTGCGCGCCGGGGGCGTCGGCGACGACTACACCAACGCCCTCACCCTCGATGGCAGCGGCAACGCCGTGGTAGGCGGCAACCTGAACAGCTCCCCGGCTACTTTCGGTAGCCTTAGCCTGAACAGCGCCGGTTCGGCCTTTATTGCCAAGCTAATGGGGCTAACCACTGCCACTACCTCGAAGCGAACAGCCGCCTCCCTGGCCCTGCTTCCAAACCCAGCCCGCCACCACGTAAGCCTGACGTGGGTTGAGGCTCAGCCCCAGGCCCAGCCCCTAGTAGTGCTCGATGGACTAGGCCGCGTAGTACGCCGGCAGCTGCTGCCCGCCCGCGCCACTCAAGCCACAGTAAACCTAAGCGGGCTAGTAGCCGGAGTCTACATCATTCGAGTGGGAGAAACAGCTCAACGGCTGGTTGTTGAATAGCAGTTTGTCCCGCTTACCCCCGACTACCCCGCCGTAGCTTCGCCGCGGCGGGGTAGTATTTTTATGGGGTTGACAAGGAGGCTGAAGCCACGCCGAACAGGTGTCAGAAACAAAGCTCCTGGGTACGGGGTATGTCAGGCATGCACCTCATTCTACGCACCCACGTGGCGGCCGCGCCAGCCCAAGTATGGCAGGGCTTTACCCGCGACCTGTTCCTGGCCCTGGCTCCGCCGTTTCCACCGTTTCGGCTGCTCCGCTTTGATGGGTGCCACCGCGGCGACGAGGTGCAAATTGAACTGGGCGCCGGGCCGCTCCGCTACCCCTGGACCTCTTTGATTACCGACCACGGCATTAGCCCCGACGGTACGTATTACTTTGTGGATGAGGGTCAGGTGCTTCCGCCGCCGCTCCGGTTTTGGCGGCACCGCCATCTGCTACAGCCAGCCCCAGACGGCGGCACGTATATTATAGAGGACTTGGAATATCAAACTGGCTTCCGGCCCCTGGACACCCTGCTGTACCCCGCCATGTGGGCCCAATTTGCCTGGCGACGCCCCATATACCGGCGCTACTTTGGCCGGCCCAGCCTGAGGTTGCCACGCAAGTAACCACTGAAAGCGCCACCGCCGGGCGCGGCCCGTATAAGCCTGCGGACTCCGTTTCTGTCCTGACGCAACTTATCCTGACTGCATGACCCCGTTTTTATCCGCTGCCACCAAGCGCCTTCGGAAGCTTTTGACATTGCTGGTGCTTTTCAGTGTAGCTGCCAGCTGCCGGAGTGCTCAGCCGGCCTATTTGTTTCGGCCTCCTAGCCACTCAGCTCACCTTGTGCCCAAGCCGGCGGCCTTGCCAGCAGCCCCCCCTGAAACAACCGTGTCAGCGCCCGTGCGTCTGGCTCCCAAGCAGGCCACCAAGCCGCGGCTGGTCCGGGGCTTGGTGGCGCGGCGCCCGCCCCAGCTTCGCAACATGTATGCCCAGGCCGCGCGTGCCAGGGTAAGCCTCCCGTCGAAAACGACATCAATTCAGAAGGTTCGGCGGGTGGCCGCGCCTGCGCACGGCACGGAGGTAGGGCTAGGCACTACCGTGCTGGGCGTGCTGGGCTTGGTGGTGCTGCCGCTGGCATTGCTGGGCCTGCTTATCTGGGGAGGGCCGGTGTGGGCCATTCTGGCGGGGCTGGCTGCCCTGGCGGTACTCGTTGCCTATCTCGACCCGTTTGCCTAAGCTAGCGGGCATTGGTCGCGTAACTCTAATACGCTACGCTGATGGAACTATCAGATAATTCTCGGTGCCGCGCAGGTATTCGGCAGCGGTAGGGCAGGCTGGTCGCGTATCCTCGGCGGGTTAGGTTACCTTTGCAGTCCATTTCTTGAATTTGCCTTTATGAACTCCGCCGCCGTCACGCTCAAGCCCGGTAAAGACCAATCCCTCCGTCGCCTGCACCCTTGGGTGTTTTCCGGAGCCATCGGCCGGATGCAGGGCGAAGTTGTGGAGGGGGAAGTGGTAGCAGTACACGCCTCGAGCGGTGAGCTGCTGGGCGTGGGCCACTACGCTCCCGGTTCCATTGCCGTGCGTATGCTCGCCTTTGGTCCTGATGCTCAGCTTCCTGATGCCGCTTTCTGGGAAAACAGATTGCGCAATGCCTATCAGCTGCGGCAGGGCCTGGGCCTCACGGGGCAGGGCACCACCAACGTGTATCGCCTGGCCCACGCCGAGGGTGACGGCCTCCCCGGCCTCATCATTGATGTGTACGGCGACGTAGCCGTGGTTCAGGCGCACAGTGCCGGCATGTACAAGGCCCGGCCGCTTATTGCCCAGGCCTTACAGGCGGTTATTCCCGGCTTGCGGGCCATCTATGACAAGAGTGCCGAGACCGTACCTACCAAGGCGGCTCCCGACGCCCAGAACGGGTACCTTTTCGGGGGAGCAATGGTGCTGAGCACGTGGTGCAGGAGAATGGTCATCCGTTTGCTGTTGATTGGGAGACGGGCCAAAAAACGGGCTTTTTCATTGACCAGCGCGACAACCGCAGCCTGCTAGCCCGCTACGCTCCCGGCCGGCGGGTGCTCAACACGTTCTGCTACACCGGGGGCTTTAGCTCCTATGCCCTCATGGCCGGGGCTGAACTGGTGCACTCCGTGGATTCCAGTAAGAAAGCCATTGAGCTAACGGAACGCAACGCCTCCCTCACAGGCCACCAAGACCGGCACGAAGCTTACGCCCAAGACGTGTTCAGCTTCCTGAAAGACCGCCACAACCAGTACGACCTGATTGTGCTGGACCCGCCCGCTTTTGCCAAGCACCTTTCCGCCCGCCACAATGCCCTGATGGGCTACAAGCGCCTGAACGCGGCCGGCATTCGGCAGATTGCCCCGAGTGGGCTGCTCTTTACCTTCAGTTGCTCGCAGGTGGTCAGCATGGAGTTGTTCGAGGGAGCCGTACTGGCCGCCGCCATTGAGGCCGGCCGGCCGGCCCGCATCCTGCACCGCCTCACCCAGCCCGCTGACCACCCCGTGAGCCTTTTCCATCCCGAAGGTGAGTACCTGAAAGGCTTGGTGCTAGCCGTAGAATAACTACCTCCTGCATCAACGCAGTAGCCCGCCGGACCTAGCGCTTACCTGATTTCAGGCAAGTGCAAAACCCAGCGGGCTACTACTGTTTTCAGCCTTACTAAAATCCAAAGGCCGGCCCGCACCCCTAACAGGCGGACCGGCCCCGGAAGTACCAATTCGGCTCAAAAAGGCTGAATCAGGTAAGGCGTATTAATCACTCTACCCAGCAAAAGGCTGAGTGGCGTATGCGTTCCGGTTTCCGGGGGTGGCAGCGCTCAGAAAACCACAACTGAGCACCACCCCCACCCGGGCCAGCGGGAAGTTTCCCGGAAGCCGGGTCATACCTGGTTCGTTTCCCACCCCCAGAGGCTGACCACGGCGCTGGCTTTTCTTACTTGTACTGAAAGAAACGTACGTAATCTACCTGCATCTGCTGAGGGAAGGTAGTAGCCCCGTCCGGGTTGCCATCGAAGTTGCCTCCCACGGCCACGTTCAGGATCAGAAAGAACGGATTATTAAAGGGGAAAGGACTGGCATCCGTGCTACTATACGTGTAGTAGGGAGTCACATTACCATCCAGGTAAAAGCGCGTCATGTTTTTGCTGCGCACTACGCTGTAGATGTGGTAATCAGCCGAGAGGTCGTCGGTCAGGTTCTGGGTAGTGCCTTTGTACTCGTGTACCCCCATGCTGTTGGCGTAGTGCATTGTGGAAATCAACTCCATGGGCCGGCTGCCGCGCAGTTCCATGATGTCGATTTCTCCACATTTAGGCCAGTTGTTCTGATCAATGTCAGCCCCGAGCATCCAAATGGCGGGCCATACCCCTTTGCCTTTGGGCAGCTTGGCGCGTACGTCGATGCGCCCATACTGGAAACTCTGCTTGCCTTTGGTTATCAGGCGGGCCGAAGTGTAAGCGTTGCTACCGGAGGTCTGCTTAATGGCCTGAATAACGAGGTTTCCGTTGCGCAAAAAGGAGTTATCAGTGGAGTTGGTATAGTTCTGCAGCTCATTGTTGCCCCAACCGCTGGCCCCCAGCTCATATACCCACTTGCTTTGATCCAGCGCGCCACCAGTGAACTCGTCGTTCCACTTCATTTCCGTGTACTGGTCATACGCCTTGGCTTCCTCATTTACTACCGGCGTAGAAGGGGTAGGAGGCGTAGGAGCCGGGATGTTTTTGGTTTTGGTTTCGGTGCAGGAAAGCAAACCCAGCGCCAGCAACAAACCAGTTGCGAAGCGTTGCTTTTGCTGTCCAAGTAGGGGTAGATTTTTCATGAACTACAAGTACTTACAAATAAGAAAGATGCACTGCTTAGCCAGCATACATCTTACAAAGGGTGCTTGTTCCACTAGTCCTAAAAGGGGTAGCTCTCTGGCTTAAGCGGAACGAAGCGATATGGGAGTTGCTAGCAGCTCCGTTTGGTACTATTGCGGCTGGCAGTTAGACTTCTACAGCAAAATGACAGCTCAAATTCAGGCAGCGGCCTTCTTTGGCTAGGTTCACCGAGTAATAACCTTACAAGCAGTGTTTGACTCAAACCTTAAGCTTCTAAGAAGACGCTTGCTCTCTAGCTATCAAAACCGAGAGGTTGCTACCGTTAGCTTTTCGGTAGGAAGCCGAACTCACAAGCCAGCACCTTAGTCGGCTCTGAGTTCGGCTTCCTACTAATAAGTCAAACCGAGAAGGAGTTACGTAGGTATCCCCGCAAGGCTACTTGGCAATCATCTTAATGTCGAATACCGTTCCGCCTGACTGGCCACTACCTGCCCGCAGAACCATGCGTGTATTGTTAATCGAGATAATACGGTACACTCGCTCCGTGGGCGACGCATCGGTGGCGGCAATAAAGGCTCCTGTCTGCGTGAGCGTGAACTGAGCCAGCCCGGCCCCGGCCGAAGGACCAAACACGAAAGCCGAAGTACCTGAACGAGGAGCCGAGCAGCTACCTGGGTTGCCGGCCACAAACGTCTCCGCAAAGGCGTTGTACGTGAACGTGTTCGTCATCGAGAAGGTATACTCATCGTCGGCCTGGCAGCCAGGCAGCGAGCTAGGAGCCCCTCCGGCGTAGTATTGCTTGGGGTTGGCCTCCGTGCCCACGGTAATAACGGCGTCGGCCGCATTGTCCAGCAGCCAGGTCTTCGACGAGCCTCCCGTGAGCAACCGCTTGATGGGCGCAGTAGCATCAAAGGGCATCAGAGTTACAATAGTACGCGTACCATCGGGGTTGGTGCCCCGCAGGCGTAGTTTGGTATCGGTAGCCTCCAGAATGTCGTACGTTTTATTGGCTACTGAGTCAGGCAAGCCAATAAAGGCGCCTTTGCCTTTTAGCACAATCTGACCTAGCCCCCCGGTTGTCGGACGATACACAAAACTACCGCCGCGGTTCAGCGAGCTACCGCAGGCTCCATTCTGGAAAGTCTGGCCTGCGCTTTCGTAGTTAACGGAGTAGTTGTTGCTAAACGAGAACTGATCGTCGAGCTGGCAGTTGTTGAGCGTAGTTGAGCTTGAAAGCTGGGTGCCCGTAGCCGACTCCCGCACAATGGCGCCGGGGTCAGTTGAGAACGACCATACCCGCGTGCCGCTGCCCGCGCAGTCAACCAGCCGGCTAAAGGCTGAGTTTGTGCAGACATCCGGAATAACTACGGCCTGCGTAGCTGAAATACCCGTTCCACCGCGCCCTGCCGTAATAAGTTCTACTTGGTAGGTGCCCGGTCGGGTATAGGTATGAGTAACGGTATTGCCGGAGGCACGGGTGTTGTCGCCGAAGTTCCACTGGTAGAGAAACCCATCCTGGCTGGTGCTAGTGAAGGTTACCGTAGCGGGGTATTCGGTTGTGTTTACCTGATAAGTAAAGCTGGACTGAGGCACGGCGCCCTCCAGTTCATAGTCTTTGGCGTCCTTTTCGCAGGAAGCCAGCAACAGGGGAGCAGCCAACAGGCCGAGGGCTGCCAGGCGAGTAAACATATTCATGGGAATTGGCGGAGAAGAGGATGAGAGTTCGTTTGCCGGCGCCTGCTTCCTCCGGTGCCGTACGACACCGGAGGAAAGTACTAGGGTCGCAAGGGCCGCGCAGGGTTAGTAACCGGGGTTTTGGCGCAGGCCGGGGTTAACGTCCAGTTCAGACTGCGGAATGGGCAATACTACATTAAAGGGTTTGACGCCTTTGGCCAGCAACTGGGGCGAAGTAAGTAACTCACCCGTGCGTTTCATGTCGAACCACCGGTCCATTTCAAAGGCCAGCTCGTACTTCCGCTCCCGCCACACGGCCCGCTTGAAGGCGTCGGCGCTCAGGCCGGGGGTCAGGTCTTTGGCACTGGCCGTGGCAATGGGCAGGCCAAAGGCGCGGCGCCGTACTTTATTAATGGCCTCGTAGCCTTCGGGGGTAGGGCCCACGGCCTCGGCCAGAATCAGGTACACCTCCGCCAGGCGCATCACCGGAATGTTCAGCTCCGAGTCCCAGATGTTGGTATTTACCTTACCCACAAACCACTTCTTGCAGCCGTAGCCATTGGGCGAGCCGGGCAGCGAAGCCGGTTGCTTGCGGCCGTCGGGATACGTATCGCCGGGCATCCAGATGGTAGCGTCGCGGCGCAGGTCGCCGGCTTCGTAACCCGCCACAAAATCAGCCTCGGGAATATTGAAGCCGTAACCGCCCTGGGGCACGGCACCCTGGCCGCGGGGTCCGAAGAACTCGTTGCCGCTGAAACCGGGACCGTTCTGGTCCCAGGTGTTGCGGCCCGATAGGAACTGGGCCTCAAACAACGACTCCTTGCCGTTCTCGTTGGCTACCTTAAAGTTATCGGCGTAGTTGTCCCACATGGTCTTGCCACTGCCATTGATAACCTCGCGGGCGCGGGTGGCTGCCTCGGGCAGCTTGTTCAGGGTGAGCTGTACTTTGGCCAGCAGACCGGCAGCGGCCCACTTGGTGGCCCGCCCCAGGTCGTCGCCGCTGTAGGAGGGCGGCAGGTTGCCGATAGCGTCGGTCAGGTCTTTTTCAATCTGGGCGTACACCTGCGCGGCCGGGGTGCGCGGGATGTTCACGTCGGCTAGCGTGGCGGGCGGGGTCGTCAGCAGGGGCACGTCACCATAGGCCCGCACCAAGTCGAAGTAGTACTTGGCCCGCAGAAACTGGGCTTCCCCAATGCTGCGCTTCTGAATAGCCGGGTCGATGCTCATGGTGGGCACCTTCTGCAACACAATGTTGGCGCGCCCAATACCTACGTAGCAGCTGCCCCACAGGCGGTTCGTGACCAGGTTCGTGCTCGGAATGTTGAAGAAGTCGAGCTGCTGGTACTCAATTCCGTCGCCACCGCCACCGCCGCCGGTGGTAGAAATATCGGAAGCAATGTCGCCGAGGCCCCAGAGGGCGGCGTTGTACTGGCCAGCCGTAATCAACTCGCCATAGATGGCGTTGGTGGCCTGAATGGCGTCGGTGGTGGTCCGGTAAAAGTTGGCGTCGGTTACCTGGTCAGTTGGGGTTTCTTCCAGGAACTTCTCGCCGCACCCGCTAAGTAGGCCCAGCGTTAGGAGCCAAGCGCCGCAAGTGACTTTATATGTATGTAGGGGTCGCATTTTTTAAAACGGTTGGGGTGGGAATTAGAAACCGATGTTGAGGCCAAGCAGGAACACCCGCGGCTGAGGATAAACTCCCAGGTCAACACCGCGAGAGCCTACTTCGGGGTCGTAGCCGGAGTACTTGGTCAGGGTCAGCAGGTTTTGGGCACTGGCGTACACGCGCACTTGCTTGGCGGCAATGCGGTCCATCACACTCTGGGGCAAGGAGTAGCCCAGCGTGAGGGTTTTGATGCGCATGTAGGAGCCGTCCTCGATAAAGTACGTGGAAACGCGCAGGTTCTGGTTGGGGTCGGCGTTGTCGCCGCCCACGGCGCGGGGCACGTCGTTGCTGGTGCCGGGGCCGGTCCAGCGGCCGAGCACGCGGGTGCTACCGCTGCTGGTGCCATAAAGGGGGCTTTCCAGAATGTAGCGGTTCTGGTTGTAGATGTCGTTGCCCTGGGAACCCTGCAGGAACACGTTCAGGTCGAAACCGCCCCAGGTCAGGGTATTGTTCAGACCGTAAGTAAAGTCAGGGTTGGGGTTGCCGATGAAGGTGCGGTCCTCGGCGTTGATAATCTTGTCCCCATTCAGATCCTTAAAGCGGATGTCGCCAGGGGCTGCCCCATTCTGGGTGGCATGCGCGCGCACGTCCTCGGGCGTCTGGAACAGACCGTCGGCCACATAGCCGTAGAAAGAGCCAAAGGGCTGGCCTTCGTCGTAGCGCACAATCACGCCGCTCAGAGCGCCCAGGCCGTTGTAGGGCTGGCCTACCCCCAACGATTCTAGCTCCGTTTTGTAAGCCGATACATTGAGCGTGGTCGTCCAGTTCAGGCTGCGGCCTGTGCCTTGCACGTTGTGCGAGGTAAAGGAGAAGTCGATACCGCGGTTGTAAGCCGAAGCCGCGTTGCGGTTTACCGTCTCGTAGGTACCCGACACCAAGGAAGGCGGCACCGGCGCAATCAGGTTGGGCGAGCTGCGGTTGTACAGGTCGATGGTAGCCTCGAAGCGGTTCTCCAGGAAGCCCAGGTCAATGCCAACGTTGGTTTGGTTGTTGGTTTCCCAGCGCAGGTCGGGGTTAGCCTGGCGGGTAGGCGCGGCGCCGGTCTGCAGGGTGCCCCCGTTCGGACCAAATGGGTAGCGGATGTTCGAGTTAACGGCGTAGAGGTAGGCGAAGCGGCCGGCGTTGTTGGGGTTACCCACTTTGCCGTATCCCACGCGCAGCTTCAGGTTGCTGATGGCGCGGTTGCCTTTCAGGAAGTCTTCCTCCGAAATGCGCCAGCCCGCCGAAACCCCGGGGAAGAAGCCAAACTTGTCGCCGGGCGGGAAGCTGCCCGAACCGTCGTAGCGCGCAATGGCCTGGAACAGGTATTTGCCCGCAAACTCGTAGTTAACGCGGCCGAAGTAGCTAGCCAGGCGAGAAGGCCGGTTGATGGCACCCGCATTACCAATCTGGGTGTTGATGGGGCCGGAGTTGATTACCTGCAAATCGTTGCGCAGGTAGCCCGTGCGGTAGGCCTCCACATTGCTGTAGTTGAACTGCTGCGCCGACTGTCCCAGCAGCACCGTTACCTGGTGCTTATCGGCAAAGAGGTGGTCAAACGTAGCCGTATTCTCAATCAGGTAGCTCGGCGCGTACGAGGACGTAGCGGTAGCTCCCGCCGTGGCCTGAGTGTAGCGGGTGGTGTAGGTCTGGCCGCCCGATTGCAGCTCCGGCACCCCGGGGCGGAAGGCGTTAAAATTGTCGAAGATGAAGTCGGCGCCTACGTTGGTGCGGAAGCGCAGGCCCTTCACCGGCTCCAACTCCGCAAACAAGGTAGTCAGGGCGCGGTTGCGGTTGAAGCGTTGGTTGGTAATGGTAGCCGACGCCAGCGGGTTTTCCTCAATGAAGTTGTCTTGGGCCCCGCGCGGCTCGTAGTAGTAACCATCGGGCCGGTACACGGGAATGATGGCCGGAATGCGTAAAGTTTGCTGCACCGTGCCGTACTCCCCGCTGTTGGAAGTAATCTGCCGGTCGCTGAGGTGGGTAAGCGAGATGCTGCTGCCCAGCTTCAGAATCTTGTTTACCTGCACGTCGCCGTTGGCGCGCACCGTAAAGCGTTCAAAATCGGAGCCGATGATGGTTCCATCCTGCTGGAAGTAGCTACCTGATATGGAGAAGCGAGCCTTGTCGCTGCCCCCCGTCGCGGCCAGCGAATAGTTCTGGATGGCAGCCCGGCGGAATACCTGGTCCTGCCAGTCGGTGCCCTCACCAAGGGCCTGAGGGTCGCGCAGGCGGTCCACCACAATAGGGGCACCCCCAGCTAAACGGCTTTCGTTGTTGATAACTGCGTATTCTTCGGCGTTGAGCAGATCAAGCTTGCGCCACACCTGCTGCACTCCACGGTAGGCATCGAGGTTAATAGTAGAAACCCCAGCCTTGCCCCGCTTGGTTGTGATAATGACTACCCCGTTGGCCGCGCGCACCCCGTAAATGGCCGTCGCCGACGCGTCCTTCAGAATATCAATAGACTCGATGTCGTTGGGGCTGATGGCGTTCAGCTGGTTTTCTCTTTCGCCGCTATCGGGCAGCGGAAAGCCATCGACAACGAATAAGGGGTTGTTGTTGCCAGCCGACGTAAGCCCGCGGATACGGATAGAAGTACCCGCTGCCCCCCCCGGAGCACCTCCGTTGGAAGTTATCGTAACGCCAGCCGCCCGGCCTTGCAGGGCCTGAGTAGCATCAGCCACCGGCTGGGTAGCAATTTCCCGCGACGATACCGACGATACGGCCCCTGTTACGCTGCCGCGCTCCTGGGTACCGTAGCCCACTACTACTACCTCGCTGAGGGCCCGGGTGTCTTCCGTTAGGGTTACGTTAACGGATGAGGACGCGCCCGTAATGGGTACTTCCTTGCGGGCAAACCCTACGTAGCTTACGACTAGGGTAGAGTTTTCTGGGGCGTTCAGGGAGAAGCGGCCGTCGGCATCAGTAGTAGCCCCAATAGTGGTACCCTTCACGATGACCGTTACCCCTGGCAACGGGTCACCGTTGCTCTGAGTGATTCGGCCAGACACCGGCACATCGGCCAGAAGGTTCCGGTTGGTGGCGGGGGCCGGAAGCCCATCGGGAGAGGCGGGAGCTGCCGCCAGGGTGGGAAGGGCAGGCAGGCCGCACGCCGTAAGCCACAAAGCCCGGCGCAGCAGCGCCTGAGGGTAGAGGTGTTGGTTCATTGATGTGTGGGAATTGAGGGAAGTAAATACAGGGTAGTTGTCAACTACATTGCCGAGCCCTGGGAAGGAGTGGCTACCTGGAAGTTGTTACTTAAGCTGTGTGCACCTGAAGTAGCGGTTCGAAAAAGGCGAACCGGAGCGGGGTCAGCCGGCGTATCAGCGCCGGAAAAGAGCAAGGGATAATTAAACTCAGGAAAGCAAGGCCGCGCGGATAAGTCGAGCTCAAAGAGTACCCTAATAGGTTACCCTAAAGCTGCTGACCTGACTTAAACTGCCGCCAAGGGCTATGCGGAATGCCCAAATATATCCGACCGTGTTTCGGAAAAGCAATACCAAAACCCCCTCAAAATGCCATGAAAAGGCATTTTCACCTTAACGCACAATTATATTATACACTTACAGCACACGCTAACTTGGGTAGTATAGGCCTTGTAGCAACCAGTTCAGGCTTTTATTATAGGCGCTGCACCACGTAAAAAACAATCAAAAAAACAGGTGTTTTGATCAACTTTTTTCGCTTTTCATAGCGGGTGAGTATTCACTTACGGAATAACACTTGCAGTCTTAAAAGCTGACTATATACTACAGTTACTAGATTTCATTGGACGATACTGCGCTAAACTAGCTCCAGTTAGTGGGCCCTTACTTGTAGCTGCAGTACGCTAGTTGTTTCGAGCAAGAGGCTACGGTATGATTCCTACCCGCCTCCTGCTCTTCAAAAACACTAGAACGAATCACCTGCGCATTAACCCCGAGTGGAAGAGGCCTCCTCCCCAACACCCATTACTGCATCTTCTGTTTCAGTACCCGTGGCATCGAGTAGCACGTGGGTCCACCCTTCGTTTTCATCGAAATCGGGGGCGTGGCGCCGCCGGCGCATGGCTTCCAGCACCTTCTGACTGAAGCTCCAGCAGGTCCCTTGGCGCAGATCTAACACCCGGGAAAGCTCCTGGGACGAGTAATTGCCCTTATGCGTATAGATCAGAAATACAGCATAGAAGGCCTTGATAATCGAGAACTTACATTTTTGCAGCAAGGTATAAGCCGTAGCTGACTCCACGTAGCGGCATTTGGTACAACGGCGCGAATGAGGCTCCCGGCCGTCGCAGTACTTCTCGTGCCCACACTTGCGGCACTGGTAGCCATCGGCCCACTTGAGGTTGGCTAGGTACACCAAGCAGGCGTCCTTGTCAGGGTAGATTTGGCTGAACTCGCCGAAGTTCACCTCCTTAGAAAGCACCCGAGCCGTTTTGGCTTCCTGCAGGTCGCGCTGCAAGTCCGTGTTGAGCTTCTCAATAGCCGCCGATTGCAAGGCAAGCAAACCGTTGGCCTGGAGCAGCTCCCGGTTTTGGGCGGCAATCGTGTCGCTTTGCTGGCGCAGCTCATCAGTACGCTGCGCTACCAGGCTTTCCAGCTCTGAGTTCAGTTGGTCCTTGAGGTCCTGATTATGCTGCAGCTGCTCAACTAGTTGCTCCTGCACCTCGTGCTTTTTACGCAGCTGCTTTACCAGCTTGCCCTGGGCCCGGATGGTAGCATCCTTGATGCTCTTGATTTTTTCGCCGAGGGCATATGACAGCACGACGACCTCAATGACGAAGGCCACGTTCATGCTGTATACCGTGGCCGTAGTCGTGAAGGTGTTAATACCCAGTTTGCGCAGAATCAGGAAGCCAACGCTGATGGCAACCAGGGCGTGAGCCAGCAGAAAGAACCGGGCCGTACGCTGCCCCCGTTGCCACACGCGGTAGGCCGCGTAGTAAATCATGCAGTAGGGTAGCAGGTAAAACCAAAAGCCCCACCCCGAATTCAGCCATACGGCGTCAATCAGCAGCCCTAGCACACTTAGCAGCACAATGGCTCTGACCCAGGGGTCATAGGTAGGCAGGCGCTGGGGGGTGTCGAGGAACTGGCGAGCATAATAGCTGAACGTGAGTAGCAGCAGAATCGGAGAACCCGCAATAATCAGCTCATTTAGAGCCGGATAACTAGGCCAAATATACTGAAAGCCTAATCCATCTTCCGAAAGAAACACCAGACTACAGCTAAGCACGTACAGCACGTAACGCAGGTACGTTTGCTCCCCAATGAACAGGTAAAGGCAGAGGTTATAAACCACCATAATCAGCAGCACCCCATAAAAGGCACCTAGCAGTCCATACTCGGTCTGGAAGTGCACCGCCAGGGGCTGCTCGGTACGCAGGCGGCTAAGGAAGGTAGTCTTGGAGTTGGATGTCAGCCGCAGGTAGTAGGTTTGGGCCTGGTCGGGCTGCAGGGGTAAGCGGAACAGGAAGTTTTTATAAGGAAACTTGCGGGTTGCTAGCGGATAATCGGAGCCGGTACGGGTGGGGGCGCTGCCATCAGCCGGAAAAAACTGCACTCCATTTAGGTGAGAATCAAATAGTTCCAGGTACCAATGCTGGCTGAGTGGACCGCGGGCCTGCACCACCAGCCGCAGCCAATAGGCCGAGCCAGGGTGGTCCATGGTGGTGGGAATGGTGTTGCCGGGCCGGAACTGGCTGGCCCAGGTGGGTTGCTGCACATCCGTCAGGGTTAGCTTACCGGAGGGGTCTTCCAGCACGCTATACAGGGAAGGGTCAACAAACAGCTCCTCCAGACCGGTGCGCACCCGGAGGGTATCGGCGGGGCGCGCGCTGGCCGGGGAGCTGACCAAGGAAAGGCACAGGAGCAGGGGGATGCTCAGCGTCAGGAAAGAAAACCAGATAGCCCGACGCGGTGGGAAGTGGGAATTCACGAGCTTCATGGTGGCTTCAAGGTACGAAACCCTCGGGGCTTTGCCTACTGGCCACTGGCGCTGCTAGCGGCTTTTGCCGGAGCAAAGCGTAGCCAGCCCAGCTGCCCTACGGGTTCTTCAACAACAAGGCGGAGAATGTGCTGTCCGGCCGGCAGGGTGGGGGTGGTAAGGACCACCGTAGCCCACTGCTGTCCGGGTGCCACGGTAGCAGTGCCCAGGGGCTGGTTGCCGAGGTGCAGGGTGAGGCGGCCGGGCGCGGTGCCGGGTTGCAGGCGCAACTCAGCCGTATAGGTCCCAGGCGCAGCTACGGTTACGGTGTAAGTGAGCCATTCGCCGGCAGCTAACTTGCTCACCACAAACCCATTATTTACGTCTTTACTTGCGTTGATGTCCACGCCGTCGTTGCGGTAGGCACCGCCGTGGTTGGTGGGCGTCAGGTCACGGTAGTCGGTGCGGGCCGAGAAGTCGTCGTGGTAAGCCACTCCGTCGCGGCCCAGGTCGTAATCGGCGGCGGCAATGGTGCCGGGAATGGTAAGGGTCGCGAAAGGAGCCCGGAAGTCACTGGGTTTGGTCAGGGCCGTGGCTACGTCGCGGTTTACTTGGCAGTTGGCAAACTGCACATTACGCAGCAGGGCCGCGCGGCCCTGCGCCGTCAGGATGCTGCCGTAGGGCTGCACCCGCAACAGGCCGGCGCCGGAATCTACGCGCTTAATATTCCAGTGGCACCACCCAATGTTCTGGGCGTTGAGGCCCTGCACGGCAGCGGCAAACCACTCATTGGAGTTTTCGCCCGTTTCGCCTACCCACACCGGCACCTGCCACCGGTCGCGGAAAGCGGCTAGGTTACGGAACAGATTGATTTGGTTAGGGTTGGGGTCAGATGCGTCTGGTGTGTTAGGGCACCAGTAGCGGTGGGCATTATACACCAGGTTCCCCTTGTCTTGAATAGCCAGCTTGTCGGGGGTAAGGTTGGTGTACTCGTTGCCGTAGCCATTACCTTCCAGCAGAAGTAGGTGCTGGTCGTTTTGGGCTCGTACGGCATTTATCAGGCGGGCGTAGAAGGCACTGAGTTCCTGATTATCAGCCGACAACCCATTGGCGGCGTTCAGGTTGTGGGGCTCATTGATGAGGTCGTACATGGCAATACGGGCATCCTGGCGGTAGCGGGCGGCCAGCTTTTCCCACAGGCGCACCGTCATATCCTGATAAATCAGGCGTCCCTTGGCGTCCCGACGTTTCCACAGGTCCAAGGGCTGAAAGTTGTCGTTGATGTTCCGGTCGGTGCCCTGGCCGCCGGGGGCCGCGTGCAGGTCCAGAATAACGTACATGTTGTTGGCCGCGCACCAGCGTGCTACCTCATCAATAAAGCGGATGCCCTCCAGCTTTTTTGGCTCGGCGAAGAGCTGATTCTCGTCGTACCAGCGGCTGAGCTGCTCCACATAGGCTGTGAGTTTCTGCGGATTTTTTGGGTCGCGGATTACCTCGGTGCGGGCGTGGCGCTGCGCCGGCGTCAGAAACAAGTCGTAGTGAAAGGGGAGGCGCACGGCGTTAAAGCCTTGCTTGGCCAGAAAATCAATGTCGGCCTTGGTAATGAAGTTCTGGCGGTACTGGCGGTAGAACTCCTCCATCTGGGCCTCCGACATACTACGGAGCAGCCCCTGCTTGATGCGCCATTGGCTGTTGAGCGTATCAGTTTGCAGAATGTAGCTTTCCTGGAGGAGCCAGCCCCCCACGTTGTAGCCGCGCAGCACCACTTCGCGGCCCTGGGCGTCCACCGTTTTTGGGCCGGCGGCCCGTAGCATCGTCAGGTTTTGGCCCGTGCTGGAGCCAACCGAGCAGCCCAGCAGCATGAGCAGCATCCCCAGGCGAAAACCAAGGCCCCTAGTCCAGCCTCTGCGCCAGGGGTCCGGCAGCATAAATAGGCAGTTCATGTGCATAAAGAGAGGTAGAAAAGGATTTTCGACAGAATAGCAGAGAAAAAAACAGGGCGGAGATTCCCCGCCCCGTTTCCGATTTTTCTCACTCACATGTCTTGTTTGTTCTTCATAAGCCGCCGAAACGGAGCGAAAATGCAGTCAGTATTACACCTTACCAGCCCCACTATCAGCCCGTTGCGTATGGATAGCCACCGGCACGTCATCATGGTGCTGCTAGGCTCGCCTAGGTATGCTGCCCGGTACTACCCATGAGCAGGTATCTAGTACATGACTTCGGAAAAGCGGGGGTGTTTGAATTGCCTAGCGACGACAGGACCTTTCGCCTGATGACGAGTAGAATGCAGGCAAGGTGCCGTTAGTGCCGCTGGCACCGCAGCGGCCCCTTGCAACCGACCATGCGGTGAGGAGGCCAGAGCATTGCGCGTATAGCCCCAGATGGGTTCCGTGTGCGAACTACCCGAGTTATCGGCCCGGCAAAGCGTAGCGTGTTTGCATGAGTTGGGTGGGGTTTGGGGTAGGAAGGGGCAGCAGGCAGCCGTTTCCTGGGCAGAAGCGGCGGGCAGAAGGGCACAGCGTGGTACCGGGACGGAAGCCGCTTTCGGGCCCGGCATGCTGCGGGGCCAACCGGAGTGCGCCGGGGCTATAACCAAATATATCAGCATCCATTTTAGAATACCAAGCGTTAAAACCCTGCTCACAATCCGAAAAAGCGACTTTCCCTGTAGTGCACACGTGGGCCTATACGCTTACTGCACACGCAAAAAAGCAACCGCTGCCCTTATGTGATGCCGCCTGTTTAAGTGCTGGCACGGCTACGCAACAATGAAAAAAGCACCTGTTTCAGCGAAATAATTTCCCATTTCTCCAGCAACCAGCGTTGGAGAGCTTTCGACCGAAACATTTCTCCGCCGTACCTTGTGTTGACACGCTAGCCTGCCTGTTCTTACTTCCTCGGCGGGGTAGCTCGTCTCTTCTGCTTTGGGTGCTGTGCACCTCTTTTACCTTTTGCCTGTGCCGCTTTCCAAAACTGCCGCCCCCAAACAAGCTACTGCCATTATTGGGGCGGGCATTGGCGGCATTGCTACGGCCGTGCGCCTGGCTGCTCACGGACACCGCGTAACAGTGTTCGAAGCCCAGGAATCGTTTGGGGGGAAGATGCACCAGTTGGAGCTGCCCGGGGGCTACCGCTTTGATGGGGGCCCATCCTTGTTTACGCTCCCGCACTTAGTTGATGAGCTGTTTCAGCTGGTGGGCCGCAACCCCCAGGACTACTTTCGCTACCAGCGTCTCGACCCCATTACGCAGTATTTCTTTGCCGATGGCATCCGCCTCACGGCCTGGGCCGACGAAGGCCGGTTTGCTCAGGAAGTAGAAGAAAAGCTGGGCGTGCCAGCCACTGAGGTTCTGCGGTTCCTGCGCCGCAGTGGGCAGGCGTACGAAGCCACGGCTGGTACTTTCCTGCAAAAGTCCCTGCACAAAGCGGCTACCTACCTTAGCCCTGAGGTGCTCAAGGCTCTTACTTCTCTTCCCCAACTGGGCCTAACCAGCACCATGCACCAGCGCCACGCGGCTGCTTTCTCGGATCCGCGTCTGGTGCAGCTCTTCGACCGGTTTGCTACCTATAACGGCTCCGACCCCTACCAGGCCCCCGCTACCCTCAGTCTGATTCCGCACCTGGAGCACGGGCTGGGCGCTTACTACCCCGAGGGCGGCATTTATGCTATTGCCCAAAGCCTAGTGCGGCTGGCCGAGGAGCTGGGCGTGCAGTTCCGCTACCAGGAGCCGGTGCTGGAAATCCTGACGGCGGCGGACCGGGTAACCGGAGTACGCACGGCCCAGGATGTGTACGACTTCGGACTGGTAGTCAGCAACATGGATGTGGTGCCCACCTACCGCCACCTGCTACCCCGGCAGCCCGCTCCGGAGCGCACCCTCCGCCAGCCCCGGTCCTCTTCGGCCCTGATTTTCTACTGGGGCATTGCGCGGCGCTTCCCGGAGCTCGGCGTTCATAACATCTTTTTCTCCGAGGACTATAAGCGTGAGTTTGAGGCCATCTTCCAGGAGAAAACCATTGCCGACGACCCCACGGTTTACGTCAATATCACCTCCGGCCACACTCCCACCGATGCCCCCCCCGGCCACGAAAACTGGTTTGTGATGGTAAACGTCCCTCATGACCAAGGCCAGGACTGGGCCGCGCTGGTGCAGCACACTCGCCAAGCCGTGCTCCGCCGGGTCAGCCGGGCCCTAGGTACCGAGGTAGGCCCCCTGATACAGGCGGAACACGTGTGGGACCCGCCGGGCATTGCCACCCGAACTTCTTCCTTTGGTGGGGCCTTGTATGGTAGCTCTAGCAACAACACCCTGGCGGCGTTTCTGCGGCACCCGAACTTTTCGGGGCAACTGGAAGGCCTGTACTTTTGCGGGGGCTCGGTGCATCCGGGCGGCGGCATCCCGCTGTGTTTACTCTCGGCCCGTATTGTCTCTGACTTAATTAACAATTAAAAATGGCGAGGTAAGAAGTGATATGCGGCCCGTATCCTATGGCTGAAAGCGCAGTTCGGAGCCTTGACCTTCTACATCCCAGTTTTTAATTCCTTCCCCTCATGACTGACCCCACGCAACAACTTCCCGCCGCAACCCTGGTCACTGCCGATGCGCACCGGCGGCGCCTGCGCTGGGCCCAGGGCGTGTTGCTGCTCTTCCACGTCACCGGATTCATTGGGTTGGCGTTTTCCCAAGACCCCAGCTTCTACCTGCAATTTGTTCCCCTGAACCTGCTGCTGACTGTGGGCCTGCTGCTGGCTTTCCAGCCCCGCCGCACGCCGGCTTTCTGGAGCTTCTGCGTGGTAACCATGCTGGTGGGCTTCTTTGTAGAGGTAGTAGGCGTGCGTACGGGCCTGCTATTCGGGCAGTACACCTATGGTGCTACTCTGGGGGTGAAGTGGCTAAACGTGCCGCTGATGATTGGCGTTAACTGGCTGATGCTCACGTATTCGGCCGGTATTTTGGCCCGCTACCTGCCCATTCCCGATTTTCTGCGGGCGGTGGTGGCGGCCCTGCTACTAGTAGGCCTGGATGTGTGCCTGGAGCCAGTAGCCGTGCGGTACGACTTCTGGCGCTGGCAGTACGACGTTATTCCGCTGCTCAACTTCAAGGGTTGGTTTGCCGTCAGCCTGATTTTGCAGGTATACTTTAACCGGGTCGATTTTGTCAAGCGTAATCCGCTGGTTCCTTTCGTGTATCTGCTTCAGCTGCTATTTTTTTTCGGCTTGGGCATGCTATTTTAGGCGCCTACCGCGTTGGAGGGCCGCTGGGCAGTGCGGATAGAATTCATCCCTTATTTTCTTGCCCTTCAGATGGAGGAAATTGTACTCTCTAAACTTCTCGACCGCGCTCTGGCGCTGCTCCACGAAGTAGGGGTAGGTATTTTGCACGAGGAGCAGCTGGCTGCTGCCCTCGATGTTAGCCCCGCTACATTCCGGGAACTGTTTGGCTCCAAAGCCGGACTCGTATGCCAAGCCATTCAGCACAACTTTGCCCGGCAGCGGGCAGAGCACGAGCAGCTATTAGCCAACCTGGCTACTCCCGTGGAGCGTTTGCTGGCCTTATTGCATCATAGCCTCCAGGAAATGCGCCGCTCCCCGCACTACGACTATCATGTGCTGCGCGAGGAGTATCCGGAAGCATGGACCCTAATGCAGAGCTACTTGACGGAGTACGTCGCGCCGCTGCTGGTGCAGCTGTTGCAGGCCGGCATTCAGGAAGGACAGTTCCGGGCGGAGTTGAATGCCCGCCTCATCACTCACCTGCTGCTGGCCCAGTTCAATCTGCTGGTAAATGAGCAGTTCTTCCCCCCCGACTACACCAACCTTGCTGAGGTGTACCGCAACCTGTTCTTTCCCTACGTGCGCGGCCTCTGCACCGATGCCGGCGCCCGCCTGGTCCGCCACCAGTTCGCCCGAGTATAGCGGTGAGATAGGGAATGAGTGACTAAGTGAGGCAGTGCTAGGGCGCGGAGGCTGAGCGACACTAATATTCCTCATCCTGAAGCATGACATGGCAAGCAGCGCGATGCCATCCTTCCTGACCAATTTGCTACCCTTCAGAATGTAACAAGCCCTTGACGTATGATAGCGCCAAGGGCTTGTCACGTTTCTAGGTTTTAAGGCAAATGAGAGGAATGGGGTCGGTGCCTTCGCCAGGACGGCACTACTTCACCTAGTCACTCACTTACCATCTCACTGTATCCATTTAGCTAATGGACACGCGCACTTTGGCGGTGTATTCGCGCAGGGCGGTTTTGAATTCGGTGCCGTGGTCTTGCATGTGGTTGAGGATGAAGATGGCGGCAAACACGTGGGTAAGCTGCTCGCCTTCATCTTCCCCTTCTACCTCAAAAGCGGGGGTTTGCTCTTCCAGCAGGGCTTGCTCTGCGGCAACTAGGCTTTGCAGCGTCTGAGTTTCCACCAGGCGCTTGATTATGGGCATTTTCATGACGCAGCGGACCTAGTTGAGGCGGGAAATCAGGCTGGCTACGGCCTCTTCCTTGCTGGCGGCTACGGTTTCCAGCAGCTCTCCATTGCGGAACACGGCAAAGAAGGGCAGGTTGGTGACGCTGGCCAGCTTGCGGGCTTCAGGGCTGGTTTCGGCGTTTACGTCCAGGAAAGCAATGTCCTGGTTTTGCTCAGCCTCCGAGAGGCGCTTGAACTTGGGCGAAAACAGGCGGCAGTTACCGCACCAGTCGGCGTAGTATTTCACCACTACTTTCTCGTTATCCTGCAGTAGTTGTTGGAAATCAGCGTCGGTGGCTTTCGTTACGGGCATTATCTGAAATATTGGTTGACAAAACGGAATCAGCAGATAAGAATGGTTCTTATCTGCTGGCAAAGGTAAAGCCCGAATTCGATAAAAAAGTTTAGGATCTACTACCTCCCGCCGGACGCGGTTGCATCTACTCCCGCCGAACGCGGCTGCGAAGCCCCGGCTCATCAGCCACTACACAAAGCCGGCAAGAGCCGGTGAACTGATTGATAACCCAGGCGGCAACCGGTTACTAGGTTGCGTGAACAGTCAGCGCTTCTGCTACCCTGTATAAGACCGTCATGCAGAGACGCCATTCGTTTAGTTGTCTAGTGGCCAAACACTTGAGGCTGCCGCAACTCAGCAGGCTAGCATTCTGGTGCTAGGCTACCGGGAACCAAGGCCCAGCAACTTCGTTAGGAATCTACCCCTTACGTGTTCTTTTCCGCTTCCGCATGCAGTCCATTCTCTTCTTCGGCGACTCGCTCACGGCCGGTTACCAACTCCGCGCCAGCGAGTCGTTTCCTTCCCGCATTCAGGAAAAAATTGACGCCCTGCACTTGCCTTATAAAGCTTACAACTACGGCGTCAGCGGCGAAACCACTGCCGGGGGCCGCCAGCGCATTAGCTCTGTGTTGAGCCGCTTCGAGAAGATTGACGTGTTCGTGCTAGAGTTAGGTGCTAACGACAGCCTACGGGGCATTCCCGTCCGCGAAACCACCCAGAATTTACAGTATATTCTGGATGAAGTGCGCCGCGCCCACCCCGAAGCCCGCGTGGTGCTGGTAGGCCTAGAATTTCCCTTCGACTTGGGGCCGCTGGCTACCTTGGGGGGCGGCCGCATGGGTCATTACGCCCAGGAGTTCAAGGCTTTATTCCGCCAATTGGCCGAAAAAAACGAGGTCGATTTTGTGCCCTTCTTGCTTCACGGCGTCATCGGCCAGCGCCACCTCAACCTCCCCGACGGCGTGCATCCCAACGCCGAAGGCCAGAAGATTCTGGCCAACAACGTATGGGCAGTGCTGGAAAGAGTGATTCAGTGAAATGGTGATTGAGTAAAGTAATGATTCGGTGAGTTAGTGAAGTGTAGTCATGGCGAGGAGGTACGACGATGCCATCCTTCCTCCCTTTGTAATAAGCCTAATAATGTGACAAGCCCTTGACGCCAGCGCGGATGTCAAGGGCTTGTCACATTATTAGGGGGTAGCACGTTGGTCAGGAAGGATGGCGTCGTCGTACCTCCTCGCCATGACTACACTTCACTCATCTACTCAATCCCTATTTCACTTTGTACATCCGCTCGTAGTACTCGGTGGCCATGCGGTGCGACTCGAACTCGGGCTCTACCTCGCGCATGCCGGTTTTTACTACTTCCAGGAATTTCTCTGGCTGGGCGTAGTACAACGGGATAATTTCGTTTTCCAGTACGTCCAGCACGTTGGTGGCCTCAATGTCGTCCTTCACGTGGTCGGGCTGGTTGATGTCGGTGTGCTCAATGATGAAGCCGTTTTCGCCGTGGCGCACAAACTCCGGAATCCAGCCGTCGGCAATGCTCAGGGAGGCCGAGGCGTTCATGGCAGCCGTCATACCGCTCGTGCCGGAGGCTTCGCGGGGGTAGCGCGGGGTGTTCAGCCAGATGTCGGAGCCCTTTTTCAGGGCCGCCGACAGTCCTAGCTCGTAGCCCGTGAGCACGGCGCAGGTTTTCAGGTTCTTGGTTTTGCTGATGATGTCGTTGAACAAGCCAATAGCACCGAAATCCTTGGGATAAGGCTTGCCTGCCCAAATCACCTGCACCGGCCGATCCTGGTTATTTACAATGCTCAGGAACCGCTCGAAGTGGCGCAGAATCAGGTCGGCGCGCTTGTAGCCGGCAAAGCGGCGGGCCCACACCACGGTCAGCACTTCCGGGTCGAGGAGGGTACCGGTCTGGTCGGCCACGATGTCGAACAGCTGCTTTTTCAGCTCCCGCTTCCGGGCCTTCAAGGCTGCATCGTCATTGGCTTCTAGGGCGGCGTGCAGGGCCTTGTCGCGCCAGTAGGTGCCGTTCTGGGAGTTGGTAATGGCAATGATGGGACTGATGCCCTGATAGCTTCCCCACATGTCGTTGGCTACCTCGCCGTGCACCTTGGAAACGCCGTTGCTGATGCGCGCGAAACGCAGAGCCGTGAGCGTGTAGTTCAGCTGCTCATTTTCCACCAGTCCGAGGCGGTGTACTTCCTCCAGGGGCACGTTGCCGAAGAACGACATTTTGTGCAGCAGCTTCACGGGGTGCTCCTCGTTGCCGGCCAGCTCGGGGGTGTGCGTGGTGAAAACCAGACGCTTGCGCACCTCGTCCTGGTTGCGGCCGTGCTTGTCGTAGAGGTAAAAGGCTAGGGGCAGGCCGTGGCCTTCGTTGAGGTGGTATACCTCCGTCTGGCGACCCAACAGGTCGAGCAGCTTGCCCCCGCCCACGCCCAGCAGAATGCTCTGGGCCACGCGGGCGGCCGTGTCGGCGTCGTAGAGGTGGTGGGAGATGGTGCGCGAGAGGTAGTCGTTCTCCGGAATGTCAGTGGTCAGGAAGAACATGGGGGCCGTCCCGAACGTGTCGGGGGCCAGGTACAGGGCTTTTACCAGCACCTGCGCGTTGTGAATCTCGATGGGAAATACCAGGCCAGTATCCTGCAGGAAGCTGTAGTGCTTGAGGCGGAAATCGGCGCGCATGCTCTGGTCCTCGTTGCGGCCCTGGTCGTAGTAGCCAAACGACCATAAGATACTGATGCCGATCAGGTTCTGCTTGAGCTCATACACGGAGCGCATGTGGGAGCCGGCCAGAAAGCCCAGGCCACCGGAGTAGGTTTTCAGCGCTTGGTCGAGCGCAAATTCCATGGAAAAATACGCGGCCGGCGTGTTAAACTCGGGGGCCGGGGTGTACATCTGAAAGTCGAATGCCATAAAGCAAGAGGGGGCTGAATGAGAGAACGAGCGGTAGGTCCGCCCGGGCGAGTAAGCGTACGAATTCGCACCCAAAAAAAGCGGAAAAGTGTGGACTCTGCGGGCCGGACGGGGCCGACAAGGCCAAAATGCAAATCAGCCATTAGTAATAAGCAAAAAAGCATCATTAGCCCGTTGCCACCAGAAGGTGCTTATGCTGAAATAAACTCAGCGGCTCCTGCTCGGCAAGCTGAATACAATTTTGGCGTAAGCCTTTCTGTTCCTGACGCTTTTGTAACAATTACATAATATTAGGCAGCCGAGCTGTGGAGTAGCCCCGCGGTAGCTTTGCGGCTCGAAAGTCAGTTCTTTTCCACCTTTCACAACCAACACCTTTCTATGCGCTACCCCCTGCGCTGGCTGGCGGCCTCCCTGCTAAGCCTATCCGTTCTGTCCTGCGCTAAGCAGGAAAACCTTCCTGCTCCCACCTTAACAGCAGTAACCGCGGCCGATGTAAGCAGCGCTGGCTTCCCTGAAGGCTTTGACACCGGCACCAAAACCGCCTACACCACCGGCTCCGTGGCCCTGGGTTCCGGCTCCTGGACTCTGAACGATGCCCTGCTAGGCAACACCACCGCCGACCCCAAAACGGGCGCTCAATCAGCCCGCATCCGCAACGTGGGCTCGCTCACGATGAACTTCAATGCTACCACCGGCGCCGGGGTAGTAACCGTGCAGCACGCCGTGTACGGCACCGATGCCAGCTCACAATGGGAGCTGTGGGTCAGCCAGAACAGCGGCTCCTCCTACACCAAAGTAGGCAGCACCATCACCAGCAGCAGCAGTGCCCTGAGCACCGCCTCGTTCACGGTAAACCTGAGTGGCACCATCCGCCTGCAGATCCGCAAGATTTCCGGCGGCACCAACCGCATCAACATTGATAACGTGACGATGGAGCAGTACGGCTCCGGCACGACTACCCCGCCGCCCACTACCGAGGGCAAGAAGTTCTTGTTCGATGCTTCCCACGGGGAGCTGGCCGGCAACGCCGACTGGGTGCTGGACGTGGATGGTGGCCTGACGCCGCGCTACCCCTCGCCGGCCCAGAGCGGCATTACCAGCACTACCCCGGAAACCTACTGGACGGGTGCCGTTTCGGCCTGGGGCGTGGCCCTGGTGAAGCTGGGCCACAGCGTGGAGCAACTGCCCACGGGCACGGCCATCAGCTACGGCAACGCCAGCAACCCCCAGGACCTGAGCAACTACAGCGTGTTCGTGGTGGATGAGCCGAACATTGTATTTACGGCGGCCGAGAAAACGGCCATTCTGCAGTTCGTGCAGAATGGGGGCGGGCTGTTCATGATTTCCGACCACGACATTTCGGACCGCAACAACGACGGCTGGGATTCGCCGGATATCTGGAACGACCTGATGAAGAACAACTCGGTGAAGGCCAACCCTTTTGGCTTCAGCGTAAACCTGGACAACATCGTGGAAAACAGCACCAACGCGCTGGCTTCTACCACCAACCCCATCATGAACGGCTCCCAGGGCCGGGTGTCGCAGCTGTCCTTTCACAACGGCGCTACCATGACCCTCTCGCCCACGGCCAACAGCACGGTGCAGGGCCTGGTGTGGCGCACCTCGGCTACCCAGGGCAACAGCCTAGCCATGGCCGCCAGCAGCACCTTCGGCACGGGCCGCGTGGTGATTGTGGGTGACTCCTCCCCGGCCGACGACGGTACCGGCTCGCCCGGTAACACCGTGTACGACGGCTGGAATGAGAACGTCAGCCATGCCCGCCTGCACCTGAATGCCTCGCTGTGGCTGGCTAAGCTGCAGTAAACTGACTGCGGTTGCTTGCTTGTTGCTAAGCACCCATTCCTCGAAAAGCCCTGCTGCCGGCACGTGCCGACGGTGGGGCTTTTTGCTGCTTTCTACTTTCACTTCAACGGGGCCTGTACAACCCCATTGCTACCCTAAAACTTGGCGAGTAGCAAAACCCATCAATACCACACCGAAAACCGGTCAATACATCATCATTTCGGGCAGGTTCAGCAGTAGCGTACGGGCGCGGGGGTGCGTACCTTGGCTGTTCCGTTTCTTGTTCCCACTCGCGTATGATTTCTGCCCGATTCCTGCCCCTGCTGGCTGGCACTCTGCTAGCCACCACTGCCCCGGCCTTGGCCAGCGCGCCCGCCGCCCCCATTGCTACCGCCGCCCCGGCCGCTAAGGCCGCCGGCATTCAGCGCATCGACCCGACCTTTTGGTGGGTGGGTATGAAAAACCCCAAGCTGCAACTGTTGGTGCACGGCCCCGGCATTGCCAGCAGCACTGCTACCCTCAAGGCCTACGAGGGCGTAACCCTGGACGGGGTGCAGAAGCTGGAAAGCCCCAATTACTTGCTCCTCAACCTTACCATCAGTCCCGCGGCCAAGCCCGGCAAGCTGCAGCTGGAGTTTAAGGGCGACAAAAAGCAGACCTACAGCTACGAGCTGCGCCAGCGCACTACCCCCGGCGACAAATCCAAAGTGCAGGGCCTGACCCAGCAGGATTTCATCTACTTCCTGATGCCGGACCGCTTCTCGAACGGCGACCCGAAAAACGACTACTTCAAGGACATGCGTGCCCCCAAAGTAGCCCGCGACTCCATGTACGCCCGCCACGGCGGCGACCTGAAAGGCATCGAAAACCACTTCGACTACCTTAAGAGCTTGGGTGCCACGGCCATCTGGATGACGCCGGTGACGGAAAACGACATGCCCAAGGCCAGCTACCACGGCTACGCCCTCACCGACTACTACAACACGGACCGCCGTTACGGCACCCTGCAGGAGTACAAGCAGTTCGTGGACCGCGCCCACCAGAACGGGCTGAAAGTGGTGCACGACGTGGTGCTCAACCACATGGGTAGCAAAAACTACTTGTTCCTGGACCAGCCCGCCAAGGATTGGTTTAACCAGTGGCCCAAGTTTACGCGCAGCAACTACAACTCCTCGGCCCTCAACGACCCCTACGGCTCGGAGCTGGACCGTAGCCTCTACAACCGCGGCTGGTTCGACACCACCATGCCCGATGTGAACCAGAGCAACCCGCTGGTAGCTACCTACCTGATTCAGAACTTCCTGTGGTGGGTGGAGTACACCGGCCTCGACGCCTACCGCATCGACACCTACCCGTATTCTGACCCCAAGTTCCTGATGCAGTGGGGCCAGGCCCTGAACGAGGAGTTTCCGAACCTGTTCAAGTTTGGGGAGGCTTGGGTGGGTAGCACGGCTCAGCAGGCCTTCTTCGCCCGCAACATCTTCCAGCCCGTAGATGGGTTTAAGTCCAATCTGGAGTCGGTGTTTGACTTTCAGTCGCAGGGGGCTATTCACGACGCGCTACGGGGCGACAATGGTAACATGAACCGGCTGTACGAAGCCTTGCAGGGCGACTGGATGTACGAGGACGCGAGCCGCAACGTGACCTTCCTCGACAACCACGACATGAGCCGCTTCTACTCCGTGATAGGGGAGGACTTCGCCAAGTACAAGATGGGCGTGGCCTGGCTGCTGACTACCCGCGGCATTCCCCAGCTCTACTACGGCACGGAGGTGCTGATGAAGAACTTCTCGAACCCCGACGGGCTGGTGCGCGAGGACTTCCCCGGCGGCTTTGCCGGCGACCAGAAAAACTACTTCACGGCCGCCGGCCGCACGGGCCAGGCCGGTGAGGCTTTCACCTACCTGAGCACCCTGGCCAACTACCGCAAAACGCACCCGGTAGTGGCTACCGGCAAGCTCATGCAGTTCATCCCACAGGACGGCGTGTACACCTACTTCCGCTACAACGACCAGGGCCAGGCCGTGATGGTGATGCTTAACGGCAGCAAGGACGAGAAAACCGTGGATGGCGCCCGGTTTGCCGAGCGCACCAACGGCTTCAGCTCTGGCACCGAAATTACTACCGGCGCTACCCTGGGTAGCCTCAGCAGCTTCAAGATTCCGGCCCGCACGGCGTGGGTGGTGGAGCTGAAAAAGTAAGCTTTGGGAGGGGCACCGGGAACCACCGGTGCCCCTCGCTACTTATGCAGTACTACCTGGTACTATTTTCAGCTTAAACTTGACTGATACCATGACCGACCTGACCGATCAAGTAGCCATTGTTACGGGTGCCAGCCGCGGCATCGGCCGCGCTACGGCCCTGCTGCTGGCCCTGCAGGGTGCCAAAGTGGTGGCCGTGGCCCGCAGCGCTGAGGAACTGGAAGAGCTTAACACCAAAACCCAGGGCCTGGCCATTCCGGCCGATGTGGCCGATGAGGCCGACGCCGACCATGTGGTGGCGGAAACGCTGAGCCGCTTCGGCCGCCTCGACATTCTGGTGTGCAATGCCGGTGTAGGCTCGTTTAACCTGCTGGAAAACATGGAGTCGGCGGAGTGGGACCGGATATTTGATGTGAACGTGAAGGGCACCTTCCTGATGTGCAAGGCCGTGGTGCCCCACTTCAAGGCCCAGGGCCACGGCCACGTGGTAGCCATTGCCTCTGATGTAGCCCGCCGCACCTTTGAGCACGGCACCGTATACGGGGCTAGCAAATCGGCCCAAGATGCGCTGCTGGGCTCCTTGCGTAAGGAAGTGCGGCCCCACGGCGTGAAAGTCAGCACCATCTACCCCGGCCTGGTTGATACTTATTTCAACGAGTCGAAGCCCGGCGGCGTGGAAGCGGAGAAAACCCACCTCAAGCCCTCCGACGTGGCCCAAGCCGTGCGCTACGTGCTGGAAGCTCCGGCCCACGTGGTGGTTGACGAACTGATGCTGCACCCCATAACTCAGGAGTGGTGAAATAGTGAGCTGGTGAACGGGTGAGTTTAATGTTCGGCTGGCGCGTTGGTGCACCGATAGAACATTAAACTCACCCGTTCACCAGCTCACTATTTCACCATTTCCTACCTTGCTCTTGTATGAAACTACTGCTACTTCCCGTGGCGGCCCTTTCCGCGGGGCTGGCTCTTCTTTCGCCTTCTCTTTCGACTGCGCCTACCCCTGTGCCCGTGGCTGACCTTCTTCCTCCTTCGGATCCCAACACCACTGACGAACAACCCCAGGATCATAAGCTGGTGATTTACCAGTTGATGACGCGCCTGTTCGGCAACAAAACGGCCGTGAACAAGCCTTACGGCACGCTCCAGGAGAACGGCGTGGGCAAGTTCAACGACATCAACAACACGGCCCTGCAGGCCATCCGGAAGATGGGGGCCTCGCACGTGTGGTTTACCGGCGTGCTGGAGCACGCCACCATGACCGATTACACCAAGCACGGCATTGCCCTCGACGACGCCGACGTGGTGAAAGGCCGCGCCGGTTCGCCCTACGCCATCAAGGACTACTACGACGTGGACCCCGACCTGGCCGTGAACGTCAAGAACCGCATGCAGGAGTTCGAGGCCCTGGTCAAGCGCACCCACGACAACAACCTCAAAGTCATTATCGACTTCATTCCCAACCACGTAGCCCGTACTTACAAGTCGGATGCGCGGCCCAAGGGAGTGGTTGATTTGGGGGAGAAGGACAACACAACCAAAGCCTTCCTACCCAATAACAACTTCTACTACCTGCCCGGCAAGTCGTTTGTGGTGCCGGCCGGCTACAATCCGCTGGGCCCGCTAACTGGCCCGCGCGAAGACAAGAAGTTTCAGGAAGTGCCCGCCAAAGCTACCGGCAACGACGTGTTTTCGGAGGCGCCCAAGGTGGACGACTGGTTTGAAACCATCAAGCTCAACTACGGCGTCGACTACCAGAACGGCCGCGCCAAGCACTTCACGCCTACCCCGGATACCTGGCTGAAGATGCGCGACATCCTTATCTTCTGGACCAAGAAGAACGTAGACGGCTTCCGCTGCGACATGGCCGAAATGGTGCCCGTAGAGTTCTGGGCCTGGGTGATTCCGGAGCTGAAGAAGGTAAACCCCAACCTGATTTTTATTGGGGAAGCCTACGACGCCAAAACCTACCGGATGTACATCGAGCAGGGCCACTTCGACTACCTGTATGATAAAGTAGGCCTTTACGACGGCCTGCGCCGCCTCATGCGTGGCGAGGGCACCACCGACGATATCACCAAGGTTTGGAAGGAGGAAAGCCGCGGCTTCTCGGGCCACATGCTGCGCTTCCTGGAAAACCACGACGAGCAGCGCATTGCCTCCAAAGACTTTGCCGGCAACCCCCGGGCTGCCATTCCGGCCATGACGGTGTCGGCTACCCTGGCTACGGGCCCGGTAATGCTGTACTTCGGGCAGGATGTGGGCGAGCCGGCCCACGGCTCGGAAGGCTTCTCGGGCGAGGACGGCCGCACGACCATCTTCGACTACTGGGGCGTACCGGAGCACCAGAAATGGATGAACGGCGGCAAGTTCGACGGGGGCAAGCTCAGCACCGAGCAGAAGCAGCTGCAGGATTTTTACGTGCGCTTGCTTACCCTCAGCAGCCAGAGCGAGGCCATCCGCCGGGGCCGTTTCTATGAGCTACAGGACGCCAACAACCTCGATGCCCAGTACAACCAGCGCCAGCTCTACACCTACCTGCGCTTCACCGACAAGCAGCGCCTGCTCATCGTGGCCAACTTCAGCCCCGACAAAACCTACCGGCCTACCCTGCGCCTGCCCAAGGAAGCTCTGCAGCTGATGGGCCTTGAGGCCTCGCAGTTCTACACCTACACTGAGCTACTCAACCAGGCCCCACCCGTGGAAACGCTCAACCTGACCCTGGCCCCGCAGAGCGCCTACATCTTCGAAATCAAGCCGAAAAAGTAGAACTCAGAACGTAGCTTGTAGAGCTTAGAAATATTTCTAACATTCTAAGCATTAAGTTCTGATTTCTAAGTCTTTACTACCTATTCTAACCTCCCACCGTATGGCTACCAGCGTAGCGGCCGCTCCCACCGGCACCCACGAAAAACCCCGCCTGAGCTTCTGGCAAATCTGGAATATGAGCTTCGGCTTCCTGGGCATTCAGTTTGGCTTTGCTCTCCAGAACGCTAACGTCAGCCGCATTTTTGAAACGCTGGGCGGCACCGAAATAGCCTTGTATTGGCTGGCCGCCCCCCTAACGGGTATGCTGGTTCAGCCCATTATCGGCTACATGTCGGACCGCACCTGGAGCCCGCGCTGGGGCCGGCGGCGGCCGTTCTTTCTGATCGGGGCTATTCTGGCCTCCCTGGCCCTGTTTGTGATGCCCAATGTGTCGGCGTTGTGGATGGCAGTAGGCATGCTTTGGATCATGGATTCCAGCATCAACATCAGCATGGAGCCCTTCCGGGCCTTGGTAGGCGACTTGCTGCCCGGCGACCAGCGCACGACGGGCTTTGCAGCGCAAACGTTTTTTATTGGGGTAGGAGCCGTGGTAGCGTCGTCGCTGCCCTGGATGTTTACCAACTGGTTTGGCATTGCTAATACGGCCCCCGCCGGCCAAATCCCGCCTTCCGTGAAATACTCCTTTTACATTGGGGGAGTAGCCTTTTTCTCGGCGGTGCTCTGGACGGTGCTTACCACTAAAGAGTACCCCCCGGCTGACCTGGCCGAGTTTGAGGCGGAGAAGCGCCGCACGGCCGGCATTGCCAACGGATTCCGGGAGTCGTTTGCCGGCATCTTCCACATGCCCAAAACAATGGCCCAACTGGCTATTGTACAGTTCTTTTCCTGGCTGGCGCTGTTCTCGATGTGGATTTACACCACGCCGGCCGTTACCAGCCACATCTACCACACCACGGATGCTACCTCGAAGGTTTATAATGAAGGCGCCGACTGGGTAGGCGTTTGCTTTGCAGTGTACAACGGCATATCGGCAGTGGCGGCCTTGTTGCTGCCGGTTATTGCCCGCGCTACCAGCCGCCGGGTTACTCACTTGCTGTGCCTCATGGCGGGCGGTTTGGGCCTGATTTCCATCTATTTTATTCAGGACCCCAAGCTGCTGCTGCTGTCTATGGTAGGCGTGGGGTTTGCCTGGGCTTCCATTCTGAGCGTGCCATACGCCATGCTGGCCGGGGCCCTGCCCGCCAACAAAATGGGCTACTATATGGGCGTGTTCAACTTCTTCATCGTTATTCCACAGGTAGTGGCGGGGCTTATTTTAGGCTTCTTTACCAAAAACATTTTTGGCGGCGAATCCGTGTACACGCTTATCGTAGGGGGCGTTTCGATGATTATTGCCGGGGTGCTGACGCTAATTGTGCACGACTCCGACGAGGTACGCCTGCCCGCTGACGCCGCTGACTTACGGGCTCCTTCGCCTGCCTACGATGCGCCCCTAGAAACCGACCCGCGGGTGTAACCCCACCTGGCTCGTTTCTTACCAGCAGCCTTCGCCCTTACCGGCGGGGGCTGTTGCCTTTTAGGGGCTGCTGATTCGGCTGCCGGGCCTCCGTATTAGTACGCAACTGGCCGCGCGCAAAAATCCGCATTTAACCGGCAACGGCTACCCAGCCTCTTGTCGTATTCCTTAGTCGCGCCACGTCTTTGCATTTCCTTTCCCAACCCCGTGGCTTGCCCTGACCTTCTCGCTGCGTATGGTGTTTCCTGTAATCTTCTTCGGCCTGTTTTTCGGGATATACGCCTTTATACTAGTGCTGCTGGTGTGGCCGCGCCGCCGGCTGGTACCGCCCGCCAACCGTCCGCGCGTGAGCATCCTGATTGCCGCCCGCAACGAAGAGGCTACCATCATTCGCTGCCTTACGGCCCTAACCAAGCTAAACTACCCAGCCGAGCAGCTGGAAATTCTTATCGGCGACGATGCTTCCACGGACAACACGGCAGCCATCATCGAGCAATTCATTGCCGACAAGCCCCAGTTTCGGCTCCTTTCTGTTCGGCACCGTTTGGGCATGGCCCGGGGCAAGAGCAACGCCCTGGCCCACCTCTGCCGCGCCGCCACCGCCGACTACCTCCTGTTCACCGACGCCGACATGGCTCTGCACCCCGATTGGGTCCAGACCATGCTGGCCGCCGCGCCCGCGGGCGTAGGTATTGTAACGGGCATCACCACCGCCGAGGGCAACCTTTTCGGGCGCCTGCAGGGCCTGGACTGGCTGTTTGGCCTGAGCTTGATTCGGGTGCTGACGGATATGGGGCTACCCATCACGGCCGTAGGTAACAACATGCTCGTGACCAGGGCCGCTTATGAGTCTATTGGTGGGTACGAGGCACTAGCCTTCAGCATCACCGAAGATTTGCAGCTGTTTGAGAAGGTAGTGGCGCAGGGGTGGGGCTACCGCAACATCATTGCTCCCAGCGCCTTGGGTATTTCGGTGGCCCAACCCACCTTGTATTGCCTGCTGCACCAGCGCAAGCGCTGGATGAAGGGAGCCGTGCGCCTACCCTGGCAGCTCACGTTGCTGTTCAGCTCCTACAGCCTGTTTTATACGGTACTGGGGTGGCCGGGCCTGCTGCCCCTGGGTACGGTGGGGGCGTTGTACGCGGCGAAAGTGGCGTGCCAGACGCTTTACCTGGCCATTACGTTGCGCCAAGCCGGGCACCGCGAGAACCTGGCCGTGCTGGTGCTCTACGACGTGTATCTGCTGTTTATGTCGCTGGCGGTGCTGGTGTACACCTGGTGGCCATCAGCTATTCAGTGGAAGGAGCGGCGTTACCGCTGGGCTGAAGGGTAGGGGCTTACTGACCGGACTGCAGCCACTGTTGGGCGGGCATTTCCTCGGTGAATACCTCTACCTGCGCATCGTCTTGGCCTGTCTGGGCAAACTCAATCAGGCGTGGCCGCAGGATGTCGGCGTGGAAGGGGGTAGTCAGGTAAGCCAACCGCCGCGTGACACCGGGCAGGGCACTGCGCATTTGCGCCCGAAAATCTTCCAGCACCCATTGTAAATCTGCCGGCTCTGCCAACCCCCGGCTCCGCAAATCAATCAGCCAGTGCGCGGCCTGGTGCTGCCGCGCCAGCTCCAGCGCCGCCTGGTACCCGGCCCGGTGCTCGGCGGAGGTAGCGGCCCGCGTCCAGCGCATAATCAGCAGGCGCAAGTCCGAGCGGTAGGACAGGCGGAGGTAGTCGGTTTCAGTGAGCAGCATACAGAGGGGAAGAGAAACGAAGGTACTGCCGCTAAGGCAAACCGGCACTTTATCTAACCAACTTTGTGGGCTTCTGTTTGCCTATGCGGCAGGTCCGCCAGCTCGCCTACACCGGCGGCTAGCGGCCTCACTGGGCTTGCCGGCTCCGCTGGTTTCGCGGGTTGGTTCTGGGTAGCTTTACTAGTACTGATGTAGGAGTGCCCCCCCGATAGGAGTTCTTATATACCCGCCGTGTTAGATGTAAGAACGATGTGGCGCTAGAGCTACAACGGGCCTTGGCGCAGCCACTGGGCCGGAGCCTACCGTGTCGGAGCTTCGGGCGGGGCAATGGTTTGATGCAGATGCGGCCGGAGCAGCACCGACTTTTTTCGTGCAGCCCGCTCGCGCTGAAATTGTCTTTCGGCGCGTAACTTACGGTTCGCATTCATCTCACTCCTTTTTTCTTCTTAATGACTCGCAACCAGTTGTTGCTGCTTGGCCTGGGGGCCTCGCTGGCGTTCCAGTCGGCTCAGGCGCAGCAGAAGCCTGCCACCAAGCCCGCTACCGTTACCAAAGCTCCGGCAGCTACGGCTGGCGGCGCCCGCCTCGTGGAGAAAGTAACCCGCAAAGGTTCCGAGGTAGTAATTCCTTACGAGAAGTACGTGCTGCCCAACGGCCTGACGGTTATCGTGACCGAAGACCACTCCGACCCCTTGGTGCACGTAGACGTGACCTACCACGTGGGTTCGGCCCGGGAGCAGATTGGCAAGTCGGGCTTTGCCCACTTCTTTGAGCACATGATGTTCCAGGGCTCCGACCACGTAGCCGACGAGCAGCACTTCAAAACGGTAACGGCCGCCGGCGGTACCCTCAACGGCTCCACCAACCGCGACCGGACCAACTACTACGAAACCGTACCGAGCAACCAGCTAGAGACGGCCCTGTGGTTGGAAGCCGACCGCATGGGCTTTTTGCTGGATGCCGTAACGCAGCCGAAGTTCGAAAACCAGCGCTCTACGGTGAAAAACGAGCGGGGCCAGAACTACGACAACCGGCCTTATGGCCTGGCGTCGGAAAACGTGTCGCGCACGCTCTACCCCTACGGCCACCCGTATTCCTGGATGACCATCGGCTACCTCGAAGACCTGGACCGCTCCAACGTCGACGACCTGAAGAACTTCTTCCTGCGCTGGTACGGCCCCAACAACGCGACCCTCACCGTGGGCGGCGACGTGAAGCCCCAGGACGTGGTGCGCCTGGCCGAGAAGTACTTCGGCCCCATCAGCAAAGGTCCGGCCGTGGCCGCCCAGAAGCTGCCCGCTCCCAAGCTCACCCAGGACCGCTACGTAAGCTACACGGACAACGTGCGCTTCCCGATGCTGCAGATGGTGTTCCCGACGGTGCCCAACGGCCACCCCGATGAGTACGCCCTCGAAGCACTGTCCGAAATCATCGGCCAGGGCAAAAATTCCCTACTCTACAAAAACCTGATTAAGCCTCAGCAGGCTTTGCAGGCCCAAGCCTACAACAACTCCTCGGAGCTTTCCGGCGAGTTTACTATGGTGACGCTGCCCTTCCCCGGCAAAGGCCTCGACAGCTTGGAAAGCCAGGTGCGTCGCACGTTGGCCGAGTTTGAGCGCACCGGCGCCACCGCCGAGCAGGTAGCCCGTTTCAAGGCTAGCACCGAGGCGCAGGTAGTGAACAGCCTGGCCAGCGTGAGCGGCAAGGTAAGCCAGCTAGCTGCCAACCAAACGTACTTTGGCAACCCCAACCGCCTGCCCGAGGAGCTCAAGCGCCTGCGCGCCGTGACGCCCGCCGAGGTAAACCGGGTGTATAACCAGTACATCAAAGGCAAGAAGGCCGTGATTCTGAGCGTATTGCCCAAGACGGGCGGCGCCCCGGCCAAACCCGACAACTACACGGTATCGAAGGAAGGCTACCAGGCCCCCGACTACGGTTACGCGGGCCTGACCTACGTAAAGCCAACCGATACCTTCGACCGGAGCAAGCAGCCCAAAGCGGGTACTAACCCCGTGGTGCAAGTGCCGCAGGTGTGGCAGTCGTCCCTGGATAACGGCCTGCGCCTGATGGGCACCCGCAACGCCGAAATTCCGACGGCAACGATTCTGCTGACCATCCGGGGTGGCCACCGCCTGGAGCAAACCGACCCCAACAAGGCCGGTATTGCCGCCCTGACGGCCAGCATGCTGAACGAAGGCACGGAGAAGTACACGTCGGAGCAGTTTAGCTCTGAGCTTGATAAGCTGGGTAGCACCATCCGCGTTTCGGCTGGCGAAGACAACACGACCATCTACGTGCAGAGCCTGACCAAGAACCTGCCCGCTACCATGAAGCTGCTGGAAGAGCGCCTGCTCCGCCCGCGCTTCGATGCCGCCGACTTCGCCCGTATCAAGAAGCAGACCCTGGAGGGCATTGCCAACCAGAGCACCCAGCCGGTGGTTATTGCCGACAAAACGTTTGCCCGCCTGATTTACGGTCCGGCTAACATCATGAACGTGCCTTCCAGCGGCACCACGGCCACCGTTACTGGCCTGACCCTGGACGACGTGAAGCAGTTCTACCAGCAGAACTACGCGCCCAACGTGAGCTACCTGGTGGCCGTGGGCGACGTGGATCAGGCGACGCTCACCAACCAGACGGCCTTCCTGAAAAACTGGCAGAAAAAGGATGTTCGTCTGCCCGCCAGCGCCCAGGCCACGCAGCCCGATAAAACCCGCATCTACTTCGTGAACAAGGACGGAGCTGCCCAGTCGGAAATTCGGGTGGGCTACCTTACCCCGCTCACTTATGATGCCACCGGCGACTTCTATCGCGCCTACCTCTCCAACTACATCCTGGGTGGGGCCTTCAACTCCCGCATCAACCTGAACCTGCGCGAGGATAAAGGTTACACCTACGGGGCCCGCTCGGGCTTCCAGGGCTCGCGCTACGTGGGCCCGTACACGGCTAGCGCCGGCGTGCGCGCCGATGCTACGGCGGCCTCGGTAAAGGAGTTCATGAAGGAAATCCAGAACTACCGCAACGGCATCACCGACGAAGAACTGCAGTTCCTGCAGGCTTCCGTGGGCCAGAGCGATGCCCTGCGCTACGAAACCGGCCAGCAAAAAGCGGCCTTCCTCTCGCGCCTGCTGGAGTACGATCTGTCGAAAGACTACGTGCAGCAACAGAGCACCATCCTGAAAAACCTGAAGAAGGAGGATGTGCAAGGCATTGCCCAGAAGTACCTGCCCGCCGATAACATGTACATCGTGGTAGTAGGCGACCGGGCGAAGTCCTTCCCCGGCCTCTCGGAGTTGGGCTACGAGGTAGTAGAACTGGATGCCGATGGCAACCGCGTGGCGGCTCCCGCCGCCGCTACCCCGACTGCACCAGCGGTTAGCGTAACCCCGCCGGCCGAGAATGAGAAGATGAAAATCAAGACCAAAGACGCCGACGGTAAAAAGGAAAAGCGCAAAGCCAAGAAGGACAAAGAGGACACCAAGTAATCCTCGCTTTTCCATCCTACTCAAAAGCCCGGATCCATTGGATTCGGGCTTTTTTGATGCTGCCTCTCACCCGTGGTACCATGCCCTAGCGCAGTAGTAGGTAGTTGCGCTGAGTAGCGCAGCCGTCAAAGGCACCCACCAGTGGGTGCCTTGTTGGTTTACGGAACCTCTTGCCTAGTTCCGCGTGTAGCGTACATGCAGCCGCCGGGCGAAATACGTATCTTTCCCAAGCCCATATGAGGCGGCAAACCTATGGTAGTGGAGAAAGACCTTGCAACGACTCGGGCTCTGGACGATGTGCTGGCCCGCCTCGATGCTTTCAAGCGTAAGTTTTACCTGAGCCTGCTGGTTCGCGGGGCCTTCGTGGCTGGCGGCCTGCTGCTCAGCCTATTTCTGGTGTTCAACCTGCTCGAATACTTCCTGTACCTGCCCACCTGGGTGCGGGCGGGGCTGTTGTTCGGGTTCGTGGCGGGCATGCTCTACGCCTTTGGGCGCTGGATCTGGCAGCCCCTGGCGGCCCTTACCAACCTGCGCCGCATGCTGAGCGATGAGCAGGCCGCGCGCCGGGTAGGGGAGCTGTTTCCGGATGTGCAGGACAAGCTGCTGAACGCCCTGCAGCTGCGCGGGCAGGCCCAGGAAAACGCCCTGCTGGCCGCCAGCCTGGAGCAGCGCGCCGGACAGCTGCGCGGCGTCGAGTTTACTCAAGGCATTAACATTCAGGCCCAAAGCAAGCCCCTGTGGAAGTACGTGGCCATTCCGGCCGCCGTAGTGGTGCTGGTGCTGCTAATTTACCCTAGCCTGTTTGTGCAAGGCACCGAGCGAATTCTTAATTACGACCGAAAGTACAGTCCGCCCGCGCCCTTCCGGTTCGTGGTGGAAAACAAAAACCTCACGGCCTTCAAGGGCGAAGATTACACGCTGAACGTGACGGTAGAAGGCGAAGCCCTACCCAACGAAATCAGCATTGTCTACGACGGGCGGGAGCGGCACTTGGTCCGCGAGGCTGGCAACCGGTTTCGCTACGAGTTTCGGCAGCTGCGCCAAAACGTCGAGTTTCAGTTGGCGGCCGCGGGCTTCACCTCTTCGGACTACGACCTCACGGTGAAGGCCCGGCCCAACCTGCGCGACTTTGCCGTGCGCGTTTCCTACCCCACCTACCTCGGCAAACCCGCCGAAACCATTCGCAACACCGGCAACCTGACCGTGCCCGAAGGCTCGGACCTGCGCTGGGAGTTTGCCACCGAAGCCACCGACCAACTGCAACTCAAGTTCCGCAACCCCGATGAGGTAGTAACTGCCCAACCCGACGACGAGCAGTTTCGCCTGTCCCGCCGGGCCTTACGCAGCCAGCAGTACTCGGTGCATTTGCGCAACGCCAACAGCCCCAACCGGGACCCCATCGAATATCAGCTCACCGTTATTCCGGACCAGGCGCCTGACGTAACGCTGGAAGCTTTTCAGGATACTACCTCCCTGCGCTACCTGGCCCTGGGCGGTAATGTTCGGGATGACTACGGCCTCTCGCGCCTGCAGCTACACTACCGCGTGCTGAGCAAAGCTCGGCCCAACGCCGCCTACCAAACCCGCGCCCTACCCCTGAGCAGCGGCCCTAGCCAGAGCTACGCCTACCAGTGGGACGTGCGCCCCCTGAGCCTGCGCCCCGGCGACCGGCTGGAGTACTTCGTGCAGGTGTGGGACAACGACGGGGTGCACGGGCCGAAGTCAGCCCGGAGCCGCACCGCCGAGTTCCGCCTGCCCTCGCGCACCGAGCTGCGCCAGCAGCTGGCCTCCCAGAGCCAAGCCGTGCAAAGTCAGCTCAGCCAGGCCGCCCAGCAAAGCAAGAAGATGGAGCGGGAGCTGGCCAAGGCCGATGACAAGCTGAAAGTTAAGCGCGACCTGAACTTCCAGGACCGCAAGCAATTGCGCGACATGCTGGACCAGAAACAGCAGATGGACCAGGCCCTGGATGAGCTGAAGCGCCAGTTTGAGCAGCTCCAGGAGCAGCAAAACCAGCTCGATCCGCAGAAAAACGAGGAGCTGGCTCAGAAAGCCGAGGAGCTGAAAAAGCTCATGGAAACTCTGCTCGACCCGGAAACCAAGAAGCTGTACGAAGAGCTGCAGAAGCTGCTGGAACAACAGCAGGACCAAAACCAGCCCGACATGCAGAAGCTCCTCCAACAGCTTGAAAACAAGGAAAACACCTTGCAGAAAGAGCTGGAGCGGGCCCTGGAAATGTTCAAGCAGCTGCAGTTTGAGCAGAAGCAGGATCAGGCCCTGGAAAAGCTTCAGCAACTAGCCCAGGAGCAGCAAAAGCTGGCCGACGAAACCCAGAAGAACGATAAAAACTCGCCCCAAGCGCCCCAGGACAAAAACCAGCAGCAGCAAAAGCAGCAGGACCTAAAGCAGCAGCAGAGCGAGCAGCAGCAGAAATTTGAGGAGCTGAAGCAGGACCTCAAGGACATGAAGGAGCTGGACAAGCAGCTCGACGGTGAAAACGGCGCCGACGAGATGAAGCAGGAGCAGCAGGAGGTAGACGAGCAGCAGCAGGACAGCCAGGAGCAGCTCGGCAAAAACCAGAACCAGAAAGCCAGCCAGAGCCAGAAGCAAGCCGCCCAAAAAATGCAGCAGATGGCTCAGAAGATGCAGCAGCAAATGAACGAGGAGGAGCAGGACCAGCAGCAGGAAAACATCGACGACCTGCGCGACATCCTGGAAAACCTGCTCAAGCTGAGCTTCGACGAGGAAAACCTAATGAAGCAATTCCGCACCGTGGACCAGTCAGACCCGCGCTTCGTGCAGCTCGGCCAGACTCAGCGCAAGCTCAAGGACGACGCCCGCGTGGTGCAGGATTCACTGTATGCCCTGGCCAAGCGCGTGTTCCAGATCAAGTCCTTCGTGACCCGGGAGGTAGGCGAAATGAATGGCCGCATGGACGAAAGCCTCGACCAGATCCGGCAGCGCAATATTGGGCGGGCTACCAGTTCTCAGCAGCTAGCCATGACCAGCATGAACAATCTGGCCCTCATGCTGAACGATGCCTTGCAGCAAATGCAGGAGCAGCAGCGCCAAAGCCAGAGCCAGCAGCAGCAGCAGGGCGGGGGCAAGTCGGGCCGCAAAAAGAAGAAGGGCAGCTCCGCCGGCGAAGGCCAACTGGGCCGCATGCAGCAGCAGCTCAACCAGCAGATTCAGCAGCTCCAGCAAAGCGGCAAGCAAGGAAGGGCCCTGTCGGAGGAGTTGGCCAAGCTAGCCGGACAGCAGCAAATGCTCCGGCAGGCCATGCAAGAATTGGAGCGCATGCAGCAGAAGGGCGGGGGCAAACCCAGAAATAACAAAGATGGCAAAGGCCAGGACGGTGCCGGAGGCCTCGGAGATGTGAAAAAATTGATGGAACAAACCGAAACCGACCTCGTAAACAAGCGGCTGACGGAGCAGACCATTATGCGCCAGCGTCAAATCCTGACGCGCTTGCTGGAAGCCGAGAAGTCGGCCCGGGAGCGGGACCAGGACGAGAAGCGCGAAGCGCAGACGGCCCAGAACCGTCCGCCCGTGTTTCCGCCGGCGTTTCAGCAGTATAAGCGCCAGCAAAACCGGCAGACGGAGCTCCTTCGCACCGTGCCGCCGGCCCTCACGCCCTACTATCAGCGCGAGGTGAGTGAATATTTTCAGAAAATGAAGTAGCGTTCAGCTACTTTTACCGCCCCTACGCCGCCTTCCCCTTTCAATTCCTATGAAGCAGGTTAAAATTCAGATTCCTTCCCTGGTCGAGAACATCCGCGTAGTGGAGAGCTTTATCGACAACTCGAAGGATACGTTTCACATCGAGGACGACATCTACGGCAACATCATGGTGGCCGTCACGGAGGCAGTTAACAACGCTATCCGCCACGGCAACAAGTTTGACAAAGACAAGAATGTCTTTCTGTCGCTGTTCGTAGATCAGGACCGGGTAAAGTTTGAAATCGAGGACGAAGGCACCGGTTTCGACTACACCAACCTCATTGACCCTACGGCCCCCGAAAACCTGGAAAACCCCGGTGGCCGCGGCATCTTCCTGATTCGGCACCTGGCCGATGACGTGGAATTCACCAAGGATGGCCGCAACGTGCAGCTGACGTTCATGCTGCCTACGCCCTCGGCTCCTGAGTCTGGCGCTACCATTAACGGTGCCGAAACAGCCATTCACTAGTTGCTTTTGCTACCATGAGCGACCTGCCCCCCGAGCACGATGATCAGGAAGAAGATGACTTTGGCCGCGACGAAGGCCCAGGCATTGAGTTTCTGGTGGAGGATGTTGACTTTGAGTTGGCCGATGCCCAAGACCTGACTTCCTGGATTGAGCGGGTGGCGGAAGTGCATGAGCACGAAATTGTGCAGCTTACCTACATCTTCTGCTCTGATGAGTACCTGCACAAGGTCAATCTGGAGTACTTGGAGCACGATACCTACACTGACGTCATCACCTTTGATAATGCTGACGACGCCGACATCATTGAAGGCGACATCTTCATTTCGGTAGAACGGGTGCGAGAAAATGCCGTGCAACTGGGCGTTCCTTTCCGCGACGAGCTGCACCGCGTCATGATTCACGGCGTACTGCACCTGCTGGGCTACGCCGACAAGGACCTGCTCAGCCAGACTGCCATGCGCAAGAAAGAGGACGACTGTCTGCTCTTGCGTACTTTTTAAGCAGAGCAGGTTTGCCACTTATCACTGAAACGCCCGCCTCTGAGCGGGCGTTTTTGCGTCGCAACTTCCTGACCCGTTCCAACGCCGGAGACACCTATTTGCTTAACGGTGCTGACGTTTGGAGCTTGTAAGGGGCTAGGCGAATAGTGTCGTAAATGGCCACGTGCCGCGCGGCTATAATTAAAGAACGGTCATTCCTCGACAAGCTCGGAATGACCGTTCTTATTGGGCGGAGCTCGGAATAATATTCTTACCAGATAGGTAATATTGCTTACCTACACATCCTAGTATATTCCCATAATGGCCGCTACCCCTCCGCAACATCCTATTATTCGAGGCGATGCGCTGGATTTTTACCTGAGTCAGGGCTACTACCGGATGCATCAGGACTTATTTACCTGCCGCTTCCTACCCCTCGACGACGACTTGTATACCGTGCACTGGCTGCGGCTGCGGCTGGCTGCGGTGCACTACGGTCCGGCCCAACGGCGGCTTCTGCGCCTCAACGAGCCGTTCACCGTAACCATCCGCCCGTTCCAGCTCACTGCCGAGTATGAGGCTCTGTACGCCCTCTACCGCAGCACCATTACGTTTGATGCCCCCGAAACGGTAGAGGCCTTTTTGCTGGCCGGAGCCACGCACAACGTGTTCAGCACCCACGTACTGGAGGTGCGGGATAAGGAGCAGCTAATTGCCGTTGGCATTTTCGATAGTGGGGCCCGCAGCTTGGCGGGCATCATGAACTTCTACCATCCGGCCTACCGCCGCTACAGCCTGGGAAAGTACCTCATGCTGCTAAAAACTAACTACGCCCGCCTGCATCAGAAGACGTACTACTACCCCGGCTACCTGGTGCACGGCTACCCCAAATTTGATTACAAGCTTTTCCCCTGCTTGGCGGCTACGGAGGTGTTTGATGCCCTGAACGGAGGCTGGCTACCCTTTAACTGGAACACCGTTGCGGCCCACTCCGCGGAGCTACTGACGGGCTGGCCCCCGGAAGACCTGGCCGAGGATAACTTCAGCTAAGCAAGCAGCTCAGCTGCCAAACGGCCCGCCAGCGAGCTTCCAGGGCGGCCCTGGGAGCTCATGGGCACCGAGGCCAGGTAAAAAAAGAAGACAAGTGCCTATCTTTGCGCACGTTTTGAGCGGGTTGCGCCCGAGTTGTGAAAGAGCATTGCCTGATAGATACGCCCGCTCAACTGCGGGTGTTTTCTGTTTGAGAAGCTGCGAACTTTCCCCTTCCTAGTTCCTGTTTCCTTCCAACGGTCAGCGGCGGCGGCTACCTTCCGGTAGGCGTTAGGCAGCCGCCCACAATCCGCGTCATCCGTCACAATCGTTTAAATCCGTGATTCATGTTTCAGCAAGAAGAGTACGACGTTATTGTAGTAGGTGCCGGCCACGCGGGCTGTGAGGCCGCCGCGGCCGCGGCCAACATGGGCTCCAAGGTCCTACTCGTGACGATGAACATGAACACCATTGCCCAGATGTCGTGCAACCCGGCCATGGGCGGGGTAGCCAAGGGCCAGATTGTGCGCGAGGTAGATGCCCTGGGCGGGCAATCGGGCATCATCACCGACAAAACCATGATTCAGTTCCGGATGCTGAACCGCTCCAAAGGCCCCGCCATGTGGAGCCCACGGGCCCAGTCGGACCGGATGCGCTTTGCTGAGGAGTGGCGCAATACGCTGGAGCAAACCCTGAACGTGGACTTCTGGCAGGAAGCCGTAATGGGCTTGCTAGTTGAAAACGACACGGTAGTAGGGGTAAAAACCCAGCTTGGCATTGAGTTTCGCGGTAAAGCGGTAGTACTCACTAACGGCACTTTCCTCAATGGCCTTATCCACATTGGCGAGAAGCAGTTCGGTGGGGGCCGCGCCGCCGAAAGCCGCAGCACGGGCATTACGGAGCAGCTAATAGAGCTGGGGTTCGAGGCGGGCCGCATGAAAACCGGCACCCCGCCCCGCGTAGATGGCCGCAGCCTGGACTACTCCAAAATGGAGGAGCAGGCCGGCGACGAGGTGCCCAGCAAATTCTCCTACCTCAACACGCCTGCCTTAACCAAACAGCGCCCTTGCTACATCACCTACACTAACCCCGAGGTGCACGAAATCCTGAAGGAAGGCTTCGAGAAGTCGCCGATGTTTCAGGGCCGCATCAAGGGACTGGGGCCGCGCTACTGTCCGAGCGTGGAGGATAAAATCAACCGCTTCGCCGACAAGGACCGCCACCAGATTTTTGTGGAGCCCGAAGGCTGGAGCACGGTAGAAGTGTACGTGAATGGTTTTTCGAGCAGCCTACCCGAGGATGTGCAGTACCGCGCCCTGCGCAAAATTGCCGGCTTCGAAAACGCCAAGATGTTCCGCCCCGGCTACGCCATTGAGTACGACTTCTTCCCGCCCACCCAACTGCACCTGACGCTGGAAACCAAGCGCATCCAGAACCTCTACTTCGCGGGCCAGATCAACGGCACCACGGGCTACGAGGAAGCAGCTTGCCAGGGCCTGATGGCGGGCATTAATGCCCACAACAAGGTGCACGGCAAGGAGCCCTTCATTTTGAAGCGGAGCGAAGCCTACATCGGCGTACTTATTGACGACCTCGTCAACAAAGGCACCGACGAGCCTTACCGCATGTTCACGAGCCGCGCCGAGCACCGCTTGCTCCTGCGTCAGGACAACGCCGACTTGCGCCTCACGCCCCTGGGCCATGCCCTAGGTTTGGCCTCCGACGAGCGCATGGAGCTGGTGCGCGAGAAAGAACGCCAGACCCAGGAGGTAGCCAAGCTGCTGAAAAATTACTCTATCGAGCCCCAGGAAATCAACGACTGGCTGACGGAGTTGGGCTCGGCCATCATCCACGAGAAAACGCGCGCCGTGAATTTGCTGCGTCGCCCCAACGTAGACCTGCCGGCCCTCACGCGGGTGTTGCCCGGCCTCACGCTGGCCCTGGCGCCCTACGGTCCGGAGGCCCTGGAACAGGCCGAAATTCTGGTAAAGTATGAGTCCTATTTGGTGAAGGAACACCAGCAGGCCGCCCGAGTGCAGGAGCTGGAAAACTTCCAGATCCGGGGCCGCCTCGACTATAAGGCCATGCCGGCCCTCTCGCACGAAGCCCGCGAAAAGCTGCTCAAGATTCAGCCCGAAACCCTAGGCCAAGCCTCCCGCATCAGCGGCGTCTCGCCGGCCGACGTGTCGGTACTGATAGTATACCTAGGCCGGTAAGAAGACGCATATCCTTTCAACCAAGCACGTCATCCTGACGGAGCAAGGACCTTATCACGAAGCACGAGCGGTACTAAGGGTACTCGTTCTGGCGTGGTAAGGTCCTTCCTTCGTCAGGATGACGTGCTTGCGTTAGTAGTGGCCGCATGATTTATGGTTTTATCGTTGTTACCTGACATCTGCCCCGAATTCTCCGTGAATTTGTGGCAGCTTCGTTTTGTACCTTCGCCTTGCGACTGGCTTCTCTGCGCAGGTCAGTCGTCGCAATCAGCGAAATCAATATAATCAGCGAGCATCTGTGATTTACGAGCGACTTGAGAAGTGCCCGGTGTGCGGGAAAACGGAGTTTCGCAATAAACTGGTTGTAGAAGACAAGTCAGTCAGCAAGGAGAGTTTTGCCATTCAGCAGTGCGCGGCCTGCTCGTTTCAGTTTACCAACCCCCGGCCCGATGCCGACCACATTGGCCGCTACTACGAGTCGGAGGAGTACGTGTCGCATAACAGCGGGGCAGGGGGCATGATCAACCAGGCCTACAAGGTGGCCCGCTTCTTCACCATGCGCCGCAAGGTAGGGCTCGTGAACAAGCTGGCGCCCCGCAAAGGCCGCCTTTTTGATTACGGGTGCGGCACGGGGCATTTTTTGGCCGCGGCTAAGAGCAACGGCTGGCAGGTGGCGGGTTGGGAGCCCAACCCCCGGGCCCGGCAGGACGCCTCCCAACGGGTAGGCCAGCCCCTGGACCTGGACAACCTTAGCCAGCTACCCGCCGAATCGTTTGAGGCCATTACGCTCTGGCACGTGCTGGAACACGTTCACGAGCTGAACGATACCTTGCAGCAGCTCATCCGGCTATTGAAGCCCGACGGCGTGTTCATCATTGCCGTGCCCAACGTCGACAGCCTCGATGCCCAGCACTACCGCCAGGATTGGGCCGCCTATGATGTGCCGCGCCACCTGTATCACTTCAGCCCCAAAACCATGACCCAGCTGCTCAAAAAGCACAAGATGCAGGTCAAGGAAGTGCTACCCATGCCCCTGGATGCCTACTACGTGAGCATGCTCAGCGAAAAGCACCGGGCCGAGCGGGGCGGCGGCATGCTGACCGTGCTCAAGGCGGGCTACCAGTCGAACCGCTACGCCGCCAGCCACGAAGGCCAGTACTCCAGCCTGATTTACGTTTCCCAGAAACGCTAGTCAGTGGGGTAGGGGAGAGGCTAGTGTTCTTATAGCAAAGAAGTTGCTGTTCCGAGCCCGGCACGAAAGCTGAAGTAGCGCCGCGAGGCTTACTCCACTTTCGTGCCGGGCTCGGAATGACAGTTTTTGGCTGTTCCAGCGTTGTGCATTGTACCTTCGGCTGGCGTAATCTGCTTTGGCCGATGCTGCTTTTTCTCCCGACTTATTTCTCTATGGCCCTACCTGCCCGAGCGAGTATCTTTCTATTGTTAACGGCTGCGGCGGGCTTGGGTGGCTGCGCGGCCATTAGCTCGCCCGAGGGCGGGACCCGTGACACCATCCCGCCCAAGCTGGTGAGCACCACGCCCGCCAACGGGGCCCGCAACGTAACGGGGCAGTCGGTGCGGCTGGAGTTTTCGGAGCAGGTGCAGCTGAAGGATCTGCAGAAAAACCTGATTGTGGCCCCGGTGCTCGGCGACAAGGACACCTACAAAATCCGGGAAGACCGCTCAGCTATTACCCTGACCTTCGACCGCCCTTTCGCCCCGAACACTACCTACTCGTTTAACTTCGGCAACTCGATCAGCGACATTACCGAAAGCAACCCGGCCCAGAAAGTAGTGCTGAGCTTCAGCACTGGGGCCCGCCTCGATTCCGGCTCGGTCCGGGGGGTAGTGCGCGACCTGCTCACGGGCCAGCCCACCGAGAATACGGCCGTAGTGCTGTACCCGGAAGCGGATACGGCCAATATTCGGCGGGGCCGGCCCTACTACCTGGCCCGCACCGATAAGCAGGGTGGCTTTGAGCTGCAAAACTTGAAGGAAGGCCGCTACCGGGCGTTTGCCCTGGCCGATAAAAACCAGAGTAACCGCTACGAAGAGGGCGAAAAAATTGGCTACCTGCCCGAACTACTCACCGTGCGCCCCGGCCTAGACAGCCTTCAGTTTCTGCTCACCCGGCCTGATGCCCGCCGCCCCCTCGTAACCACCCAGAAGACTAACCCAACGGACTTTCGCATCAGCTTTAATGAGGGTGTAGAGCGCATAACGCTGGCTCCGCTGGGAACGGCTCCGGTTTCACCAGCCCTGAGCGAGGCCGTTCAGCTCACGGAAAAAGGCCGCACTGCGCTACTTTACCGCACCCCGGCCCTCACGGAAGGCCGCTATTTGCTGGCTTCGACGGATAGCGCCGGCAACGTGGGCCGCGACACAATTAACGTCCGGTTCCAAGGTAATTCGCCCGCCCGGCGGGGGGCAGCCTATACCGTGGAGGGCAGCCCGCGAGAAGTATATCGGCAGGGCCAGGTGAAGTTTGTATTCACTGAGCCCGTGCGCTTGGCGCCCAATAAGCCCGTAGGTACGCTGGTGGAGGACTCTGTGAAACGCCGCCCGCTGCGCTTACCCCAGGACGGAACCCTGAGTCCTGACCGAACTACGTTGGCGCTGAACCTAAATACCAATGCTCGCAAAACAGTCACGTTCCTGCTCGACAGCACGGTTATCAGCAGCATCACCGGGCAGCGGTTGGGGCTGAAACCCCTGCGTTTGCGCGTGTCCGAACAGACTGCTACGGGTACGCTCAGCGGTCCGCTCCAAACCAAGGCCACTCGTTACTGGGTTCAGCTGTTGGAATCCAATGGGCAGGTGCTTACTACCCTCGACAGCCCGCGAGGTACCTACCGCTTTGATAACCTGCAGCCAGGCACCTACCGGGTGCGGGTGCTGATTGATACCAACCAAGACGGCCGCTGGCAGGGCGGCGACCCACAGTTACGCCGGCCGCCGGAACCCGTCTATTTGTTTCCAAAGGCCATTCAGGTTCGCTCCAACTTTGATAACGTCGAAACGCTTAGCTTCTAACCTAGCAATAGCCCCAATGCACTGCTCCAACGCCCAACTCCAATGCCGGAGTTGGGCGTTGCTGTATATGTTGGGCGTTGCTGTATATAATGAGTAGCAAGCACCGCATGGCTTAACCTGCAAGGCTGGGGTAATCTCGGCCGGAGGTAAGCAAGTCTAGCGCTGAGTAGCGCGCTTAACCTTATGCTTCCTAACTATATAGAATCCGGCCTGAATAGATATCCACAGGCTGAATATGGGCCTACTTACTGGAGCGGCCTGTTTTGCGCCCTGCTAGTTTGCAATCCACATAGTTTTCCACTGCTTGAGGCGAAGCACGCATAACCTGTGGATAATAGTGGGGAAACCTGAGGATAACCCGTGGAGAACTTGCGGAAAAGTTTTTTTGGATGTGGTCAACCCACAGCAGCACCTTGGCGCAGTGCAAACTCGGTGGATAAGGGTGGATAACTATCCCCCGAAAAAAGCACAATCCACACAGGGGTGTGGATGTGAATTGTGGATTTGTGCACAAGCTATGTGGATTGTTAAAAACTCACATATGTATCTAATAATCAGATATTTACTATCAACACACCCTGTTGATAGACGGTGCATAACTGGGTTGTTGTGCACATGTTATCCCCGGTGTGCATAACCCCTTTTTCTTATCCACTTATGCACAGCCCTAACGACGGATAACAAAAGAGAATTTATTTAAAGAAGAATTTTAAAAGTTATTAACCCTGTGGAAAAGCGAGCCGGTGCTCTCGTTTCCCTGTTCGGGAGCAAGGGCAGAAAACAAGCAGGTCGGAACTTCGGGTAGCTGAGCAGTACAGAAAATGCAGCGGGCAAAAAAGCGAGGCAGGAGTTTGCGCTCCTTGGCGGGCTGGGCAGGGTGCTTTGGCTGGCTTAGCGGTGCATTTTTCGGTTAAGTGTGTAGCAAGGCTGCCGGTCGCTTTTCTTAGCGCAAAAGGAAAATTTAGGCCCTGGACCCGGCAGAAATTACTTTTCAGGTACAGCTAGTGTTTGTAATCAAGTAGTTATCCACCGAAAACGCGCGTTTATCCACACCGTTTGTTGCGCTTGGGGAAAACATGCAGCCGCCGGGCCCGATGTGGCGTATAGAGAGGCCCACTCTCCCGCAAGCGCGCTGCTAGTTCTTATGCCGTTCGACTACACCCTGGATTTTCGAACCGTTGATTTCCGCCAGCACCCGGAACTGTACCGCGTGGGCAAAGGCGAGCAGGGCGTACTGCTGGTACAGCCCTATAAAGGGGAGATTCTGCCCCACTGGCGCTTCCGCACGCCGGAGCTGGCCCGGGAGTCTTCGGAGCAGATATATGCGCTGTTTGAGGCGTATTTGAAAGAGCAGGACTTTGTGGGAGCCGATATGGCCCGGAAGTTCCTCCAGATGGGCTTTACCCGGGCCCGGCGCTACGCCAATCACAAGGGCGGCAAGAAGTACGACGGTCCCGTACCCGACGACAAAAAAGGTCAGAGCGGTGCCCACGGCCGCGACGAACTGCCCCGCACCCCCGAAGACCCGGAAAAAGCAGAGGCTGCCGCCATCTTCAAACGCAAGTGGGACGAGGCCAAGCAACACCCCAGCTACGTGCAGCAGCGGGCCGAATTTGAGGCTCGCTACGGCAAATGACCCCCGAGAACCCCTACCTTTACTTTCCCTGAACTCTTCTTCACTTTTGAACCCCAGACGGCTATGCAGACACCAGCCCAATCCTCCAGCACCGACGAAAACGAAATTACCCTCGGCATCGGCATGGGGCCGCTTAAGTTTGGCGCCTCCATGGACGAAGTACGCGCCCTGATGGGAGAGCCCGAAGAAATTGAGGAGTCGGAAGACGACGATGAGTTTGAGCACCAGGCCTGGAACTACCTCGAAGAAGGTTACTCCCTGTATTTCGACCGGGAAGACGACTACCGCCTGAGCTGCATTGAAACGGACCACCCTGGCATTCGCCTGTACGGGGAAGCTATTCACGGCAAGAGCCCGGAAGAAATCCAGGACCTGATGAAGCGCCACGGCCACGAGCAGAGCGAAGTCGAGAAAATGGACACTGGCGAGATGCGCCTTTCCTACGAAAAGGAAATGATTGACCTCTACTTCGACGAGGAACAACTGCAGTTTGTCAACTTCGGCGTGTTTATCAACGATGATTTAGAGGTGCAGTGGCCCGCTTAACGCTAGGTTATCCACAAAAACGCAAGAAATTGGTGTGGATAAGTTGATAAGGTGCTCATTGCCGGGAGTTTTCAACAACCTTTCCCACTTTGAGAGCTAAAACCACTAGCAAGTGAATGCCCTGATCCTTAAGTAGAAAACAAAAAAGCCACCCCGCAATCGGAGTGGCTTTTTTGTTTTATTCCAAGAAGTGTTTACGAAGGCATAATGGCCCGGAATAGCAGGAATAAGCCCCCCGACAGGGCCATGGTTACAGGCAAGGTGAGCACCCAGGCTAGGGCAATGTTGCGCACCATTTGGGGGTTCAGGTTCTTGATGCCGCGGTTGGCTACCATGGAGCCCGCAATAGCCGACGACAACACGTGGGTAGTGGAGGCAGGTAAGCCCAATTGGGTATTGGCGCCAATCATGGCGGCGGCAATCAGCTCTGAGGAAGCGCCCTGAGCGTACGTCAGGTGTTCCTTGCCGATACGCTCCCCGATGGTTTTCACAATGCGCTGCCAGCCAATCATGGTGCCCAGACCCAACGACACACTCACGGCCACCAGCACCTGCCACGGAGCGTAATCCGTGAAGCCCTTCATGTTGGAAAGGCCCGCGGTGAGCGTTTCCCGGTCGGCGGTGCTCAGGCTCACTTTGTCGCTGCCCAGTACGGTTTTGGCTTGGTTACCCAGCAGCAGAATAGCCTTCCGGATTTCAAAACGCGCGTTTTGCGGCAACTGGGCTACCTGGGTTTTACCGGCGAAGATGCTGTCCAGGGAATTCGTTTGCACCTTAATGTTGGCTACCGCTTCCCGGTCCTTAGCGCTCAGCTCGGCCGCATTTACCTTCTGCATTACCTGCTCAATCTTCACCAGCGAATCGCGCATGTCCAGAGGGTTCTTGCTATGGTCGAGGGCAAAGTAGGTAGGCACAATGCCAATCAACACCAGCATAATCAGCCCCACTCCCTTCTGCCCGTCGTTGGAGCCGTGGAAGTAGCTTACCAGGGTACAGGTAGCAATCAGAATCAACCGGATCCAGAGGGGTGGCGGCTTGCGCTTGTGCGGCTCCTTAAAGATGGCCTTGTTGCGGACGAAGCGCTTCAGCAGGAACATCATGACGATGGTCAGCGTGAAGCCGAACAGCGGACCCGTAAGCAGAGCTACCCCGGTTTCACCGGCCTTGCCCCAGTTTACGGCCGCATTATCAGCGCCAGGCAGGAAGCTGAAGGCAATGCCCACACCCAGAATGGACCCAATCAGGGCGTGCGAGGAGGAAGAAGGCAGGCCGTAGTACCAGGTGCCCACGTTCCAGATGATGGCGCCCAGAATCAGGGCGCCTACCATGGCAATGCCGTGGTATACATTCTGGTCCACGAGGCTTTGCACGGGCAGCAGGTACACGATGCCCATGGCCACGGCAATACCACCCGTCAGTACGCCCAAAAAATTCCAGAACGCCGACCAGATAACGGCCACCCAGGGCCGCAGGGTGTTGGTGTAGATAACCGTGGCCACGGCGTTGGCCGTGTCGTGGAAACCGTTGACAAATTCAAACGCGCAAGCTGCTACCAAACAGGCAACGAGCAGCAACAGCACATGAGGCTCTAAGCCAAACATAGAGGGGGGATTGGTGAGGATTCAGTTTCGGTAACCAAAGGTAGGACCGCCCAAAGGGGGCGCAAGATTATGAAATTGTTACCGGACCGGCCGGTTGCGTGCTTCTGAGCCGCTAAACGCAGGAAGTAGCGTCAGGTTAGGACTGAACGGTGGCAGCACAGTAAAATAGTGACTAACAGTTGTTCAGCGCTATTTATGGGCCTTTGGGTAGGCTGTAAGCTAAAGCTTTGGCTACTTTTGCCGAGAAGCTGCTGTCGTTCCGAGGGCAGGGCGCAAGTTGGGGCAGGCTATACTTCCTACTCCAAATTCCTCGCGGCGCTCGGCAGGACAGCTGTATTCCATTTAACCTCCCCCTCATGAGCAACGAGCAGAAACCCGCCGCCACGGCTGAAAATACCCTGGCCGATATCGTGTCGCACGCCAAGGAATACGGCTTCGTATTCCCTTCTTCGGAAATCTACGACGGCCTAGCCGCCGTGTACGACTACGGCCCCAACGGCGTAGAGCTCAAAAACAACCTTAAGCAGCTCTGGTGGCGGGCCATGACCCAGCTCAACCAGAACGTGGTGGGCATTGACGCGGCCATTTTCATGCACCCGCTCACCTGGAAAGCCTCCGGCCACGTTGATGGCTTTTCGGACCCCATGATTGACAACCTCGACAGCAAGAAGCGTTACCGCGCCGATGTGCTGCTCGAAGAAAAAGCCGCCGAGTACGAAAACGCCGGCGACCAAGCTCGTGCCGATGCTCTGCTGGCTGAAATGGGCCGCCTGCTCACCGCTGAAGACTTAGCCGGCGTCAAGCAGCTCATCATTGAGGAGAAGATTCTCTGCCCGGTTTCCAAGACTGGCAACTGGACCGATGTGCGGCAGTTCAATCTGATGTTCTCCACGCAGGTAGGCGCCGTGGCCGGCGACTCTTCGCAGATTTACTTGCGCCCGGAAACGGCCCAGGGCATCTTCGTCAACTTTTTGAACGTGCAGAAGTCGGCGCGCCAGAAGGTGCCGTTCGGTATTGCCCAGATCGGCAAGGCCTTCCGCAACGAGATTGTGGCCCGCCAGTTCATCTTCCGGATGCGGGAGTTTGAGCAGATGGAAATGCAATTCTTCGTGCGCCCTGGCACCGAAGATGAATGGTACGAAACGTGGAAGGAGACGCGCCGCCGCTGGCACGAGGCCCTGGGTTTGCCCGCCGACAAGTTGCGTTTCCATGTTCATGAGAAGCTGGCCCACTACGCCAAGGCCGCCGTCGACATCGAGTTTGAATTCCCCTTCGGCTTCAAGGAAATTGAGGGCATTCACTCCCGCTCCGACTTCGACCTGACCCAGCACCAGAACCTGAGCCGCAAGAAGCAGCAGTACTTCGATAACGACCTCAACCCCGAGACGGGCAAGCCTTACGGTAACTACGTGCCCTATGTAGTGGAAACCTCCGTGGGCGCCGACCGCCTGTTTCTGGCTACCCTCTGCCAGGCCTACCAGGAGGAAACGATTACCGAAGGCGAGGGCGACAAGCAGCAAACCAAAACCCGCAAGCTGCTGCGCCTGCACCCGGCCGTGGCGCCCATCAAAGCCGCCATCTTCCCGCTGGTTAAAAAAGATGGCCTGCCCGACAAAGCCAACGAAATCTACAACAGCTTGCGCCACGACTTCCGCTTGGTAGTGGAGGAGAAGGACTCCATCGGGACGCGCTACACCCGCCAGGACCTTATAGGCACGCCCTTCTGCATTGCCGTCGACCACCAAACCCTGGAAGACAACACCGTAACCGTGCGCCACCGCGACTCCCGCGAGCAAACCCGCATGCCAATTTCCGAGCTGCGCGCCTACATCGGGGAAGCCGTGAGCTTCTCACGCGTCTTCGAAAAGCTGTAGCGCCCTGCTGTTTCTACGGGGTTATAACACAACAGGCCGCTGGAGCAATCCGGCGGCCTGTTGGCGTTTTGAGGTAGGGCTGGTGAGTTCTTTCTTAGTTCTCGCTCAGCCACTGGGTAGCGTCGCGGCGGGAGGTAAAGTAATTGAACTCAACCTGGGACGGAGGCAGGCTGGCCGAGGCAAGGGAGTTGCCTACCTGGTACTGGTATTGGCCTTCTGACACCACGGCGGCAATAAACAAGGGGCGCTGCAAATGACCGGGCAGGATGCTGGTTAGGGGCTGAAGTAAAGCGTCTGCTTCGTCGGTTGGGGGAGCATTTCGCTTCAAATCCACCAGAAGTTTGTCCACGTTCTGGGCCAGCATTTCCTCTAGTGCCCGGTGGTAAGCCTCCCCGAACGACCCCGACAGGTGAGCTGCATTGTAGCTCAAGTGTAGGGTATCCAACAGCGAGTTATACGTCAGGGACGCATCAGGGGAATTGTACAATGTCATTATAATAGAAAAATAGCAGCAAGGCGCGGGAAAATACAAGTAGTTACGGTCGCAACGCCTTGAAGTGTGACTATTTACGTTGAATAGTGCATAATTTGTTCCCTATATTCTGAAGAAAAAATGAGTTTGTCAACCAAGCGCACTTGTTTGGCTGGCTACTGGTAGTCGAGGTAGGGGTGGGGTTTACTGACTGAGGCTCACCGCATACCTGCCCGGGGTTGCGTACCTTTGCTGCATTTTAGCAGCCTATGTGGAGAAACCTCGCCCTATTCGTCATCAAGAACCGCCGCTTGCTCGTCGGGCTGCTGGCCCTTATTACGGTGTTTATGGCCTGGGAAGCCCGCAAGGTGCAGATGACCTACGATTTTGCCCAGGTCGTGTCGCCCGACGACCCGGACATGGTGTACTTCCAGCAGTTCAAGCAAACCTTTGGGGAGGACGGCAACGTGCTGGTGCTGGGCATGCAGGACAGCTCGGTGTACCAGCTCGGCAACTTCAATGAGCTGCGCACCCTCACGGATACGCTCAGCAAAGTGGAGGGTGTCAATGGCATTCTGGGCGTAACGCGCCTACCCCGGCTGGTAAAGGACACGGCTACCCAAACCTTTCGGGCCGAACCCATCTTCCGCAACTTCCCCCAAACCCAGCCCGAGCTAGACTCCCTGATGCGGGTGGTAAATGCCCAGGAGTTCTACAAAGGTCAGCTGATTTCGCCAACCACCGGGGCTACGCTGCTGGCCCTCACCATGGACCCCAAGTACCTGAACTCCAGCCGGCGCGAGGCCGTGATGCAGGAGATTCTGGGCCACGCTGAACGCTTCCAGCAGAAAACTGGCATTCGGATGCACTACGCCGGCCTGCCCTACGTGCGGGCCACCATGACTACCAAGGTCGCCTCGGAAATGAAGCTGTTCGTGGCCCTGACCATTGTGATGATGGCCGTGACCCTGCTCATGTTCTTCCGGACCTGGTCGGCGGTGGTGTTCCCGCTGCTGATTGTGCTGATTGTGGTGACCTGGTGCATTGGCTCCATGGTGCTACTGGGCTACAAAATCAACCTGCTTACGGGCCTGATTCCGAGCATTATCATCGTTATCGGCATCCCGAACTGCACCTACCTACTTAGCCGCTACCACTACGACTACCGCAAATCCGGCAACCAGGTGCTGGCCATGGCGCGGGTGGTGCGCAAAATTGGGTTGGTCACGCTCATGAACAATACCACCACGGCCATCGGCTTCGTGGTGTTTTGCTTCACCAACATTGCCATTCTGTATCAGTTTGGGCTGGTGGCTACGGTCAATATTTTCGTGGCGTTTGCGGTATCGTTTATCCTGATGCCCATCATCTTCACCATTCTGCCGCCGCCTACCCCCAAGCAGTTGGAGCACCTGGAGGCCAAGCCCCTGACTAAGCTGCTGGAGTTCTTCGACTACCTGGTGCTGGAGCGCCGGCGCACGGTGTACCTCACCGCCCTGGCCCTGATGGTGCTGGCTTCGTTTGGGGTAATGAAGGTGAAATCCGTGAGCTACATGGTGGATGATCTGCCCAAGGATTCGTCGGTAAACTCTGATTTGAAGTTCTTTGAGCAGCACTTCAACGGCGTAATGCCCCTGGAAATGGTAGTGGACACCGGCCGCCCCAAAGGCCTGCTCAAGCTCAAGAACCTGGAGCGGATTGACCGCCTCGAAAACTTTCTGCGCACCCAGCCCGTGCTGACTACCCCCGTCAGCGTGGTTACCTTTCTGAAGGCCTCGACCCAGGCCTTCTACAACGGCAGCCCCGAGTTCTACCGCCTACCCGACAACTCCGAGAAAAACTACGTGTTCAGCTACCTGGCCCATTCGCAGTCCACGGAGGGCACTGAGGGCCAGCTAACCAGCAAACTACTGCGCTCCTTCACCGACAGCAGCATGCAGCGGGCGCGCATTTCCCTGAAGATTGCCGACGTAGGTTCCCACAACCTCGATACGCTGATTAACAACCGCATCAAGCCCGAAATCAACCGGATTTTCAAGGGTACGGATATGAAGGTGAAGCTGACTGGTACCACCATCATCTTCACCAAAGGCAATGAGTACCTGATTGGTACGCTCAAGGAAAGCCTGGTTATTGCCTTCGTGCTGGTCGGGCTGGTCGTGCTGATCTTGTTCCGCAGCGTGCGGGCCGTGGCGTTTACCCTGCTGCCCAACTTCTTCACGCTGCTGCTCACGGGCGGTATTATGGGCTACTTCGGCATCCCGCTCAAGCCCAGCACCGCCCTAATTTTCAGCATTGCCCTGGGCATCGACGGCGACAATTCGATTCACCTGCTGGCCAAGTTTCGGCAGGAAATGGCCGCCAACGGCCGCCGCGTAAAGGCCGCCATCAGCACTACGCTTTCGGAGGCCGGCACCAGCATGATTTACACCAGCATTGTGCTGTTTCTGGGCTTTTCGGTGTTTGCCTTCTCGGAGTTCGGTGGCACCAAGGCCCTCGGCCTGCTCATGTCGGCCAGCCTGCTCATCACCAACTTCTCTAACCTGATTCTGCTGCCCTGCTTACTCGTTACCTTCGAGCACGGCAAGGACGAGGATGTTATCGACCAATCCGGTATTCGCCATTACGACGACAACTACCACGAGGAAGACGACGACTTGGAACTCAACCTTAACCGGATGAAGCGGCAGCCCAAACTGAACGGCTAAAACCACCCTTTATACCACCGTCATGCTTGATCTTGCGTCCGCTTGCCGAAGCATCTCTACCGCTTCGTTGCAGTAGTAATTCAACGAAGCGGTAGAGATGCTTCGGCAAGCGGACGCAAGATCAAGCATGACGTTCTGATACAACGACCCCAACAATGAACTACCCCGAATTCAAGCAGCCGCTCAACTACGGCCAGGTCGGCACCGATATCCTGGCGTGGTGGAAGCAGAACGGCATCTTCGAGAAAAGCGTGAGCACCCGCGAAGGGCAGCCGACGTTCGTGTTTTACGAAGGCCCACCCTCGGCCAACGGCGCCCCCGGCATCCACCACGTCATGGCCCGGACGGTAAAGGACATTTTCTGCCGCTACCAGACCCTGCTGGGCAAGCAGGTAAACCGCAAAGGCGGCTGGGACACCCACGGCCTGCCCATTGAGCTGCAGGTAGAAAAGGAGCTGGGCATCACGAAGGAGGATATCGGGAAGAAAATCAGCATTGAGGACTACAACCAGCGCTGCCGCGAAACCGTGATGCGCTTTAAAGCCCAGTGGGACGACCTCACCGAGAAAATGGGCTATTGGGTAGACCTCGACGACCCCTACATCACCTTTGAGCCCGAGTACATCGAGAGCTGCTGGGCCCTGCTCAAGAAGCTCTACGACAAGGGCTTGCTCTACAAAGGCTACACCATTCAGCCCTACTCCCCAGCCGCCGGCACTGGCCTCAGCTCCCACGAGCTAAACCAGCCCGGCACCTACCGCGACGTCAAGGACACGACCATCGTGGCCCAGTTCAAGGTGAAGCGGGATGAGGCTTCGGCGAAGCTGTTTACTGGCGTGTCAGATTCTACTCAGTATACAGAAGTCTATACCGAAGAAAATTCGGTAGAAACCTACATCCTAGCCTGGACGACGACGCCTTGGACGCTACCTGCTAACACCGGTTTGGCTGTGGGTAAGAACATTCCCTACGTGCTGGTACGCACCTTCAACCCTTACACGGGTGCCCCCATCCGGGTAGTGCTGGCGGAAGCGTTGATGAACCGCTATTTCTCGGAGAAAGGCCAAGAGGCTTCGCTAGAAGACTACAAAGCCGGCGACAAGGTGCTGCCTTGGCGCATCGAAAACACGTTCAAAGGCGCTGACTTGGTAGGCATCCGCTACGAGCGGCTGTTCGACCAAGACAAGGGCTTTCCGGCATTTGAAGGGGAGGAGCGCGCTTTCCGCGTGATTCCCGGCGACTTTGTGACGACGGAGGACGGTACCGGCATTGTGCACATCTCGCCCACGTTTGGCGCCGACGACTTCCGGGCTGCTCAGCAGGCCGATATTCCGGCCCTGATTGTGCTGGATGCCGAAGGCAAGCCCACGCCCATCGTGGACCGTACCGGCCGCTACGTGCCCCAGATGGGCGAATTTGGCGGGCGCTGGGTGAAGAACTACGACGGCCACGACCAGTCGGGCGCCGACTACAAGACCCTGGACGAAAGCATTGCCATCCGCATGAAAGGCGACGGCACGGCCTTCAAAGTGGAGAAGTACGAGCACACTTACCCCCACTGCTGGCGCACCGACAAGCCCGTGCTGTACTACCCCCTGGACTCCTGGTTTATCAAGACCACGGCGGTAAAAGACCGGCTCATCGAACTCAACAAAACCATCAACTGGCAGCCCGCCAGCACTGGTACCGGCCGCTTCGGCAACTGGCTGGAAAACCTGGTAGACTGGAACCTGAGCCGCTCCCGCTACTGGGGCACGCCCCTGCCCATCTGGCGTACCCAGGACGGCTCGGAGGAAATCTGCATCGGCTCGGTAGAGCAGCTGAAGCAGGAGATTGACAAGGCTGTAGCAGCCGAAGTCATGACCCATAACCCCTATGCCAACGGGGAGAAGATGGACCTGCACCGGCCCTACGTGGACGATATCTTCCTGGTGTCGCCCTCCGGCCAGCCCATGTACCGCGAAACCGACCTCATTGACGTGTGGTTTGACAGCGGCGCCATGCCCTACGCCCAGTGGCACTACCCTCTGGAAAACGGCGAGAAGTTCCAAAAGAATTTCCCCGCCGATTTCATTGCCGAAGGTGTGGACCAGACCCGCGGCTGGTTCTTTACCCTGCACGCCCTGGCCGTGATGCTGGAAGATTCGGTGGCCTATAAGAACGTGATGGCCAACGGCTTGGTGCTGGACAAGAACGGCAACAAGATGAGCAAGCGCCTCGGCAACGCCATCGACCCGTTCCAGACCATCGAGCAGTTCGGCCCCGACGCCACGCGCTGGTACATGATTGCCAACGCCCAGCCCTGGGACAACCTCAAGTTCGACCTCAGCGGCATTACGGAGGTGCAGCGCCGCTTCTTCGGCACCCTGTTCAACACCTACTCGTTCTACGCCCTCTACGCCAACCTCGACGGCTTCCAGGCCCGTGAGTTCGACCGGGTGCCCCACAGTGAGCTAAGCGAACTGGACCGCTGGATTCTGAGCAAGCTCCAGTCCTTGATTCTGGAAGTGCGCGGCCATTATGACTCCTACGACCCCACGAAGGCGGCCCGCGCCATCCAAGATTTCGTGACCGATCAGCTCTCTAACTGGCACGTGCGCCTCTCGCGCCGCCGCTTCTGGAAAGGCGAGCTGACCCAGGACAAAAAAGCCGCCTACGAGACTTTGCAGGAGTGTTTGGTGGTAGTGGCCCAACTTATGGCCCCGGTTGCCCCCTTCTTCGCCGAGTGGCTTTATAAGAACATGACCGACGGCATGCGCGCCGAAGCTATCGAGCGGAATACGCCGCTAGCTCCCGAATCCATCCACCTCACCTTGCTGGTAGAAGCCGAAACGAACCGTATCGACAAGGCCCTGGAGGAGCGCATGGAGTTGGCCCAGCGGATTTCCTCGCTTACGCACTCCCTGCGCAAGAAGTCGGTGCTGAAGGTGCGCCAGCCCCTGCAGCGCATTCTGGTGCCAGTGTTCAATGAGACGACCCGTGAGCAGGTAGGCAAGGTAGAAGACCTGATTTGCGCCGAGGTGAACGTAAAGCACGTGGAGTTCCTGGACGACACCAGCGGCGTACTAGTAAAGTCGGTGAAGCCGAACTTCAAGCGCCTCGGTCAGCAATACGGTGCCCGTCTGAAAGCCGTAGGCGCCCGCATCCAGCAAATGACCCCGGAGGAAATCAGCACCCTCGAAAAGACCGGCCAGCTGGCCGTGGAAGTCGAAGGACAGCCGATTACGCTTGCTCCGGACGACGTGGAAATTCGCACCGACGACTTGCCCGGCTGGCTAGTAGCCACCGACGGCCCCCTAACGGTAGCCCTCGACGTGACCCTGACCGACGAGCTGCGCCAGGAAGGCGTGGCCCGCGAGCTGGTGAATCGCCTCCAGAACCTGCGCAAAGACAGCGGCCTGGAAGTGCAGGACAAAATCCGGGTGACCCTGGGCCAGCAGGCCGAGCTGGAAGCCGCCGTGCAGTCCTTCGGTGGCTACATTCGCGAAGAAGTACAGGCTCTAGCCCTAAACTTTGCCCCGGAAATCAGCGGCGGCTCAGTGCTGGAATTTGACGAGTACACTGTGCCAGTGCAACTGGAAGTAGCCAATAGCTAGTATCCCAGGTCATTCTTAAAGCCAAAAAGGCCGTGGAACTTACGTTTCGCGGCCTTTTTCATGCCGTGTATTTTCTCGCAACGTTCTCATATTCTTATACGAGCCCTTCACACCCTATACTATTTCTCCACATCCATCATCCTGAGCATTCCGCGCATGAAGCGGCGGCGAAGGACCTTATTACGTCAGCACGAACCGTAATAACGCGCGTTTGTGGAATCATTAACTCACTTCACTACCAACTCCTTCCGAACTTCTTCTTTTTGCTTCTCTGACAGCACGCGGTAGACGTAGCGGCCCGGAACCAGGCGCAAGGATAAAACGTCGTCTGACGGGCGCAATTCGTGGGTATAGATGGGTGCTATGTCCTCCCGCACGGCCAGTTCCGACTGCAGGTAGAGTTGTACCATGCGGCGGCCCGTAGCGGCGGTAGGTTGGTAGGCACTAACATTCAGAGAAACCAGTTGGGCGTCAGTGGCATCGGAGTAGGGAAGGGGCAGCCGGTTTAGGTCGAGGTTGTTGCGCACTACCAGATTGTTTTCAGGGTAGGGCGAGCGGCGCTGGCCGTTGCGAAGCTGGTATACCACTTCGGCCTTGCCTGAGGGTGTAGCCGCCAGGCCACTGCGAGCTTCGTTGCCCAGGCGCGCTTGATTGATGCTGAGAACGGGCCAGCCGGTGAGGTCAACTAAGTGCTGGGCCATCCATTTTGCCTGGGGCCTGCCAGGCATAGTCAGGAGGTTGACGTGGGCCCCGCCCCCGTACACCAGTACCCGGGCCTGGGGGTCGTGGCGCAGGGCCTTGTGCAGGTTCGTGGCCTGGGCTAACTCCCGTTCTGTTTGGCCCTGTCCCACTTCGTAGGACACCAGGGTAAAGCCCAGCCGCCGGGCCGTGCGCACCAGGTTGGCAAACGTGGCTTCGCGCGTGTAGAAACCGGCTTTCAAGGGTAACGGATTCAGGGCGCTGCTCGCGGAGTCTTCGAGCGTTTCTAGGGCCAGGTACCGAAACCCCTGCTGATACAAGCCGGGTAGCAGCGCCGCCGCCAGCGCCCGGTGCCTGCCGTATGTGTGCGACTCATTCAGCAACACAGCTCGCACACCGGCTGATTGGCGCAGGATTTCGGGTACTGCTTCCAGGCTGACTAGCGTGTCGGTCGGCGTGGGGTTTGGCCGGCGTGGGGTACCCGTGGTTGACGTGGTAGTCGGAAGGCGCACTACCTCCGGGCCCTGACGCTGAAAATACACTACCGAATCAGTGTTGCCAGCCATGGCGTGGTACTGCTGCAGCATTTGCCACAGTATTCCATCACTACTGGGGTCCTGGGCAGTAGCAGGGGCGTGGCGGCTCTGGGCCAGGGCAGACAGCGGAGCCAGATAATCACCGTTGGGACGACTCAGAAAGGCCTCGTTGGCCAGCCGTACCGGCGACACCGTGCGCGGCCACCGACCTTGCTGCACTGAGGGAAACGTGAACGTGACAAATTCCGCATCCATGTCAACGCCACGGTCCCGCACGGAGGTAGCGGCGCGCGAGCTGGCTTCATCAGTAGCAATGAGATAGAGCCAACCTTGCTGGTCGGGTAGGGGCGCGGCATATTCCATTAGCAAATCGGGGCCAGCCGTACCCGTGTGCTGGTAGCGTCCGACGCCGTTTTCCTGGAACCCCAGGGCCCGCCAGTTAGGATTGCCGGTTATGCGCAGGCCGCGCAGCCGGTACGTGGGCGCTAGGTTTGTTTGACCAGTAAACAGCAGCGCCGACTGGCGGCGCGAGAAGCCGAGCTGTTTTAGCCGCGCTTTCGTCACCTCATCTGGCTTGTTGTGAGGCTGTAGATTTATATCATAGTCGCCGTTGAGCAACAGGCTGGTATTGAGCTGGCGGTTATAAACGGTCGTCGTCATGGTTTGCTGCTGCTCATTGGCCTGGGTAAGTGGGTGCGGCGCGGCGCAGGCACTGAGGGCGGCTACACCCACGATAGATAAGCGGGTTACAGCAGAATAAGCGCGGCTAGGATGCGTGGCTGACATAGGAATAGGGTTTAAGTAGGAAGGTTAGAAATGTATAACTAAATATCTAGTTTCAATGACTTACTCCCGCTATGTAGCAGGTTGCAAGAGCAAATCAGGAAGAATTGAGCCACTACAGCGGCCGCTTAATTAGGAATTGATTGCAGTTGTAAGCTGCACGGGTAGGCTGCGCGCAGCTGGCCGCCCAGAAAAATCAGGAGCGGTACGTCTGCCTTTTCAAGGGGCGTTTGGCATAACGTCGTACAAATCTCCTAAAATCGGGTTTAAATCGGCACAAAAGCCCTTTCAGATATATACCGGCGGCAAGAAGGATGCAGTAGGCTCCTACGCCAGAAAGTCAAAAATTCTGCGTCACTTTGTACTTATGAAGTATTGGAAATACTACCTCGTGGCCTTGCTGGTCATCGTCATTGATCAGCTCTCGAAATGGGCGGTGCACCGCTATATGCCCATGGGCATGCCCGGCGAAGTTCCCGTGTTCGGCGACTGGTTTAAGCTGCACTACACCCTGAACCCTGGCATGGCCTTCGGGGTGGAACTGCCGGCGCCCTACGGCAAGGTTATTCTCACACTGTTTCGCTTGGTAGCCGTTACGGGTATTAGTTACTACATCTACCGCCTTTGGAAGCAGCACGCCCCCAGCGGCCTGCTCATCTGCATTGCCATGATTCTGGGCGGGGCCATTGGCAACCTGGTCGATTCCATCTTCTACGGCGTCCTCTACAACAACGCGCCCTTCAATGCGCCTACCCCCTGGCTGCACGGCCAAGTTATTGACATGCTGTTTGTGGACTTCCCGGACGGGTTTTTTCCGGCTTCCTGGCCTTTTGTGGGCGGAGAAATTATCCCTGACTTTCCCATCTTCAATATTGCCGACTCTTGCATTTTCATTGGGGTCGTGCTGATTCTTATCTTCCAAAACCGCTTCTACAGCCAGCACCTAGAGGAAGCCCACCCCGTAGCCGCCAATGACGCCACCGCGGCCCAGGCCCGCCGCGACGCCGAAGCCTCGGAAGCTGTGTAAAAGGTAGTACTCATAAGCAGAAAAGGCCCGCTGGAGCAATTCCAGCGGGCCTTTTTATGTGCTGCGTTGTCATTCCGAACGAAGTGAGGAATCTGGGGTAATCCTCTGTAGTTCGACTCAGATTCCTCGCTTCGTTCGGAATGACACCGTGTTTACCAAACCTGATGCACCAGCGGCTTGATGCGCTGCTCATAAATGGCGCGTACGGCTTGCATTTGCTCGGCGGTGAGGGCGGGTAGTTCAGCGGCTTGTAGGTTTGAGGTGAGCTGGTCGGGGCGGGAAGCGCCGGGAATCACGCAGCTAACTTCGTCAAACATAAGCACCCAGCGCAGGGCAATGGGAGCAAGGTTGGGCTGATTGGGAAACACCTTTTTCAGCTCCTCTACCGCAGCTAGGCCCGTTTCGTAATCTACGCCGGAGAAGGTTTCGCCCTTGTCGAAAGCGGCCCCGTCGCGGTTGAACTGGCGGTGGTCGTCGGGGGAGAAGGTGGTGTGGGGCGAGAATTTGCCGGTGAGCAGGCCGCTGGCCAGCGGTACGCGCACAATCAGGCCCACATCGTGGCGCTTCGCTTCCTGAAACAGCAACTCCGCCGGGCGCTGCCGAAACATGTTGAAGATAAGCTGAATGGTAGTGACACTGGGGAAGGTGAGGGCCTTAAGGCCTTCTTCCACCTTTTCCACGCTCACGCCCAGGTTCAGAATCTTGCCTTCTTCCTTGAGCCGGTCAAATAGCTCGAAGATTTCGGGACGGTAGTACACCTCCGTAGGCGGGCAGTGCAACTGAATCAGGTCCAGGGTTTCGAGCTGCATGTTGCGCAGGCTGGCCTCTACGAACTTCCGCAGGGCTTCTGGCTGGTAGGCTTCGTTGGTGTGGGGCTGGAGTTGCCGACCACACTTGGTGGCCACATACACCCGCTCGGAGCGGCTACGTACCAGCCGGCCCACGGCTTTTTCGCTTTCCCCGTCGCCGTACACGTCGGCGGTGTCAATGAAGTTGATGCCGGAGTCGACGGCGGCGTTGAGGATGGAATCGGCAGTTTCGTGGCTAAACGGGTCGCCCCACTTGCCGCCTACTTGCCAAGTGCCAAGGCTGATTTCAGAAACATTAAAGCCGGTTTTACCAAGTTTGCGGTACTGCATGAGGTAGGAAAGTAGGTTGAATGGTGTTGAACTGAGCCTGCTAAGCTGTCATTCCGAGCAGGGCGAGGAATCTGAGTAAGTTTTTGGAGGGTAACCCAAATTCCTCACGCTGCTGGGAATGACAACTTTTGTGTACGCCAAATGCGCCAGGCAAGCTACTGCCGGCCTGCCTATCTTTACTTTTTTCCGCCTTGCCTCTGCCCGCCGTGTCCCAGCCCATCCTCTCCGTCCGCAACCTGACCATCGATTTCCAGAGCCACCGGGGCAACACGCGGGCCGTACAGAATATTTCCTTCGACTTGCGGCGGGGCGAAACGCTGGCCATTGTGGGTGAGTCGGGCTCAGGCAAGTCGGTAACGTCGTTGGCCCTGATGGGGCTGATTCCGCTGCCGCCCGGCCAGATTGTGTCCGGGCAGGCGCGGTTTCAGTCGGAGGCGCTAGGGGAGGTTGACCTGCTCCAACTCACCGACCAGCAGCTGCGGCAGGTGCGGGGCAACGACATCAGCATGATTTTTCAGGAGCCGATGACGTCCCTGAACCCGGTGTACACCTGCGGCAGCCAGGTAGTGGAAGCCCTACGCCTGCACACCCCGCTTACGGAAAAGGAAGTGCAAGCCCGCACCGTGGAGCTGTTCACCATGGCCCAGCTGCCCCGCCCCGAGAAAATCTTCACCAGCTACCCCCACGAAATCAGCGGGGGCCAGAAGCAGCGCGTGATGATTGCCATGGCCATGGCCTGCAACCCGGCCATCCTCATTGCCGACGAGCCCACCACGGCCCTCGACGTCACGGTGCAAGCCCGCATGCTCCGCCTTATCGACGACCTGCGCCGCCAGCACCATACCGCCGTCATCTTCATTACCCACGACCTAGGAGTAGTAGCCGAAATAGCCGACCGTATTTTGGTCATGTACCGGGGCCGGGTAGTAGAGCAGGGCTCAGTTCTCGACATCTTCACCAACCCCCAGCACCCGTACACCAAGGGTCTGCTGGCCTGCCGGCCAAAACTTTCTGTTGGCCAGAAAAAATTGCCCGTGGTAGCTGATTTCATGCGTGAAACAGCCGATGGAAACTTTATTGTCACTGAAAATGACCCTGCGCAACTGCTTACTAATGAAATTGGTGGCCTCCAAGAGCTAAACTCTCAAAACAACTCTGAAACCACCAAAACGTTCCCCGTGGAACATTCTGTTTCACGCCCTTCGGAACCACAATTTGGTCTGGATGCTGCCCCCGGCCTGGAATCTGGCCAGCCGTTGCCGCTAGAAGCAAGTGGTCCTACGAATTCCCCGCAGGGGTTCGTAGGACCACTCTCGTTGAACGAAGGCAGCCCAGCCATCAGCAACCTCAGCAACGAGAGTGGTTCGACCAACCCTGCGGGAATTGGTCGGACCACCGCCGATGGACCTTTACTAAGCGTGAAAGAATTGAACGTGCATTTCCCCATTCGTAAAGGCTTCTTCAACCGGAAGAAGGAGTATGTGCGGGCCGTGGACGGGGTAAGCTTCGACATTTATCCTGGCGAAACGGTGGGGTTGGTGGGGGAGTCGGGCTGCGGCAAAACCACGCTGGGCCGAACCTTGCTGCGGCTAGTGGAGCCCACCTCGGGTAGTATCCTGTTCGAAGGGGTAGACCTGGCCACGCTGCCCGCTGAGGAGCTGCGCCGCAAGCGCCGGGAGTTTCAGATGGTGTTCCAGGACCCCTACGCCGCCCTAAATCCTATGATGACCGTGGGTGAGGCCATCCTGGAGCCCATGCGCGTGCACCACGTAGGCGGCACCCGCCAGCAGCAGAAGGACCAGGTGCTGGAGCTACTGCGCACCGTGGGGCTGAAGGAGGAGCACTACCAGCGCTACCCTCACGAGTTCAGCGGGGGGCAGCGCCAGCGCATCTGCATTGCCCGGGCCCTGGCCCTGCAGCCCAAGTGCATCATCTGCGACGAGTCCGTATCGGCCCTCGACGTGTCGGTGCAGGCCCAGGTGCTCAACCTGCTCAATGACCTCAAGCGCGAGTTTGGCATCACCTACCTTTTCATTACCCACGACCTGTCGGTGGCCCGCTTCATGAGCGACCGGCTGCTGGTCATGCGCCAGGGGCAGATTGTGGAAAGCGGCCCTGCCGCCGAGCTGTACGCCAACCCCCAGCACGAGTACACCCGGCAGCTGCTGGCCGCCATTCCCAAAGACGAGCCCGCCGACATCCGCGCCGCCGTAGCCAGCCGGGCCTAGGAGGGAAGTACGCATCTTTAGGGCATGCACATTCTCTACCCTTCATTGCCCTATGAACCCCGGACGGTTGATCCGCTTTGGGAGCCTGAGTATACCTGGGCATCGGCAGCTGGTTTTACTGTTGGGCTGTTTGATTTAGAAACGGCTCGGGTATGGCCTCGTACTCCGACAACCCCGGCCTTATACCGCGGCTGGATGTTGACAGGTCCGGAATACGAGCTACTGGAGCAACTGGCTCCGCTGCTTAGTGGCATCGAGTCCTACCTATCCGCGCATCTTGCCTCGGGCTGGTACGCGGCAATTCGGGAGTACACCTTCGCCAGCACGTTTCAGCCCGCCGGTCAGTTGCCCGACTTCTTTGCAGGCCAACGCTATTTCGTGAAAGGACTCGTAAAGTCGTTTGGGCCTAACTCCACGGTAGCTTCGGCAGCGGAGTGGCAGGAGCTGCTGCGTAAACATGGGATTCCGAACAATGAATTGCTGTTCGTGCGGCAGTATATGGAGCTCCAGCCCGACTCCGAGCGTCGCTACTTCGTGGTGGCTGGTACTGCGTATGGCGCGGGAGGTACACCGCTACCTAATCAGCTGCGGCCGGCACTTTTTCAGTTGCGCCCTCGTTTGTTCTATAGTTTGGATGTAGCCCTTACCGCGGCTGGACATCCCATCATCGTGGAGGTAGGCGACGGACAAGTGTCCGACCTGAAAGAATGGAATGTGGCCGATTTTGGCCGTACGGTACTGGGTGCCCTAGCCGCCGCAACCCAAGCTTAACCTCCCTTTTTCGACTAGGAATAGTTATTCCCCGATATATTCCGTATCATCTTTTCGAAGCCCGATTCCGGGCTGGATTACTTTACCCGGGAAACCTCGTAGTACTACCAGTTTCCCACTCATTCAACCCCGCCGCCTGCGAAAAAGACAACCACTGGCGGCCCCTTTTCTACATGAAAGAAAAAGACGAATCCGCCGCCCCCCGCGCCCCTCGCGCGAAGGCAGCCCGCCGCAACGATGCCGCTGTGGCCTCCATTTCCAAAGATCTAGTGTTTCGCGTCTTCCGCGACAACCCGGGCAAAGTCTTCTCCTACCGCCAACTCTCCCGCCGCCTGGGCGTGACAACCAAGGAGCAGCGCGAAGACATTTTTGAACACCTGAAAAGCCTCAAGAAAAGCGGCCTGCTCACGCTGCTGCAAAACGACGACTACCGCCTGACGGATGCCGCCGCTGCCCAAGCGGCCACCGAGCCCGCCAGTGGCCGCAAAACGCGCCGCAACGAGCGGGAGCCCTTTGCCGGTATGAGCCGCGGTGGGGGCCGGCCCGTAGAAACCGAGTTCGGTCAGGACCCCGTGGTGCACCGCCGCCGGGAGGCTGGTTTCGACTTCCCTGATGCTGACGGCCCTGCTACCCCTCGCCGCCCGCGGCAGGAAGGCGGTGGTGAAACCATCACCGGAACCGTGGCCCTGGCTACCGACAAATACGCTTTTGTCATTTCAGAAGAAAGTGAACAGGACGTGCGCGTCTTCACCGACCGGCTGAAGTTTGCCATGCACGGCGACACGGTGCGCCTGCGTCTGCGCGGCTCCCGCGACGGCCGCCCCGTTGGCGACGTGGTGGAGGTAGTAAACCGGGTGCGCCCGGAGCTGGTGGGACGCCTGCACATGCAGGGCGGCATCGGCTTCGTGAAGCCCGATAACCGCAAAATCTACTTCGACGTGTTTGTGCCCTTCGAGAACCTGAACGGCGCCAACCACGGCGAGAAAGTACTGGTGCGCATTGCTGAGTTTCCAGAGGGTGACGCCGGCCAGTTGCCCGTGGGCCAGGTCGTGCGCAGCTTCGGCAAGGCCGGCGAAAACGAGGCCGAAATCAACGCCATTATGGCCGAGTTCGGGCTGCCGTTTGAGTTTCCCGCCGAGGTAGAGGAAGAGTCGGAAAGCATTCCGCTGGAGATTCCGCAGAGCGAGATAGAGCGCCGCCGCGACTTCCGCCACATCACCACCTTTACCATCGACCCGGTTGATGCCAAGGACTTCGACGATGCGCTTTCCATTCAGAAACTCGAAAACGGGCACTGGGAAATTGGCGTGCACATTGCCGACGTGACGCACTACGTGCAACCCGGTATGGCCCTGGAAAAGGAGGCGCGCTACCGTGCTACCTCCGTCTACCTCGTGGACCGTGTGATTCCTATGCTGCCCGAGCGCCTCAGCAACGGCCTCTGCTCCCTGCGCCCCCACGAGGACAAGCTGACCTTCTCGGCTGTGTTTGAGCTCGACGAAAAGGGCAAGCTCTACAACTCTTGGTTTGGCAAAACCATCATTCACTCCGACCGCCGCTTTGCTTACGAAGAGGCCCAGGAGCGCATTGAAGGGCTGGAGGCGGACTACACCGCCGAGATTCAGCTGATGAACGACATTGCCAAGAAGCTTTGCGCCGCCCGCTTTAAGCAGGGCGCCATCAGCTTCGAAACCCAGGAGGTGAAGTTCAAGCTGGATGAGCAGGGTAAGCCGCTGGGCGTGTATGTAAAGGAGCGCAAGGACGCCCACAAGATGATTGAGGAGTTCATGCTGCTAGCCAACCGCAAGGTGGCCGAGTTTGTGTTCAAGCTCAAGAATCGGAAGCCGCGCTTCACCATGGTGTACCGCGTGCACGACGCCCCCGACGAGGAACGTCTGGCCAACTTTGCCCTCTTCGCCCAGAAGTTTGGCCACCAGCTCGACCTCTCGAATCCGAAGAAGCTGAGCACGGAGCTAAACGATTTGAGCAGCGAGGTAGTCGGCCGCCCGGAGCAGAACGTCATCCAGACGCTCGCCATCCGGACCATGGCCAAGGCCACCTATACTACCGATCCGCGCGGGCACTTTGGCCTGGCCTTCGAGCACTATTCGCACTTCACTTCGCCGATTCGCCGCTACCCCGACATGATGGCCCACCGCCTGCTGGAGCATTACTTGGAGGGCGGTAAGAACGTGGAAGTGGAGCCCATTGAGGAAGAGTGCAAGCACTCTTCGGAGCGCGAGAAGCTGGCCGCCAATGCCGAGCGTGCCAGCATCAAGTACAAGCAAGTCGAGTTCCTACAGGACCGTATCGGCGACACATTTACGGGCGTGGTGTCGGGCCTGACCGAGTGGGGTCTCTACGTCGAAATCGAGGAGAACAAGTGCGAGGGCATGGTACGGGTAGCCGACATCCCCGGCGACTTCTTCGAGCTAGACAAGAACAACTACCGCCTCGTAGGTCAGCGCAGCAAGCGCATCATCCAGTTCGGCGACGAGCTGCAGGTGGTGGTCAAATCGGCCAACCTACTGGACCGCACCATCGACTTTGAGCTGGTGGACAACCGACCTGATGCCGTGAAGAACCGGGAGCGGGAGGAGCGCGACGCTGGTCGGGAAAGCCGCCGTGGCTACCGCCCTGAGCGCAGCGGCGGAGGCCACAAAGGCGGCAAAGGTGGCCGCCCCGGAGGCGAGAGCAAGCGTCGGCGGTAAGTCAAGCAAGCTTGTCAATACTTAGTCTGTCATTCTGAGCAAAGCGAAGGACCTCACCACATCGGAACAAACCGTTAGTACGGTAGCTGTTCTGGGGTAGTAAGGTCCTTCGCTTTGCTCAGGATGACAGGCTTTTTTATAGGCTGCCGGCTCTGTCACTCGCCGGCATTCACTTCATCACCCTTCACCTCACTACCCCATCACCTACTCTTGCGTACCTTTCCCATCCGAACTTTTACCCCATTCCGTGGACCTGTCCCAACTCACTGACCGCATCAATACCGCCCTGGCGCCCCTGCAATACGGCGAGCAGCCCACGGCCCTCTACGAGCCCATTCGCTACATCATGGCCCTCGGCGGCAAGCGCATTCGGCCTTTGCTGACCTTACTAGGTGCTCATATCTTTACCGATGAGCTGGAGCCTGCTCTGAAGCCCGCCCTGGCTACCGAAGTCTTCCACAACTTCACCCTCCTCCACGACGACCTGATGGACCAAGCGCCCCTGCGCCGCGGTCAGGCGACTGTGCACGAAAAGTGGAACCCCAACGTGGCCATTCTGAGCGGAGACGTCATGCTGGTGCGGGCCTACGAGCTGTTTCTGGACGTGCCTACTGAACTACTACCCCACGTACTCCGCCGCTTCTCCCAAACGGCCGCCGAGGTGTGCGAGGGCCAGCAGTGGGATATGAACTTCGAGACGGAAACGGAGGTCAGCATTGCGCAGTACCTGGATATGATTCGGTTGAAGACGGCCGTGCTGCTGGGCTTTGCCCTGGAGCTGGGCGCTCTGCTCGGCGGCGCCTCCCGCCAGGATGCCGACCACCTGCGCCAGTTTGGCGTCGGTATTGGGGTAGCCTTCCAGCTCCGCGACGACCTGCTGGATGTGTACGGCGACGCGGCCACCTTCGGCAAGCGCGTGGGCGGCGACATCCTCAGCGACAAAAAAACCTACCTTCTGCTCACGGCTCAGGCCCAGGCCAGCGAATCGCAACGCATTACGCTGCTTCAGCATATCGGCCAGCCCGTAGCCGATGCCGAAGCGAAGGTGCAGGCCGTGCGCACCATCTACGATGAGCTCGAAATCCGCCCTCAGACGGAAGCTCTCATCAACGACTACTTCCTGGACGCCTTACAGCATTTGGAACGCGTAGCGGCCCCTGAAACGCGTAAAAAACCTCTTCGTCACTTGGCCATGCAACTCATGGAACGGGAGCAGTAGTGCTACCACTCTTTTCTGACTTCTTTCAACTTCTATGGAATTGTCTCCTACCCTGATCCTGACCGTGCTGACGGCAGGCATCTCCCTCTACGCCTGGTCGAATCCTGCCTTCCTGGAAAGCTGGATTCTGGAGCCCTACCGCGTCAAGCGTAACCACGATTACTACCGCTTCATTACCTCTGGGTTTCTGCACGCCGACTTTGGGCACCTGCTGTTCAATATGCTGGCGTTTTACTCCTTCAGCCAGATAGTGGAAACCGTATTCTTTGGCGTGTTCGGACCGACGACGGGTCTGCTGTACTTCCTGCTGCTGTACCTGGGCGGCATTGTTCTTTCAGATGTTCCTACCTATCTCCGCCACCGCGACGATCCGAATTACCGCAGCCTCGGGGCTTCTGGCGGGGTAGCATCAGTTGTCTTTTCGGCTATTCTGTTCAACCCCACGGCCGGTATCCGGATTTTTCCAATCCCCGTTGCCATTCCAGGCTTCATCTTCGGCTTCTTGTATCTGGCCTATTCCTACTACATGGGCCGCCGCCGAGGCGACAATATCAACCACGACGCCCACTTCTACGGAGCTCTGTACGGTATCGTACTGACCCTCGTCTTGCTACCACGAGTCGGACCTCTGTTCTTTGATAAAATCCGAGAATTTGTTAACTAAGTCACTGATTGTCAAATACTTATTAATATAATACTTGTCTGATAATATCCATTTTAGGTGTTGTGCGTACAGAACGGCATACTCTCTACCATTCTACACACTCCCTGCACCATGAATAAGCTCGTTTCTTCACTCACCAGCAACCGTTCTTTCACCCTGACCGGTATTCTGGCTTTGTTAATGTCGTTTGCCCTGAGCAGCTGCGGCCGCACCCGCAATGCCGATGGCTCCTTGACTACCGCTGGCGTTATTCACTTAATTCTGGCCGTGTACGCCCTGTTCAAGTTGTTCCAGCAGCCGTGGTCACTCGGTAAGAAGATCGTGTGGGGCCTGATCATTTTTTTCTTCCCCTTCCTTGGCTCGCTGGCCTTCCTGCTATTCGGTAAGGACAAGTAGTAGGCACATAGCTTACACGAAGAAGCCCCGATCCTCAGTGAGGATCGGGGCTTCTTCGTGTAAGCCGATTAGGTAACGCGCACGTTTACTTGCCTACCAGCCGCTGCTTTTCCAAGCGTGCTACCTGCTTTAGAATGTCGGCCGTGTTAGTGATTTCCGTGGCCTGCCAATGGTCACCTTGGTCGCGCATCTTCACCTCTAGCACCAACGTTGTGTCGTAGCGAGGCTGCGTAAACTCCAAACCTACCAAGGCTTGCTCGCCTTCCTCATGGGTGTATTTGACTCCTTTAAACTTGGTATCGGGCCCCACTACTTTGCCCACTACACCTAGCACGGATACGCCCATCGGCTTGGGCGCGGCTGCTACGGCCTCTACTGAGCCCGTCTCAACGTAGCGCTGCACTTCCTGGCGGGCTGCCTGGGCCAGCTGCGGCTTCAGTAGGCGCAGAGCTCCCTTCATAGCCAGGCCACCGGGGTTTAGCATTCCCAGAACCGAGCTTTGTGCCGTAACCTGATCAACCAGATTGCTAGTTACGCTGCTCACATCTACGTAGCGCTCGAACGCCGCTGGGTTGTGGTCCTGCACTGCTTTTGCGGCCTGCAGAAGCGAGTATTCCGGTCCCGTAGTCAGGTTCTTATAGTAGAGGTAGGCGCCAATTGCCAAGCCGATAAGTAGCAGGCTCAGGATCGTTTTTTTCATGAGGAAGGAGGTAGGTAGGAAAAAGCCGTACATGGGTAAAAATAGAGGGTTTTTGTCTGGTTCAAGACTATTTCCCTTAGGCAAAGCTGCCGGAGTCTGGCCCTTATACTTTTTATCTCACTTCCTCTTCATATGGCTTTCCTGCCTTTTCCTGAAGTACATGGGCACCGTGGCTGCCGCGGTCTGCGCCCCGAAAACACTATTCCCGCCTTCCTGCATGCGCTTACTTTAGGAGTAGATGTAGTGGAACTGGATGTAGTTATTTCGGCCGATAACCAGGTAGTCGTATCGCACGAGCCCTGGATGTCGGCCGCTATTTGCCGCACTCCTGCTGGCCAGCCAATTCCTTTCGAGCAGCAGAAGCAGCACAACGTATACCAGCTACCCTACGCCACCATCCGGCAGTACGACTGTGGCCTTACCCGGCATCCGTACTACCCTGAGCAAATGCCTGAGCCCGCCCACAAGCCCTTGCTGCGTGAGGTTGTGCAGGCGCTCGACAAGCTGGCCTTTCAGCTCGGTCGTCGGCCGGTTCGCTTCAGTATTGAACTCAAGAGTACGCCCGAGGGGGATGGGATATATCACCCAACTCCCTCGCGCTTTTTAGAGTTGGTTCTTCTTGAATTAAGAGCCCTGTCTTTACTGGCTCGCACCACGCTTCTGTGCTTTGATAAGCGCGTGCTACAAGCCGCCCGACAACTACTCCCTGCCCTGCCTTTATGCTTGCTGGTAGAGGATGAAAAGCCTCTATCAGCCCACCTAATGGAGCTAGGTTTCATCCCTTCCCTATATGGTCCCGAATTCCGCTTGCTTACTCCAGAGTTGATTACTGAACTGCGTCAGCAGCACATCGACCTAGTGCCCTGGACAGTAAATGAGCCAGCAGATTTACGCCATGTGTTGGCCTATCAGCCCAAGGGAATTACAACTGATTACCCGGACCGACTGCTGGCACTACGGAGCCTTGTACTGTAGTGTACTCGGTTATTTCGGCAGCCCTAAGCGCTGATACACTTAGTAGCTAGAACTACTGCTGTCTGGGCCCTGCAGCCGTACTGCAGCTCCTTTGTATTGCGTGTACACTGTTTGTTACAGTTAACAGGTTGATACTTGTAACAAATATGATTTTGTAACATGTATCAGTATACAATAGTTACAATAATACAAGTGTAATATGTTTTCATCATGAATCGTATTTGTAGCATGTATATTGTGTATATGTGACACTATGTTATATTTACAGACCCATCCTTTGTCATATTACACGTTATGCCACACCAGGGCGAAATACTGCAGGAAGCCATTAAGAACAGCGGAATATCAATTACGCGGATTGTGGATGAGCTGGGTATTACACGCCCTACTATCTATCGTAAGTTTAAAGAAGAGACACTTGATTACGCTTTTGTAAAGCGAGTAGGAGATGTAATATCTCACGACTTTTCTCAAGACTTTACAGTTACACAGCAGTCTGTTTTGTCATTTGTAACACCTGTTGCTGTTAATAATATTACATCTGCGTCAGATAGAGTTGTAACATCACGTAATGCCGCTCCTCTTGTAACAGAACCGGACCTAGCAAAACAGCTTCTAATGCTTCAGCAGAAGTATATAGCCTTGCTAGAGGCCTATAATGAGCTCCTGTTGAAGGTGTATGGTCCAAAGTGACAAAAACGTTCCACGTGAAACATATTTGTTCACCCAACGGCAGTTCTACCCGTTACTAATTCAGGTTACTCAACAGCAGCAGGCTTAGCAGAAGCAAGAGCCGCAAAAAGAAAAAGCAAGCGACTTGTAGCCTCAGATGTTCGTTAGAAACGATGGGCAGGGTAGGAGGGAAAGCTCTAACGTAACGAGCAGCCCAGTATATGAAGTGAGACTACCTGTACGCTACAACTACCATAGTCTGTCCCTTAATTTTTATGGTTCCCAACAGCCTGCCCGAATACCGCCCGGTGTCCTATTCCCGAGTAACTCTAACGGAGTTAATGATTCCCTCCTATGCCAATTTCGGAGGGAAGATTCACGGTGGCATCTTGCTCTCGCTAATGGACAAAGTAGCGTATGCCGCCGCTTCAAAACATGCCGGCAACTACTGCGTGACAGTGAGTGTAGATGGAGTCAATTTTCTGCAGCCTGTGGAGGTAGGTGAGCTAGTGTCCTTGCTAGCTTCTGTGAACTACGTGGGCCGTACTTCCCTACTGGTCGGTATCAAGGTGATAGCCGAAGACGTTCGGAATGGTAGCGTGAAACACACCAATACCTGCTACTTCACGATGGTGGCCAAGGACGACAACGGGAAGCCAACACCGGTACCAGGCTTACTGCTGGAAACAGCCGAGGATACCCGTCGCTTTGTAGAAGCCATTAAGCGGCGTGAGTTCAAGGAGCAATATGGTCGGGAGTTTGACAATGCTCGTACCAAGCTTGCCACGGAGCAGCAACTCCACCTCCTGCAACAGGAGCGGTGTCAGCTGGGGTACTAAGCGCACGTAAAAATCTAGAAGGGGTAGGGGAGGCGCTTGTTCAGCTAAACGCGGAACCGAAAAACTTGCCGCTTGAGTAGAAGTAAGCCTAGTGGATGGCTGCGTTATCAGGCTTAGCTCACCTAGTAGTAAGGAGCAGTAATACCGAAACGGACGCTACTTACAAGAATACTACCTCCGTAATAATATCTTCTCCTACCTCGGCATTCAGGTTCTCTAGAACTCGGGTTTTGGCCATGATGAGTTCGTGCTTGAGCGGGGCGGAAGTAAGGCGCACAAAAAGCTTGTGGTTACTAACGTAAACCTCCTGAGTTTTCATGGCAATGGCTTTGCCCATAACTCGCTCCCAACTGGCAACTACCGTCACTTCATTCAGCTTTCCTTGCAGCCGGTAGGCGCGCAGCAAAGCCGTAATGCCATCCTTCAAAGGAACGATGTCAGACTTGCGGGAATTTTCGGATGGGAAAGGTTTTTTGAAGGCCATTGTGTTACTTAACGCGCGAAGAAGCAGCTTGTTGTTGCTTCCTCAAAGGTACTGCGGCCCTGCTGCTAAAGCGGCGTGACAGTACCAGATTCAACCCGGAATCGGCGGATATCGTCGGAGAGGGTCGCCAGCACCCGGTCAGTTCTCTCCAGATGGGTATCGGTCAAGAAGATCTGCCCGAAGGTGTGATTAGCCACCAACTGCATAAGCCGGGTAATGCGCTTTTCATCGAGACGGTCAAAAATGTCATCGAGCAGCAATAAGGGCTTATGGTGTTTGTGCTGGGCCAGCACCTCAAACTGAGCTAGCTTTAAAGCAATAGCAAATGACTTTTGTTGGCCTTGCGAGCCGTAGCCTTTCACTGCCAACCCATCCATCAGGAACGTCACATCGTCGCGGTGAGGACCCGCGCTGGTCCGCTGCAGGGAAAGGTCCTTGCGCTCATTTAACCGGAGTAACTTCAAAAAATCTGTATCGGGTAGCTCACTTTTATACGCTAGGGTTACTTGCTCACGAGCATCGGCCAGCTGCTCATAGTGGCGCTGAAAAACCGGCTCGAACTCAGCTAAGAATTCTTGTCGCCGTTTCACCAATTGTTCTCCAATGGGCGCCAATTGTTCATCTAGCACCAGAAGATAGTCCCGGTCGTAACCAGCTTGCCGGTCAGCGGCCAACTTAAGCAAGGAGTTGCGCTGCTTAAGTAAGTGGCTATAGCGAATCAAGTTCTCTAAGTATTCATGGTCGAGCTGAGAAATGAGGCTGTCGAAGTACTTGCGGCGCTCCTCGCTACCCTGCCGAATCAGGTCGGTATCGTAAGGAGAAATCAGCACAACCGGGTAGCGCCCAATGTGGTCCGAGATTCGTTCGTAGGGCTGCTTGTCGTGGGTTAAGGTTTTCTTCTGGCCCTGGCGCAAGCTGCACTGGATAGTTTCGGGCTTCTCAGCTGGCTCCGTGCGAAACCGGCCTTTCACCACAAAGAACTCCGCCCCCTGCTTGATGCTCTGGGCATCAGAGGTAGTAAAAGCGCTTTTGGTCAGGGAGAGGTAGTGGATGGCATCCAGCAGATTCGTCTTGCCACTTCCGTTGTCACCCACAAAACAGTTGATGTGGGGCGAGAGGCCTAAGTTGGCTTCTTCGTAGTTTTTGAAGAACAGTAAGTGGAGGCTTTCGAGTATCATGCGTAGGGTTCGGAATTGCAATCCTTTTACGTACTTTCGCATCCCAAACGCGAACAACCGAAAGCAAGATGGCGGAGACGAAAGTAAAGGCTGCCCCCAAGGCTTCCAATTCGACGAACAAATCGTCGGCCCCGAAAGCTGCACCCAAGGGCAAGGCTGCTACCGATACGGTAAAGCAGCCCGATCCGGTGTTGCCCCCCGCAAATAGCGAGGCCGCAGCAGCTACCGGCGCTCCTAAAGCAACTACTCCGGCCCAGCCGGAATTTCCGAAGGAGACCTATCTGCAGTGGTATGAGCAAATGCAGCTCATGCGCAAGTTTGAAGAGAAAGCCGGCCAGCTCTACGGTCAGCAAAAGATCAAAGGTTTCTGCCACCTCTACATCGGGCAGGAAGCATGCGTAGCCGGAGCCGTGTCGGCCCTAACCAAGGACGACAAGTGGATTACCGCCTACCGTGACCACGCCCACCCGCTGGCCCTGGGTACTTCGCCCAACGCCATCATGGCCGAGTTATTTGCCAAGGCTACCGGTTGCTCCAAAGGCAAAGGTGGTTCCATGCACATCTTCGACAAGGAAGTAAACTTCATTGGCGGCCACGGCATCGTGGGTGGCCAGGTTCCGTTGGGAGCTGGTATTGCCTTTGCCGAGAAGTACAACAAGACGGGCAACCTCTGCATCTGCTACATGGGCGATGGTGCCGTTCGCCAAGGAGCTTTGCACGAAGCCTTCAACATGGCCATGCTCTGGAAGCTGCCCGTCATCTTCGTAGTAGAAAACAACGGCTACGCCATGGGTACCTCGGTGCAGCGTACCTCCAACGTGACGGAGCTGTACACCCTGGGCGAAGGTTACGACATGCCCTCCGAGCCGGTGAATGCCATGAATGTAGAGGACGTGCACAACGCCGTAGCCCGCGCTGCCGAGCGTGCCCGCGCTGGCGAAGGCCCCACCTTCCTCGAATTCAAAACCTACCGCTACAAGGGTCACTCCATGAGTGACCCCGCCAAGTACCGCACCAAGGAAGAGCTGGAAGACTACCGCTCCCGCGACTCCATCGAAGCCGTTCGTCATACCATCCTGACCCATAACATGGCCACGGAGGAAGACTTGACCGCCATCGATGAGAAGATCAAGGCGCAGGTGCAGGAGTCGGTGGAGTTTGCGGAAAGCTCGCCCTATCCTACGGCCGATGAGCTGTACAAGGATGTGTACGTGCAGCAGGACTACCCTTACATCCGCGACTAGTAGCGCGGGAGTTTATCAGGCTCTAATAAGGCCGCCTTTTTGAGTAACGCTCATGTCAAAGATTCCTTTCACAGGTAAAAGCCAACAGGCTCGCCAGCCGCAACCGCAGCGCGTCGTGTCCTCGGATCCGCTGCAGCCAGCGGAAGCATACAACCCGGAGCACCCGCTGCTAGAAGACCCCGATGCTCTGGCCGTTCGTTTGGCCGAATCAGAGGACTTCCTGCGCCGCAACAAAAACGTATTGCTGGGCTTGCTGGCCTTAGTAGTGCTGGCCGTGGCTGGTGGCTTCGGTTATTACCTGTGGCGGGGTTCCCAGGACACCAAAGGACAGGCCGCCCTGTTCCAGGCAGTGAATTACTGGGAAGCTGACTCTTTGCAGAAAGCCATGAAAGGTGACGGCAAGAACCTCGGCTTGGAGCGGGTAGCCTCAGAGTACAGCGGTACGGCTGCTGGCAATCTGGCTAACTTCTACGCTGGGGTTGCTGCCTTGAAGCAAGGCCAGTACAAGCAGGCCATCGACTACCTCGAAGATTTCAGCTCGGATGACTATTTAGTGCAGGCCCGGGCTTACTCCCTGCTGGGTGACGCGCACTTGGAGTTGAACCAGGCCAAGGAAGCCGCTGACTTCTACAATAAGGCGGCCAACCACAATGCCAATGAGCAGTTCTCGCCGGGCTACCTACTAAAGGAAGCTACGGCCCGGGAACTGGCCAAGGACAATGCCGGCGCAGTTGCCGCCTACGACAAAATTCTGACGGACTACCCTACTGCAGCCGAAGCAAGTGAGGCTAAGCAATACAAGGCCCGCGCTGAGGCATTGGCTGGTAAATAGCTATAGTTATTAAGCGTAATAAAAAAGGACGGGCTAGCCCGTCCTTTTTGTTTTCGGTGGGTAGCAATGCTTCCAGTCAACCCAAGAGCGTTGAAGAGGGTAGGCGTCGTACCTTTGTTACCATTCGTCTTTTACCTCAACCGCACTCCTGGCCCATGGCTACCTCCCTAAAAAACCTGAGCGACTACACCTCCGATAATTTTATTGACATTTCCGAAAAGCGCTTCGGGCTGGTAGTAGCCGAATGGAACCGGGAAATCACTGATACCTTGGCCCGCGGTGCTTACGATACGCTGATCAAGCACGGAGCCAAACCCGAGAATATTTTCCGCAACACTGTGCCGGGTAGCTTCGAGCTGACCCTGGGCGCCCAGTTGCTGGCCCAGCACGAAGAAATTGACGCCGTAATTTGCCTGGGGGTAGTTATCAAGGGCGAGACCAAGCACGACGACTACATCTGCCACGCCGTAGCCAGCGGTATCACCAACGTAGGCCTGAAGTTCAACAAGCCCGTCATCTTCGGCTTGGTAACTACCAACACGCTGGAGCAGGCCTGGGACCGGGCCGGGGGGCAGCACGGCAACAAAGGAGTGGAGGGAGCAGTAGCGGCCATTCACATGCTCGGCTTCTAGCCACCGCCAACCGCCAAGCTTACAAGAAGGCGGATAAAGGGAACGTGGGCAGCCAGTATGGTAGCATGCTGATTAGCGGACAAAACCGTAGCTTTGCGCCCGAATATGCTTGGTCATCGGGATGCTTCCGGGGCAGGCAGGAAGGCCAAGCAATTGCCGCTACGCGAGAAGGTAAACTTATTCGTACGGGCGGCTGTTGGGGCGTAACTGCTAGTCTGTGGCTCCTGCAACGGCCAATCTAGCTACACATCATTCTTACTAACCTCTCCCTGCACCAACATGAGTGAAGAACCCCTACGCTATTCCAGGGAAGAACTGGCGGAGTTTGAGCAAATCATCCAGGATAAGCTCACCGCGGCTCGCAAGGAAGTGGCGTTCATCAAGGAAACCCTGAGCCGTAAAAACGACACGGGCACCGACAACACGGCTTCTTCATCGAAGGTGCTGGAGGACGGGGCTGATACGGCTGAGAAAGAAAGCCTGAACCAACTGGCTTCGCGCCAGATGAAGTTCATTCAGCAACTCGAGAATGCGCTGATCCGCATCAAGAATGGCACCTACGGGGTCTGCATTGGTACCGGCAAGCTAATTCCCAAGGAACGCCTGCGCGCCGTGCCGCACACGCAGCATTCTATTGAAGCCAAAATGGCTCGCCGCGACTAACTCCGCCGCCCGCCTACCCGTTGCCCGGACTTGTAACCGGCATCCGTTAACGCGGAGCTGAGTTGCTGGTCCGGGCACTGTTTTCAGAGGCCAGTGGTTATTGGCTTTCTGCATACTCAACCTGATTTTTTACTGTACCGTAGCGATACGGCACGCACGCTTCTTCCATATGGGCAAGAAACACTTCTCCGGCGATACGCCCGGCCGCCGTGGCCGCTCCACTGGCCGCCCGACCGGCAATTCCAACGGCCCTGAGGGCTTCCGCAAATTTTCTCAGCCTGGCCGCAACCGCGACGACCGAGGTGCCGGTGATACCCCCCGTTTTGGGGGGCGGGACGAGGCGCGCGGTTCCGACCGCCCTTCCTTCGGCCGGCCGGCTGAGGGTAGCTTCACAGGACCCAAAAAGTTTGGAACCAGCAATGCCGGTGGTCCGAAGAAATTTGGAAATAGCGGTGGCTTCAACCGCGGCGGTGAAGGCCGGCCCGGCGGATTTGGGCAGCGCAGTGGCAGCCGCGACTTTGGCGGCAACAATCGTCGCTTCGAAGGTGACAACCGCCGGCCCGGTGGCTTTGGGGGCGAGGAGCGCCGGGACGAGCGTCCGGTGCGGCCCTTCGAGCCCAAGAAATCCTGGGGCGGCCAGCCGTATAGCCAGGAAGGTAAACCCACGGTGCCCCGCGGCCTGCCCGGTGAGCGGAACCGTCGGTTTGTAAAGCAGAATCCCAACGAACAAGATCAACCCCGGCCTGAGAACTTCCGGCCAAGGGAATCTCGCCCCGACGCGGACCGCGGCACTGGCTTTGGTGGTGAGCGGGAAGTACGGGCGGCCCGGCCCTTCGATTATCGCGGCCGGCCCGAAGACCTACCCGCTGACCGCAGCGAGAGCAGAGGAGAGAACCGCGGTGGTAATGACCGCCGCAGTGAGCGGCCCGCCCGCCGCGACAACGACTTTGGCAACGACCGGCCCGCTCGTCGGGAAGGTGGCTTTGGTGGCGGCAGCTTCGGTGAGAAGCGCACGGCCCGCCCCGGCAGCTTCAACGGCGACAAACGCGAAGGCCGTTCCTTTGGCGCCGAGCGCTCGGAAGGCTTCCGCCAGCCGCGCGAGGAGCGCCCCAAGCGGGCTCACGACGAGTTCGTTGGACGTGGCGCGCAAACGCCAAACCCCAACCAGGCCGGCAAGCGCAAGTTTGGGGAAGTAGAAGGCCAGGCGCCGGATTACAAGAACCTGAAGTTTTACGAAGAGGATAAATCTCGGGGCAACAAGCGCCGGCGGGAGGAAGATGACCTGGGGGCGGATGAGGTGCGGTTGAACCGCTACATCGCCAACGCCGGCATCTGCTCGCGCCGCGAAGCTGACTCCCTGATTGCCGCTGGTGAAATCAAAGTTAACGGGCAAGTAGTTACCGAAATGGGCTACAAAGTGCAGCCCTCCGACACGGTACAGTATGGCAAAACCAACCTGAACCGCGAGAAGCTGGTGTATGTGTTGCTGAACAAGCCCAAGGACTACATCACGACGACGGATGACCCAGAGGGCCGCCGCACCGTGATGGAGTTGGTAAAAGGTGCCTCTAAGGAGCGGGTGTTCCCAGTGGGCCGCCTCGACCGGAACACCACGGGCCTGCTGCTCTTCACCAACGATGGGGAAGTAGCTCAGAAACTCTCGCACCCTTCCCACCGCAACAAAAAAATCTACCAAGTGGAGCTGGACAAGCCCCTAACGGAAGAGCACCTGCGGCAGATTGCGGAAGGCCTGGAGCTGGAAGACGGCAAAGCCGAGGTAGATGACGTAGCTGTAGTGGCTGGCAACCCGCACTTTGTGGGCGTGGAAATCCACATTGGTCGCAACCGCATTGTACGCCGCATCTTTGAACACTTGGGCTACGACGTAGTAACCTTGGACCGAGTGCAGTACGCTGGTCTGACGAAGAAGGACCTGCCCCGCGGCAAGTGGCGCTTCCTCAACGAGAAGGAAGTAATTCGTCTCAAGTATTTCATGTAAGCACGCAACCGTCAGCCTGGCTGCCGGCTCTTAGTGGTGAAGTGAATGATGGTGAACTGGTAAGTTGGATAGTATAGTGGCCTAGCCCGCGCTACTGGCGCAGTCTGCGCCGCTGAAACGTCAACCATTACCAGTTCACCATTGCACTAGCCCACCATCTTATTCTTATCTGATCAGTGCGCACGCTTTCCCTTGATATTGGCAACACGGCGGTTAAATACGGCTGCTTTGAAGCTGATATATTGGTGGAATCGGCTACGGGGCAGAACCCTGATCAGGTCCGAGCGGCTGTGGCTCGGCTGCGTCCAGAACACGCGGTAGTCGCTTCCGTGGCGGAGCCTACAGCGCAGTGGGCCGCTGAACTCCGGGCGCTGGTGACGGGTAAGGTGCTGGAATTTGTGCCGGCTACTACCACCTTACCCATTCGCAACGGGTATGCCACTCCACACACGCTGGGTGCCGACCGTTTGGCAGCGGCCGTGGGAGCCGCCTGGCTGCTACCGGGTCGGGATGTGGTGATAGTGGACGCGGGCACAGCTATTAAGTGCGACCTAGTAGAAGGCGGGCACACTTTTCGGGGTGGTAGCATTGCTCCGGGAGTGGCTATGCGCTTTCAGGCCCTGCATACGTTTACCGGCCGCCTACCGTTGGTAGCCAACCTACCCGAGGCCACGGCCACCGTTCCCCTGACCGGAGTTGACACGGAGTCGGCTATCCGGAGTGGGGTAGTGAATGGGGCGGTGGCGGAAGTACAGGGGCTGCTGGCCGAATACGCCGCGCAGTTTCCGCAGCTGGCCGTGATATTGGCCGGTGGGGATGCCGCTTTTTTCCGCACCCGGTTGAAAGGGCCTATCTTTGTTGTTCCGGAGCTCGTGCTGATTGGGCTCCACCGAATTTTAGTACACCATGTCTCAACCTAACTTCACCGGCCTGGCCGGTGGTCTTTCGCTGCTGGGCTTGCTGGTGGCTGCGCCGGCCGTATTGGGCCAGGGCCTCGGTAACTCGCCTTACTCGCGCCTGGGCCTGGGCGACGCCAGCCTGAACGCGGGCGGGGTGCGGCAAATGGGCATGGGCGGTATTGGGGTAGCGGCTCCCAACAGCATCAACGTCAACGAGATTAATCCGGCGCTGCTGTACTACACGGCCCGGACAACCTTCGAGGCTGGTTACACCGGGCAGTTCAAAACGCTGCGCAACACGGTTAGCCGCCAGCGCACGGGTTCCGCTAACCTGGGCTACCTGGCCTTGGCCGTGCCCATCAACCGGCGCTGGGCCGGGGCCATTGGCCTGAAGCCCTACAGCACAGTTGATTACGAATCAACGACCCTCGATAACAGCGTCGTTGGCGACCTCACGGCTCAGGTAGAAAAGCAGTACAAGGGCAGTGGCGGGCTGGCCGAGGCTTACATGAGCCACGGCGTGCGGCTGGCAACTGGTCTGACGGCTGGTGTGTCTGTTGGCTACGTCTTCGGCAGCATTGATCAGGAGGCCGGTACCCGCATTGGCACCGCAACCATTCCGGTGGAGCTGTCCAGCAAGGACATCTACCAGCAGCATATTTACTATTCTGACTTCACGTTTCGGGCCGGGCTGCACTACCGGGGCAAGTTTACCGACAAGCTGAACTACAACATTGGTGGTACGCATAGCTTCCGGTCGAACCTGAACGGGGACCGGAGTCTAAGCCTGATCCGGCAGGACTTTCAGGGGATTCAGTCCTCCACCACGGCCATCGAGACGGATGCTCCCGGCAAAGCTCAGGTGCCCGCCCTCAGCCAGGTTGGCATCAGCCTCGACAACAACCGGAGCTGGAGTGCCAGCCTGGAAGGCACTCGCCAAGAATGGTCTCAGTTCCGGGCCTTTGACGAGCAGGGCGGCTCCTCGGGCATTCCGCTCAGCGACACCTACCGCGTAGCTCTGGGCGGGGAGCTTACTCCCGATGCCGCGTCCGTCGACAGCTACTTCAAGCGGGTAACGTACCGGGCCGGCCTGAGCCTAGCGCAAATGCCCTACCGGCCGGGCGGCAAAGCTCTCTACGACCGTTCCGTTAGCTGGGGCTTTGCCTTCCCCTTGCCCACTGCTACCCCTCTGGATGCCACGACCATCAGCCTGGCGTTCATGTACGGGCAGCGGGGCAATACCGACGTGCGGCAACTCGCCGATGGCTCCTTGGAGCGCAACGTAAAGGAAGACTACGTGCGGATGCAGTTGGGCGTAACGCTCAATAACCGCTGGTTCATTAAGCGTCGTATCGAATAAGGCTGCCATGAAGCTGGGCCATTGTCGTTCTTTACTGATGGGGCTGCTGCTGGCGGGTACGCTAGTGGGCTGCCGCAAGCAGGCAGATGAGGTAGTTGCTAAGAAAACTACCTACACCGGGCCCATCATGGAAACCGAGAACCTACTCATGATTGTGAGCGACTCGGCCAAGCTGCGCATCCGGCTGACGGCCCCATTGCGGCAAGACTTCGAGAACAGCAACCAACTCTACCCGAAAGGGGTGAAGATTACTTTTCTGGATGAGGACGGCCAAACGGTGGTTAACACTATTGTGGGCAATTACGGGCTGTACGAGAAGAACACGAACCTCTACACCCTGCGCGGCAACGTGCGCGTAACCAACGTGCCCCAGCAGCAGAGCATGAACACGGAGGAAGCCTTTTTCGACCAAACCAAGGCCCTCATCTACACCAAAGAGCAAACGGAAATTCGGGTAACTACCCCCACGGAAGTGCTGACGGGCCGAGGGCTTACGGCCAACCAGGACTTCTCGCGCTACGACATCCTGAATCCCACGGGTATTTTCACTCTCAAAAACGCGCCCGCAGCCGCTCCGGCCGCTATCCGCTAAGTACCGCATGAAACGCTTCTGGGACCCTGGCATCAGCCGCACCATTTTACTCGTCCTGGCCGTTATGACCTTTGTCATTGCCGTCTACCAAACGCTGGTAGTGGGCAACATGGAGGGCCTGTACCAGAACTACTGGCTGTTCATGCTTTCCTTCGGGTTAGTAATTGGGCTGCGCTACCTGCGCCAGCGCGACAAAGTTGCGGCCGCCGAAGCTGAGGCAGCGCGCAAAACGGCTGAGGCTGCCACCCGAAAGCCCGCCAAAAAGCAACCGAAAAACAAGCGCTAGGTGCCAAGTCCTGCCGTAGCTGCCTAGTAGTGACTTGTCCCGAAAGCAAGGTGTCGGCTGGGCAGTATTATTCAATCAAAAAAGCCTTTTCCTGTGATTTACGGGAGGGCTTTTTTGCTTTTTATGGCCTTCTGACTTTCACCACCAGGTTATCTAGCTGACCTAGGGGACTTTCATTATCTATTGACCATCTTTTTTGGTTATTTTGCACCTCATTCCACTTTTCTACCTGCGCTTTTTTCAAGTAAATGGCATTAATTAACACGATTCGAGAAAAATCGGGCTGGGCAGTCGGGGCCATCATCATCGGCCTGCTGCTCTTCATGCTGGGGGGCGACTTCCTGTATGGCCGCAGCAGCATCTTCGGGAAGAATGATCTGACGGTCGGCGAAATAGCCGGTGAGAAGGTGGAGTATGACCAGTTCAATGCTACGCTGGAGCAGGCCAAGCAGGCTTTCATTCAGCAACAGCAGCGCCAGCCCGACGAGCAAGCCATGGGCTACCTGCGCGACCAGGCCTGGAACCAGACTATTTTCCGCATTGCTTTTCAGCAGGAGTTCGATAAGCTGGGGCTGAAAGTGTCGGATGAAGAACTCACCGACATGGTGCAGGGCAACAACGTGCACCCCAGCATCCGGCAGGCCTTCACCGATCCGGCTACCGGCCAGTTCGACCGCACCAAGGTGATTGAGTACCTGCGCAACCTCGACAAGCTGCCGCCCCAGGCGCAGGATGCGTTCCGCAACTTCGAAGTCAACTTGGGCCCGGAGCGCATGGCTGCCAAGTATAACAACTTGCTGAAGCTGAGCACTTACGTAACCTCGGCCGAAGCCAAGCGTTTCGACCAGGGCCAGAACACGCGTGCTACCGTCCGCTACCTGATGGTACCGTACTTCGCCCTCTCTGATTCAAGCGTGAAAGTAAGCGACGAGCAGCTGCAGGCTTATCTCGACAAGAACAAAGGCCGCTACAAGGTAGAAGATGGCCGCACCATTGAGTACGTTTCGATTCCGGTAACGGCCTCCGCCGAAGACAGCGCTACCGTGCGCAAGACCGTGGACGAGCTGGCTACCCAGTTTGCTTCGGCTCCGGTTGACTCCGCTTTTGTGAAGCTTAACTCCGACCAGCCCACCAGCCCTGCCTTCCTCTCGCCGGCCGATATGCCCGAGAAGCTGCGCGCCCAACTGCCCCTGCAGGTAGGCAAAGTGTACGGTCCTTACGCCGAAAACGGCACCTACTCGCTCTATAAAGTATCGGGTCAGAAAGCCGGTGCCCAGGCCGCGGCCCGAGCCAGCCACATTCTCATCAAGCCCGAGGGCACCACGCCCGAGGCCGATGCCGCTGCTAAAGCCAAGGCCACGGAAGTGCTGAACAAGATCAAAGCCGGCGCTGATTTCGCCGCCATGGCGCGCCAGTACGGCACCGACGGCACCACCGCTACCGGCGGTGACTTGGGCTGGTTCCAGCAGGGCCGCATGGTTCCTGAGTTCGAGAAGGCCGTATTCGGAGCCACCTCCGCTGGTTTGTTACCCGCCCCGGTAAAGACCTCGTTTGGCTACCACATCATCAACATCACGGCTCCGAAAACCACGCAAACCTACCAGGTTGCTACGGTGCAGAAAAGCATCCAGCCCACCGACGCTACCCGCGACGCTGCCTACCAGAAGGCACAGGCCCTGAAAGGCGAAGCCACCAGCCTGGAAACATTCCGCGCGGCTGTAGCCAAGGATAAGAGCCTACAGAAAGTGGAAGCTAAGGGCCTCGGCCGCGGCGACCAGGCCGTAAACAACCTTCAGGGCGCCCGCCAGTTGGTGCGCTGGGCCTACGGTGTAAACCCTGAGGGTGAGCCTACCCAAGTAGGTGACGTATCGGAGGTGTTTGAAATCGGTGACCAGTACGTTATTGCCGTCCTGACCGGCGAGCGGACCAAAGGCACCGCCGACGTAGCCAGCGTGAAGCCGGAAATTATGGCCTTGGTGCGCAACGAGTTGAAAGCCGAGCAAATCATGAAGAAGCTGAACGCCTCGAAAGGCACGCTGGAGCAGATTGCCCAGGCCTACGGCAACGGCGCGCAGGTGAAAACGGCGGAAGGGGTAGTACTGGGCCAGGGCCTGATTCCCGGCCTTGGCAACGAGCCCGTAGCCGTGGGTAAAGCCTTCGGCCTGAAGCCCGGTCAGAAGTCGGCTCCCTTTGCCGGAGAGCAGGGCGTCCTGATTGTGGAGCCAGTGAGCGTACAGCCCGCCCCGGCTGCTACCGACGTGAAAGCGGTACGCCAGCAACTGACGGCCCAGCGCACGGCCCGCACCGATGGCCTCACCTACGAAGCCATCAAGCAGCACGCCAACATCAAGGACAACCGCACGAAATTCTTCTAAGCCGCGCGCTGTCTAGCACAAGCAAAAGGGCCGTACCTTAGGGTGCGGCCCTTTTGCTTTTCATGTCATTGTGAAGAAGTGAACGAGTAAATGAGTGATTGAGTGAGGTAGTAGCACGTCATCGGGAGGCGGCAGCCGAAGGCCCTTGTCACGTCAGCACGACCTCGTCACAACGATTCGCTCCAGTGGGAAAGAGCCCTTCCCTTGTCAGGATGAAGTGCTTTCTTCCCACCTCAATCACCCATTTACTATTTCACTGTTTCACCGTTTCACTATCCGGCACTCCGGGGCTGTTCTTTTCGTTATGCGCTTATGAAGAAGTCGTTGCGTTCGGGTTTAAGAAAAAGTACGCTGGCGGGGCTATTGCTGCTGGCTGGGCCAGCCGTAGCTCAACAAGCGGAAGACAATGCGGTGCAGCTGGCCCGTGAGTATGAGCGCACGGGGGAGCACGAAAAAGCCGCTTATCTGTTTGGCCGCCTGCGTACCGACGAGCAGACCTCACCGAATATCCTGCCCGACTACCTGGCCGCCCTCCAGGCCCTGAAGCGCGACAAAGACGCCGAAAAGCTGGTGAAGCGGGCCCAACGGCAGCGCCCCGACGACCTTACCCTGGGCGTGACGCTGGGCCAGGTATACGCCAAGTCCGGCGACCAGCCCGCGGCCCAGAAGCAGTGGGAGCGGGTCGTAAGTCAGCTGACCAGTGCACAGGTAGCCCCCGTAGCGACGGAATTCCAGAAAGCAGCCCTACCCGATTGGGCCGCCCGCGTGTATTTACGAGGGCGGGAGCTAGCGAAAAACGAAACGGAATTTGCGCCCCAGCTCATTCAGCTCTACACCCAAAGCGGCCAAACCGATAAACTGATGGGCGAAACCCTGCGTCTGGTGCAGGATAATGAGCAGCAGCTACCCTTCGTGCGCAACATGCTCCAGAACAGCCTGCAGGATGATAAAGACTTCGCGGCCCTGGAAAAGGAGCTGCTGAGCATGGTGCAGAAAAATCCAGAGCGAGGCGTGTATAGTGAGTTGCTGCTGTGGCTGCAGGTGCAGCGCCGCGACTTTACTGGTGCCCTGGTGCAAGCCAAGGCCCTGGACCGCCGCGGCCGTACCGACGGGCAGCGGGTGCTGGAAGTGGCCGAAATTGCCCGCCGCAATAAGGATTACGAAAGCGCCATTCAGGGCTACGACTATGTGGTGCGGGAGTACCGGGGCCGGCCCTACTACGCCCTGGCCCGGCAGCGCCTCGTGCAAACCCGTGAGGACCAAGTGCGAACTACCTACCCCGTAAACGTAGCCCAGTTGCGCAGCCTACTCCAGGACTACCAGCAGGTACTACAGGACCTGGGGCGCACCCCAGAAACGGCGCCGGTGCTGCGCAGCATGGCTTCCCTGCTGGCCTTCCAGCTCGATGAAAAAGAAAGTGCCATCAAACTCCTGAATGAGGTAATTGGAATGCCTCGTGCCAGCCTCGACGTAGTAGATCAGGCGAAGATTGACCTAGCGGATATCTTCCTGCTGCGGGCTGAGCCCTGGGAAGCTACCCTACTGTATTCACAGGTAGAGAAGTCGCACAAAGACACCCCGCTGGGCTACGATGCCAAGCTGCGCAACGCGCGCCTGAGCTATTTCGCCGGCGACTTTAAGCTGGCGCAAAGTCACCTGGACATTCTCAAGCAAGCCACCAGCCGCGAAATTGCCAACGATGCTATGCAGCTCAGCCTGCTCATCACCGACAATACGGCCATGGATACCGCTGGCGTGGCCCTGCGCGACTACGCGGTAGTGGAGCAGCTCGTATTTCAGAACAAGATTCCGGAGGCGCTACGGGGCCTCGACGGCCTACTTCAGAAATACCCCGGCCACGCCCTGCAGGATGAAGCCTGGCTCCTGAAAGCCCAGCTACTGCGCCGCACCGGCGACTATAATGGGGCCCTTACGGCCTTGGAAAGCATTACAGCTAACCCCAAGTATGACGTGCTCAGTGATGATGCCCTGTTCCTAGCCGCCAGCATTCAGGAGGAGAACCTGCGCGATGTAAGCAAGGCTCAGCAGCTCTACAACCAAGTGCTAGTAAAATACCCCGGTAGCATTTACGTAGCCGAAGCGCGCAAGCGGTTCCGCAAGCTCCGAGGTGATGTAGTTAATTGAGCTTGCTTGAAAAAGCCTGCGTGTCATTCCGAGGGGAGCGGAAAATCTGAGTTAGCCTCTTACAGGCAAGCCAGATTTTTCGCTCCCCTCGGAATGACGCATGTATGGGCCGTTTTAGAGCAATCAAGGCAGATAGTTTGATTGCTTCACATATTTAAACATAAAAAATATGTAAAGCAAAAGGTTTGGAGTAATTAGCAAAGGTTGAAGCTTTATATATAGTGTGCGTTAATAAAAGGTAAAGCAAGATAAACTAATACACTGTAAGTAGCCGCTTAAGGGGTATTTCTGGTGGTTGCCCGTGAAGATCAACCAATGAAATGATAGTATCTGAATGTTTGCGGGTTATGCAGCTGGGTGGCTTCTGGGCGGTATGGTAAGCCCGGAAATATTAGCTCCCGCTGGGCCACAGGGGCAGCAGGAGGCGCCATTTTTCTTTGTACTTTTGAACATATAGCCCCCGGTGGCCCCTGGCATAAGTATGGAAAAACGATGGATTCGCAAGCCCGCGCCCGACGCTGAAAAAGTCCGGCATTTGGCCGACGCCCTGCGCGTCAACGAGGCTATCATTTCTCTGCTGTGCCAGCGCCACGTCTGCAGCTTCGAGGAGGCCCGCGCGTACTTTCGCCCCAGTCTGGATTCCTTGCCCGACCCCTTGCTCATGCGGGACATGGACCGCGCCGTGGAGCGCCTGGTGCAGGCCCTGCACTTGGGCCAGCGGGTACTGGTGTTTGGCGACTATGACGTGGATGGGACGACCTCCGTGGCCCTAGTGTACAGCTACCTGCGGCAATACTTCGGGCCTGAGCGGGTGGACTACTACATTCCAGACCGCTATAAGGAAGGCTACGGGGTGTCGGAGGCGGGCATCGATTTTGCGGCTAATTTTGGCTACGAGCTGATTATTGCCCTCGACTGCGGGGTGAAGGCCGTGGACAAAATCGCCTACGCCAACCAGCGTGGTATTGACTTTATCATCTGTGACCACCACTTGCCCGGTACTGAACTACCGGCGGCCGTGGCCGTGCTGGACCCCAAGCGCGCCGACTGCGCCTACCCCTTCAAAGAACTGTCGGGGTGTGGGGTAGGCTTTAAGCTGATGCAAGCCTTTACCCAGCACCAGGGCTGGCCTGAGGATGACCTGTACGAGCTGCTGGACCTAGTAGCCGTTAGTATTGCCGCTGATATCGTGCCCATTTACGGTGAAAACCGCACGCTAGCGTATCACGGTCTGCGCCTCATCAACGACCGGCAGCGCCCTCAGCGCCCGGGCCTGGGCGCGCTACGGGAACTGGCAGGACTACAGACAACCGAGCTTAACATCAGCAGCCTGGTATTTGGCTTTGCGCCGCGCATCAATGCCGCCGGCCGCATGGGTGATGCCAAGCGCTCCGTGGCCATGCTCCTAGCCCAGAGCACCGACGAAGCCAAGGAAAAAGCCGGAGTCGTTGACAAGACCAACCAGGAGCGCCGCGGCTTCGACACCAGTATTACGAAGGAGGCTCTGGAAATGATTGAGCAGGATGCGTTGCTGCGCACGGCCAGCTCCACCGTCCTCTTCAAGCAAGATTGGCACAAGGGCGTAGTAGGCATTGTGGCCTCGCGCTGCCTCGATAAGTACTACCGGCCCACTATTATTCTCACCGAAAGCAACGGCAAGGCTACCGGCTCAGCCCGCTCCGTGGTGGGGTTTGACGTACACCAAGCCATTGAGGAATGCGCCGAGCTGCTGGACCAGTTTGGGGGGCACATGTACGCCGCCGGCCTCACGCTGCCCGTAGAGAATGTGCCCGCCTTCCGCGAAAAGTTTGAGCGCATTGTGGCCGGCCGCATTCTACCGGAGCAACTGATTCCGCCCGTGGAAATTGACCATGTGCTGCAGCTCACGGACATCACGCCATCCTTTTTCCGACTGCTAAGCCAGATGGAGCCTTTCGGCCCCGGCAACCCCAACCCGGTATTTGCCTCCGAAAAGGTGTACGCTACCCCCGATTCGGCACGTATTGTGGGTAACTCCCACCTGAAGCTCACCCTTACCCAAGATGGCCGCCACGCTGTAGACGCCATTGGATTCGGCCTCGGCGAGTACCACGAACAAATCCGGCAGGGCCAGCCATTTAGCGTCTGCTACACCGTGGAAATGAACGAGTTCCGGGGCGCGAAAAACCTGCAGCTGCGGATAAAGGATATTCGCTGGGAGTAGTAGGTTGAGCAGGAAGGATGGCTTCGGCTCAGTCTCGCCATGACACCGCTACCTCACTCATTCACTGTTTCACCTTCCACACCCAGACTATCAGCACGAGTTGCAGGGGTAGGCGCAGCCACAACGCCCACAGCGGCACGGCCAGCCCAGCGCCGTGAGTTTGTAGCATGTACACATTGGCCGGAAACACCGCTACCAGCAGCAGCACTAAGCCCCAGCCAGCTAGGCGGCGGGTGGCAGGTAGCAACAACCCAAGTCCGCCGGCTATTTCTGCGGCCCCGCTTAGGTACACCAGTAGGAGGGGAGCGGGTAGGTAGGGCGGCACAATGCGCATGAACGGGCCGGGAGAGAGAAAGTGCAAAACGCCAGCCCCGAAGAAAAGCAACGCCAGCACGTAGCGGCTATAGTGTTTGAGGTAGCGCATGAGAGCAGGTTTCCGGGTTTGACGCGGGCAGGGGTAGAAGGCAGGCGGCGCCCCAAGTGTTGCCAACGTAAGCTGCACGGCGTGGTAAGCACACATTACTTCCCCCCTACCGGCGTGGCCGCGAAATTACGCCTGAACCGCAATGCGTACCTTCGTGCGGGCGTTAGTCGCCTTCCATCCTGATGTATCTGCCATGAAAACGATTTATCTGGCGCTCGGGCTCGCTCTGGTCACTCTTGGCCGAGCCGCTGCCCAGCAGCCCATTGGTTATCAAATTAATCTCGACCTTCAGAACGTTCAGAACGACCGGGTGCGGGTCGTAATCAACACGCCCGCTATTAAGGAGCAGCAGGCTACCTACGTCATCCCGTCGGTAGTGCCAGGCTCGTACTCCAAGAAGGACTACGGCCGCTTCGTAACCGATTTTAAGGCCTTCGACAAGCAGGGCAAGCGCTTGAAGACACGCAACAGCGGCCCCAACCTGTTCCTGATTGACGACGCCAAAAAGCTAGCCCGCCTGGAATACCTCGTGGACGATACCTGGGATGCTAAACAGGACGACTCGTTCATTTTCCAGCCCGGCGGCACCAACATTGAGGCTGGCCGCAACTTCACCATCAACCACTACGGCTTCTACGGCTACCTTGAAGGCTACAAAATGGAGCCCTACCAGGTGAGCGTCCTGAAACCCGCAGCTCTCTACGGGGCCACTGCCCTTGATGTGCGACGCGAATCGGCTACCAAGGACGTGTTTACGGCCCCCAACTATGTAACCCTGGCCGACGGCCCTATCCTGTACGCCAAGCCCGATACGGCCAGTTTCAGCACCGGCGGGGCGCGCATCTCGGTGGCGATACTTTCGGAAACGGGCGTAGTAAAGGCTGCGGAAGTTAGCCAGATGCTGCGGCCCATGTCGGAGGCCCTCACCAAGTTCTTCGGTAAAATGCCCGTACCGAAGTACCAGTTTCTGTTCTATTTTCCGGGCCTGAACTCCCCGCTAAACAGCAAAAACGGCGGCTACGGGGCCATGGAACACAGCTACTCCTCCCTGTACTTCCTGCCCGAAATGCCCGACCCGGACCGCCTGCGCAGCATGGTGCTGGAGGTGGCCTCGCACGAGTTCTTGCACATGCTGGCCCCGCTCAACATCCACAGCCGCGAAATTGGGGAGTTTGACTTTCGTGACCCCAAAATGTCGCAGCATTTGTGGCTGTATGAGGGCGTTACGGAGTACGTTTCGCAGCTGGTGCAGGTGCGTGGCGGCCTGATTACCCCCGTGGAGTTTCGGGAACGAATGAAAACCAAAATTGACAACGCCAGCAAGTTCGAGAATGTGTCGTTCACGGAAATGAGCCGGCGGATTCTGGAGGCTCCTTACAAGGATATGTACCCGAACGTGTACGAAAAAGGGGCCCTGCTTGGGCTGCTGCTCGATATTCGCATTCGGGAGCTGAGCCAGGGCCGCCAAACCCTGCGCGACGTGCTGCTGGCCTTGCGCGAGAAGTACGGCCCTACCCGCTCCTTCGAAGACAACCAGCTTATTCCTGAAATCGTGGCCCTGACCAGCCCCGAGCTTCGGCCTTTCTTCGACCGCTATGTGGTAGGCAAGGAACCGCTACCCCTGGCCGAATACTTCGGTAAAATCGGGTGGGTGTACGCGCCGGTGGGCCAAACCCGCGTGAAAGCCTTTGGCAACCTAGGCTTCGGTTACGACCAGGGCAAAGACCAGTTCCGGGCCGTGAAAACCAAGACCGACGAAAACGCTTTCGGGCTGAAAGAAGGCGACGTGATTGTGGCCGTGAACGGACAGGCCGTGACCATGCAGAACGCCGAGAAGCTGCTGCGCCCCCTGGTGGAGCCCAAAACCGCCGACCCCGTGCGCGTGAAGTTCCGCGACGGCGCCACCGGCCCCGAACAAGAGCGCCAAGCTACCCCTCGTGAGTTTGAGGTAGAAGTGAAGAACCTGGTAGAAGCCGTGCCAACCCCAACTCCCGCCCAGCAGGCCTTGCAAGATGCCCTACTAAAGGGGTAGGGCCATAAGCTCCTACTTGCCTCCAGCCTGTAGCCAATACTTGCCACCCTGCGTACCTTTATCCCATGATTCTGCGAGCTGAACACCTGGTCAAGAAATACAAGTCGCGCACGGTGGTGAACGACATGTCGCTGCACGTGGAGCAGGGCGAGATTGTGGGGCTGCTGGGCCCGAACGGGGCCGGCAAAACTACCTCCTTCTACATGACGGTAGGCATGGTGAAGCCCGATGCTGGCCGCGTGTTCCTGGATGAGCAGGAGATTACCAAAATGCCCATTTACCAGCGGGCGCGGCTGGGGGTAGGCTACCTGGCCCAGGAGGCCTCCGTTTTTCGGGATTTGAGCGTGGAGGAAAACGTGCTGTCGGTGCTGGAAATGACCAACATGCCCAAGCAGGCCCAGCGCGACAAAGTGGAGGAACTGCTCAATGAGTTCAGCCTCACCCACGTGCGTAAAAATCTGGGCCGGGTGCTGAGCGGGGGCGAGCGGCGCCGCACAGAAATTGCCCGCGCCCTAGCCGTGGACCCTAAGTTTGTGCTCCTGGATGAGCCCTTCGCCGGTGTTGACCCCATTGCCACCGAGGAAATTCAGAGCATTGTGGCCCGGCTCAAGCACAAGAACATCGGCATCCTCATCACCGACCACGACGTTAACTCAACGTTGGCCATCGTGGACCGCGCCTACCTGCTCTTTGAAGGCAAGCTGTTGAAAGCTGGCACCGCGGAGGAGCTGGCCGAGGATGAAATGGTGCGTCGCGTGTACCTGGGCAAGAACTTCGAGCTGAAGCGTAAGATTTAACCGGCGAAGCAGGAAGTAACCCTGCTACTTTCACCGCCAGAAAGGGCGAGGCCGTGCCTCGCCCTTTTTCGGTTCCGCTGGTTCCGCCACAGATTTCGTGGCAGTCTGGTAACTTTCCGGGGCGTGCAAGGGTAGAGACAAGCCCTTTCCCACGAGTACCGTATGTTTTTACCTATTCTCCCGCTGTGATTAGTACCGTTCTGACCTGGGCCGTTCAACGACGCCTGGCCCAAGTGGAGCACATCCGCCAGTACCCCCACGAGGTGCAGCAGCAGGTGTTGCAGGAGTTGCTGCACACGGCGCGCGCTACTGAATGGGGCCGGCGCTACGGCTTTGGGGAAGGGCTGACGGCCCGGGAGTTTGCCCAGCGCGTACCCATTAGCAGCTACGAAGAGCTGTACCCGGAAATTGAGCGGGTGCTGCGTGGCGAGGCCAACGTGCTCTGGCCCGGGGTAGTGCAGTGGTTTGCCAAGAGCAGCGGCACCACCAACGCTCGCAGCAAGTACATTCCCGTCACCCGCGAGTCGTTGCAGGAGGGCCACTACCGCGCCGGCCGCGACATGACAGCCTTGGCTACGCTTTACTACCCCGAGGTGAATATTTTGGGCGGCAAAACCCTTTCGCTCGGTGGTACTCACGGCCTCAATCCGTTCCGCTCGTCGGAGGCTGGCTCGCGGGTAGGCGACGTCTCGGCCGTTATCATGCAGAACCTGCCGGCCTGGGCGGAGTTCGTGCGCACGCCGCCCCTGGAGCTGGCTTTGCTAGATGAGTGGGAGGAAAAGATTGAGCGCATTGCCCGCCACATACTGCACGCTGACGTGCGCGTGCTGGCCGGTGTGCCCACTTGGATGATTGTGCTCCTGCGCCGCGTGACGGAAATGGCCGGTGCCAGTTCCATTCTGGAGGTGTGGCCGAAGCTAGGACTGTTTCTGCACGGGGCAGTAGCGTTTGGGCCCTACCGGGAGCTATTCCGGCAGTTAATTCCGAGCCCGCAGATGCACTACCTGGAAATCTATAACGCTTCCGAAGGCTACCTAGCCCTCCAAGACGAGCCCAACTCCGAAGACTTGCTGCTATTACTCAACCACGGCATTTACTACGAGTTTCTGCCCCCGGATCAGTGGGAAGCAGAGAAGCCCCAAGCCATTGGCCTAGATGCCGTGGAACTGGGCAAAACCTACGCCCTCATCATCAGTACCAATGCGGGCTTGTGGCGCTATAAAATCGGCGACACAGTACGCTTTACGAGCCTGGCACCCTACCGCATCCGAATTTCCGGCCGAACCAAGCACTTTCTGAATGCCTTTGGGGAAGAAGTAGTAGTAGAAAACGCCGATGCCGCCATTGCCGCCGCCTGCCAGGCCACCGGCACCACAGTCCGCGACTATACGGCCGCGCCCATCTACTTTTCCTCGCAGGATGGCGCTTCCCGCGGCAGTCACCAATGGCTAGTGGAGTTTACCCAGCCCCCAGCCGATGCCGCACAGTTTGCGCAGGTGCTCGACCACACCCTGCGCCAGCTCAACTCCGACTATGACGCCAAGCGTCACCGCAACCTTGCGCTAACCCCTCCCGAGCTGACCGTGGCCCCCGCGGGCACGTTTGAGCGGTGGCTAGCAGGTAGGGGCAAACTGGGCGGCCAGCACAAAGTGCCGCGGCTAAGCAATTCCCGAGAGCTGCTGGACGAAATTCTTGATCAACTAAAAAAATAGTTTATATTCGGAAGTCATCATTTTTTCCCTTCCGATGTACTTCCGCAAGCGAATAGCCGCCTACCTGTTACTCCATAGCGTGAGGTGGTTCGCACCACTTGGGCTGCTGATAGCCGGCTTCGGGGTCAGTTCCTGCACCAGTCTGCACCACGGCCCAGTAGGGTTTTGGTCACGTAACCGCTATGATAGGGGCGGGGAGCAGCGGCACGGGCCCTGGCGGGAGTATTTCGACAATGAGGAAAAGCACTTGGCCAACCGAGGACGCTACCGGCACGGCCTTCCAGTGGGCCTGTGGCGCAATTACAACCCTAGCGGCCAGCTAGAGCACACGGAACGGTTTTACCGGCGTCCCTACGGGCTTGTTACACTGGCTTACTACCATCCCAACGGGAAGCTAGCTAAGCGCGGGCGGGCCCGCTACCGTGCTGAACCCACAGGAGCCCACTTTTTCTGGTTTGGCCAATGGCAGCGCTTCACCCCAAATGGGCAGCCCCTGCCGTCGGAATGGTATCAGGATGGCAAGCAGATAGCACCGCCAGTTGGGCAGCCGTATCCCGGAACTACAACAAAATTGCCTTAAGCCAGAATAATACGACACGGGCATTGCCGCGCCGTGTTGCCGTAGGGGTAGCTTCGTCGGATTTCGGGTATAAGTGCTTCTGTTAGCTGGTTATGCAGCTGCTAATCCCAGCTGTTTGCCGGGCGTGCGAAACAGATGGTCGAGTACTTCAGCATTTTTACAGGGGTAGCTATAGATTCGTTTATCAATTCTGTCCTAAACTTTCACTATCCCTAATGTCGGCCATTACTTCTTCTACGCACCGCTCGGGCAAAAGCCGTCGTCGTCGCAGCTTGAAAAAAGATGATACCGTATCCGTACGGAAAATGCGCGTTACTGCCGGCTTCCTGGGGCTGCTGGTTCTCGCGTTGCTGGCTAGTTTGGGCGTCATTGCCGCTACTGCCAGCCAATAACGTATTGCTCAGACAAACTAAACACGCCCCCTGACCGAAGTTGACTTCCGGTCAGGGGGCGTGTTTATAGGTAGGAAAACGGCTTACTCGTCTAGAACGCCCCCTACCAGCCTGCCGAATACACCGCCACTTTCTTTCTGCCCATTGCCACCGGTAGGGGACAATGCCTGAATCAGTTTCTTGACGGGCATGGATTGTAGCCACACGCGGCCCGTACCGCGCAGGGTGGCTAGCAGCAAACCTTCTCCGCCAAATATCATTGATTTGAGCCCCCCGGCCTGGGCGATGCTAAAGTCAATGCCGGGCTCAAAAGCCACTACGCACCCCGTGTCAACGCGCAGCAGCTCGTTGTTAAGGCGCTTTTCAATGATGGTGCCCCCGGCGTGAATGAAGGCTTTGCCGTCGCCGGTAAGCTTTTGCAGAATAAAGCCTTCCCCACCAAAAAAGCCCGCGCCCAGCTTCTGGTTAAAGTGAATGTTCATCTTTGTGCCCCGGGCCGCGGCCAGAAACCCATCTTTCTGCACAATCAGACCTTGGGGTAGTTCGCCCAAATCAATGGGAATAATGGTACCAGGGTAGGGCGCCGAAAAAGCCACGTGAGCCTTGCCGTAGCCGCCCCGGTGGGTGAAATGCGTCATGAATAACGATTCGCCGGTAATCAGACGGGTACCGGCCGAGAATAGCTTGCCCATGAAGCCCTGCTCGGGCTCCGAGCCGTCGCCCATTTTGGTTTCGAAAGCAATGGCCTCGCTCATGTACACCATGGCTCCTGCTTCCGCAATGACCGTTTCGTTGGGGTCAAGCTCAACTTCAAGCACCTGAATATCAGTGCCTAGTATTTTGTAGTCAACGTCGTGGGAGCGCATAGGAACGAAACGAAAGGTGAGGTGAAATACTGCCCAAGTATAGCAAAACGCGAATTAACACCGCTCTGTAGCCGTCCTTACCAGATAGACAACAGGCCCTACCTTCAGCAATGCGTACTTGCATTACTAGGGTAAGACCTGTTGTCTATCTGGCAAGGGCCAGCTTATTCGTCTTCTGATTCTTTGCTTAACTCCTCTTCGGGGTCGGCTTCAGCTTTAGGGCCTTTCTTTTTGGCTTCCTTGCTCGTGCGACGCATGAAGTCCTCATCCGATTCTTCGGGCTCCTGGGCTCCCTCTTCCAGCGGGAAATCATCCTCTTCCTCCTCTTTCTCGCCAAACTGCCCGTCGCGGTTTACTAGTTTCTTGTCGCGCACGTGGCGGTTCAAGAACTGGTTAATGTCCTCGATAGAGTAGTTAGAGGTGATTTCGCCCAGGGGATTCACCTTGATTTCAAAGCCTTCCAATTCCTTATGGACGCGGGCTTTCTTCTCCGGGTCGGCTTTTTTCTTTTTCGGGCTAACGGGTTTCTTGGCCATAATGCGGGCAGCTAAAGTCAGTTCAACGACAGGCGGCCAGCGCAGGCAGGCAACCCTGAGCCCTGTAGTACGGCCCCACCCCGGCGTCGGTTGAAGCTATGGGTAGCAAGTGTCCTTTTTCTGGCGTTTGGGCAAGAAAAAACGCTTGACTAACGTGCCGTCAGCCAAGCGTTTAGAATTAATAACAAGCCTTGAACCGATTAAGCGGCCGGTAGCTGGACCACGGCCTGCTCAATCCGCTCGGCCGTTTCCTGGGTGCCCAGAATGCTCATAATGTGCATCAGGTCGGGGCCAGCGCCAGCACCCGTGACGGCCACGCGTAGAGCCTGCAGCACTTGGCCGATTTTGATGCCTTGGGCGTCCAGCACTTGCGTGAGTAGGGCTTTAATGCCGTCGGGGGTAGCGTCGGCGGTGGTGGGCAGCTGCTTGGCAAACTCGGCAAGGGCACCGGCTACTTGCGCGTTCCACTTCTTGCTGATTACCTGCTCATCATAGGCGGTAGGACGCTGGAAGAACAGCTGCGCCTCCCGGGCCAAATCAGCCGGGAAAGTAGCCCGCTCTTTCACTAAGGCGGCTATCTGCTCGGCTTTGTCGGCGGGCACCGTAATGCCCTGGCCTTGCAGGCTTTCCGTCAGGTACTGGGCTAATTCAGCGTCGGGCTTGGCCCGCAGATACTGCTCATTGTACCAGCGTACCTTGTTCTGGTCGAAGCGGGCTGGCGACTTGCTTACGCGCTCAATCGAAAAGGCCTCGATCAACTCGTCCATCGTGAACAGCTCTTGCTGGGAGCCAGGATTCCAGCCCAGGAAAGCCAGGAAGTTGATGAAGGCATCGGGCAGGTAGCCCGATTCGCGGTAGCCACTGCTGACGGTTGGCTCACCAGTTTCGGCGTCTTTGCCGTGCCATTCCAGCGGAAACACCGGGAAGCCTAGCCGGTCACCGTCGCGTTTGCTGAGCTTGCCTGTGCCGTCGGGCTTGAGCAGCAGAGGCAAGTGGGCGAAGTTTGGCATGGTCGTTTCCCAGCCCAAATAGCGGTAAAGCAGCACGTGCAGAGGCGCCGAGGGTAGCCACTCCTCGCCTCGAATTACGTGGGTGATTTCCATCAGGTGGTCATCCACGATGTTGGCCAGGTGGTACGTCGGCATACCATCCGACTTCATTAACACCTTGTCATCAATGCTCGATGAGTGTACTACCACCCAGCCGCGGATCAGGTCGTTGAAGCGAACCTCTTCCTTACGGGGCACTTTCAGCCGGATAACGTACTGCTCTCCGGCCTCCAGGAGCTGCTTCACTTCCTCGGCCGGCAGGGTCAAGGAATTGCGCATCTGGGCGCGCGTGATGCTGTTATACTGCGGGTTAGGCACCTTGGCGGCCGTGAGGCGGGCGCGCATGGCGTCCAGTTCTTCGGGTGTGTCGAAGGCGTAGTAGGCGTGGCCGCTGTCAATGAGTTGCTGGGCGTACTGCCGGTACATGGGCTTCCGCTCGCTCTGGCGGTAGGGGGCGTGGGGGCCGCCGTTCCAGGGGCTTTCATCTAGCTCAATGCCGCACCACTCCAGGCTCTGACGAATGTAGTCCTCGGCGCCGGGTACGAACCGGTTCTGGTCGGTGTCTTCGATGCGCAGTAGCATCTTGCCGCCTAGCTTGCGGGCCAGCAGGTAGTTATACAGCGCAGTGCGCACGCCGCCGATGTGCAGCGGGCCGGTGGGGCTGGGCGCGAAACGCACCCGTACTTCTCTTTCCATACAAACAGCTGATTTGCGCCCGATTCAGGTCCGAAACGCGCCGCAAAGGTAGGTAATTCGCCGGGGAGGCGTGGGATATAAAATTGACCTCGGAAGTAGATAAAAGATGGGCCTACCAGCCTTCAAGGCCGGTATCTCACTCGATAATCAGACCGTGCCGGGCCAGGAGTCCGGGCAAGCTGAGTAGGGCAAAGCGGGCATCTTTTAGCTCATTTACCTCGGGGTCAAGCAGCACGTTGTGCGCCGTCCGGAAGTCAGCTCCGCTAAGCGTGGTATGCAGAAATACGGCCCGTTCCAGCTGGCAATTTTGAAACACGGCCCCGGTTAGATCGGTCTGGGTGAAGCTGGCCTCGCGTAGGGAGCAGTCCACGAATCGGGTATTAGGCATGGCTTTGCCAGCGAAGGACGCGTAATCGAGCTGGCACCGGTCGAAGTGGACGCTGAACAGCATGTCGCGGCAGACTTCAAACGGCAACCCCAGCAGCTTACAGCCATCAAAGGCCACATTCTGCAAGGACGTGTTGGCCAAGCTAGTACCCGCCAAGTTGCAGTTCTCAAACCGGCATTCACTGAATAACCGACCGGACAGATTGCTCTGGCTCAAGTCAAAATTCAGGAAGTGGTAGTTCTCAAACTCCCGCTCGCCCACCAGTTCCGGGGGTAGGGCGCGGGTCAGCACCCGTTCCGGCGGAAAGTAGGCAGGCTTATGATGAAGTTTGACTGTTTTGCGAGAGGTAGGCCGGCGCATTTATTCCTGATTTCTAAAGCGTAGCCAGAGCACTAGCCCTAGCACAACCGCTCCACCCCGAATCAGCCAGGCCGTGGTAGGACCCCAGTTGTTGATCCAGTCTAGTAGCGGGAACCGAAAGTTGGCCGGCAACAGCAGCGGCGCTAGCATGGCTACCAGCCCGGCCAGAAACAGAAAAATCCCTAACTCTCGCATAAGTCAACAAGTAGGATAGTGAGCTAATAAACTTGACGCACCGCGTAGGAGCGCACTATTTAACGGCAATGCAGGAAATTTCCACCTGCACATCTTTGGGTAGGCGGCTTACCTCCACGGTTTCGCGGGCCGGAGCATAATCGGCGGAAAAATAGCTCCCGTAAATTTCGTTGATCAAGCCAAAGTTGCCGAGGTCTTTCACGAAGATGCTGCACTTCACAATGTCGCGTAGCGTGTAGCCGGCTGCTTCCAGCACGGCCTGGAGGTTGCGCATTACTTGGTGCGTTTCCTGAACCACATCACCGTCACCGACGAGCTGGCCTGTATCGGAGTCAAGGGCAATCTGACCCGAAACATACACGGTGTTGCCGGCCTGAATGGCTTGGCTATAGGGGCCGATGGGAGCGGGAGCTTGGGCTGAATAAACGATGGTGTTTGCCATAAAGCGGAAAATTCGGGGGAAAGGAGACTATCTTACTCCAAAGTAAGCTGAAAAAACGATGCATCTGTTCATTGTTGAAGGCCAGCAGGTGGAGGCCGAATTTCGCCGCAAGTTTGGAGCAGCGCCCACCTATGACTTCTGCCCGGCCGGTGCGCCCGACCTGCTCACCCGCCTCGGAGCGGCGGACGTTGCTTTCGACCTGCGCGACTGGCCCGAGCTGCACTACGAGCAACCCCGGCAGCCCCTTTTTTACAATACTACTACCCGTAGTTTAGCTCAACTCTTCCACGACGAAGCCCCTCCTTTTGGGCCCGTGTTCGGGTTCTGCGGCCTACCTACGTTTATTGATGTGCCGGCTTGGGAAGTGAGCACCTACCGCGCCGCCGACCTGCTTCCCCTTCCTGAAGTTTGTGCTCTGCTCGGCACGCACTGCCACGTAGTGCAGGATCGGGTGGGGTTGCTAACCCCGCGGGTCATCTGTCAAGCCATCAACGAAGCCTGTTACGCCTTGCAGGAAGGAGCGGCCTCCGTTTTAGCTGTCAACCAGCTGCTACCAGGAAGCGGGGCTGGCTTGCTAACACGGGCCAATAGAATAGGCTTGAGCCGCGTCTACGAAGCGCTGGAAGGTGCGTACCAGGACACGCGCGAGCCACGCTACAACCCTTGTTCCTTACTTAAAAGAATGCACCTGCGCGGGGAGCTATTTGAAGTCGATTAGTGAATAAAAGTAACAGAAAAAGCCGCCCGAGGAACACCCAGGCGGCTTTTTCTATTCTAGCAGTGTCGGTTACTCTACCGTTACCGACTTAGCCAGGTTACGGGGCTGGTCAACGTTGCAACCACGTAGCACGGCAATGTGGTAGGAGAGCAGCTGCAGCGGCACTACTGATACCAGCGGCATCAGCACTTCGCTTGTAGCGGGTACTTCAATGGTGAATTCCGCCATTTCCGGAATCACCGTGTCGCCTTCTGTTACCACGGCAATGATCCGGCCTTTGCGGGCTTTCACCTCCTGGATGTTGCTTACTACCTTTTCGTAGGAGCTGTCCTTGGTTGCAATAACAACTACCGGCATGTTCTCGTCGATCAAGGCAATCGGGCCGTGCTTCATTTCCGCAGCGGGGTATCCCTCGGCGTGGATGTAGCTGATTTCCTTTAGCTTCAGAGCTCCCTCCAAAGCCACGGGGAAGTTATAGCCGCGGCCCAGGTATAGGAAGTTAGAAACGTCCTTGAAGATTTCAGAAATCTGTTTGATTTCCGTGTCTAGCTGCAACGCCTTTTCCACTTTCGCCGGAATAGTGTTCAGCTCCATCATCAATTCCCGCAGCTTCGTGTCGGAGAGCGTGCCGCGCTTATGGCCCACAATCATGGCCAGCAGCGTCAGTACCGTTACTTGAGCCGTGAAGGCCTTGGTAGAAGCTACCCCGATTTCGGGGCCCGCGTGGGTGTAAGCGCCGGCATCAGTAGCCCGGGCAATGCTGCTGCCCACTACGTTGCAGATACCAAAAATGGTGGCGCCTTTGCTTTTTGCCAGCTCAATTGCAGCCAGCGTATCTGCCGTCTCACCGCTCTGCGAAATAGCAATTACGATGTCGCGCTCCGTGATAATGGGGTTGCGGTAACGGAATTCTGAAGCGTATTCTACTTCTACCGGAATACGAGCTAGGTCTTCCAGCAGGTATTCAGCCACCAGGCCCGCGTGCCAGGAAGTACCGCAGGCTACAATAATGATGCGGTCCGCGTTTACAAACTTCCGTTCGTAGGCGCGCACGCCGCCCATGTTCAAGTGGCCAGCTTCCAGTTCTAAGCGGCCCCGCATCGAATCAAGGATAGAGCGAGGCTGCTCGAAGATTTCCTTCAGCATGAAGTGCTCGTAGCCGCCTTTTTCAATGCGGTCTAGCTCCAACTCCAGGGTCTGAATGTAGGGGGTCTGCTTTACGTCCTCCTTGCTGCGGATCTCCAGCTGACCATCCTTAATTACTGCCAACTCGTAATCGTTCACATAGATTACTTCGTTGGTGTACTCAATGATGGGCGTAGCATCGGAGGCGAGGAAGAACTCGTTTTCGCCTACCCCAATTACCAATGGTGAGCCTTTACGGGCGGCAATTAGCTGGTTGGGGTTATCCTTGCTCAGTACCACAATGGCATATGCACCTACTACTTCGTGCAGGGCCAAACGGACGGCTTCTTCCAGGGAGCAGTTATTCTGCTTCTGGATTTCCTCAATCAGATTGACAAACACTTCGGTGTCCGTGTCAGAGTGGAACACGTGACCTTGCTGCTGCAAGTGCTGCTTTAGCGCGGCGTAGTTTTCAATGATGCCATTATGGATAATAGCAATCCGCTCTGAGGTAGAGTAGTGCGGGTGGGCATTTACGTCGTTGGGTTCACCATGGGTAGCCCAGCGGGTGTGGCCCATGCCAATATGAGCATGCGTGTCGACCTCAGCAATATAGGCTTCGAGGTCAGCTACTTTGCCCTTTTTCTTGTAAACGCTGAGCTGGCCATTCAGCAGGGCTACGCCAGCTGAGTCATAGCCACGGTATTCCAGGCGACGCAGGCCTTTGATGATGATGGGGCAGGCCTCACGGTGCCCAATGTAAGCGACAATTCCGCACATAAGTTGTTTGATTGTGACAGAGCAGAAACTTTCCGAAAATGAAAGTTAAAAACGGGCGGCATCGGCAAAAGCCGTGCCGCCCTTGTTGATAGGCTCCTACAGCACAAAATGCTGTTTAACGAAGCTTAGAATAATATACGCGGAGCTTAATTCCCTTCGTATCGAGCTGAGCGCGGTTCAAGGTCAGGTTGGGGTTATCACGCAGGATGGGAGACAACAGCAGGGCCGAAGGCCGCTCACCGTCCAACCGATTTTGCAAGTAGGCCTGCAGATATTCAGTTAACGGGATGCTGTAGTACTCCAACATATCATAGCTCGGGTATAACCTAGCTGCAGCCGGATTGCCTACGCTGGTTACCATTGACTGTCCATTCTGGCTCGATAATTCCTCCTGCACAAGCCGCTCGTAGCTGGTAGCTCCAACAATGCGCGTCAAGGGTTGATTGCTGGCATCTACCTCGTAGAGCTGTATGCTGTTTATCCGAGGGTCCGACCTGTCTCTAGGGTTGTTGCCAGCGTTTTCGTTAGCTCTGTTCCCCAAGTAAGGAAACAGACCATTGGTGTTCTGCTTGATTGGCAACAGCAACTCGGCCCGGTTCACTGCCTGTTCCTTATTATTCAGGAGGGTTTCTAGGCCTTGGAATTCCAGGCGGGTAGCTAACCCAGTGCCATCCTGTAGATAAGTGTAGCCATCGGTAGCAGTAGAGTTAATCTGCTGACCGGCTGAGCTCAGGCTTGCTAGGGCAGTACCAGAAAAGTCAGTGGTGAGCTGGGTGAAATACTTCGGCCCGGTAGTGCGCGCATCGGTAGGCAAGGGACCCGCTACTACGCTGTAAGAGTGAAACTTGCTCTTGTAACCGCTGGCATTTGTGCCACTGAAATAAAATACCACTCTAGAATTGTACGAGCGGTTAAATGCTACAATGTTATCTGCGAATCCAGCGGAGGGTGTTAGAGCTATACCTTTCCAGACGGCATCCAGCTTCTCCTGGTTAAAGGAAGCACTCTGCAAGGCGGTAAAAACCGAGTTTGCCAGCGCTGTAGTAGCTGCATATTTCAGCAGCCGCACCCGCAATACTCTATCTATCACAGTGGTAGTGATGAGGCGGGTAGTGGTATCCGTGGTACTAGAAGCCACCGTCCGCTGCTTAACTTGGATAGCGCGGTTAAGCGGAGCTGAAAGATTTGTGAGCAACACACTGCTAGCCGGAGCAGCGGAGGCCGAATTGTATACGGTACGGTCGTCCAGTGGCTGATTGAGTGCACCCAAGTCGAACCGCAATGGCTGAGACGTAGTGCCATACACCTTGTCGAAACCAATGCTAAGCACCACGGAATCCAGCTTAACTCCTGTGAATTTGCTGGGCAAGGAATCTGCTGGGCTCAAGTAGGAGTTGTACTGCAGGTTTAGATAGGCCTGAGCAGTAGTGGTGCCAACCTTAGTATCGCGCAGCCGACCAACCAGCACTTGATTGCTGTTAACCGTTTCAACAGGCTGCTGCCGTACGGTATACGTAGCAATCGGCAGGTCAAGGAATTGTGAGCTGATGGGCGAAGTGCCGGGTAGCTCCAGACCAAGGTCGTTAGCTTCTTCGCAGCTGGTTGTGAGGCCCAGCAGGGAAACGGCAAAAAGGGAAACCGAAGCGAGTCGGCTGGCGCTAGCTGGCCAATTCATTATAGAGGGCGTAGTAAGAAGTCAGCAAATTGTCGTCGGCGCCAACCTGCTCAATTTGTTTCTTGGTCGAGTACTCGGTGAACAGCGTGTTCAGGTTTTCGCTGAACGATTCGTCTGATTTCACTACCGTATCAGAATACTCCATACCTACCTTAATGAAACCGCCGAAGTCGGCAGTTTTCAGTGCGGCCAGCATGTCGTCTTCAATGTCCAGCATCTTGGCTTTCTCAATGATGTCGCCCTCAAACTTGTGGTCGAACTCATTGTTGTAGATGGTAAACACCGATTTGGCGTCCTTGAAGATTGGGTCCTTTTTGTAGGTCGTCTTCAGATACATCGGAATCAAGCCTGTCATCCAGTCATTGCAGTGCACAATGTCAGGTGCCCAGCCCAGCTTCTTTACCGTTTCTAGCACCCCTTTGCAGAAGAAGATAGCCCGCTCGTCATTATCGGCGTGAAACTTATCGTTCTTGTCAACCAACACGGACTTGCGGTGGAAGTAGTCTTCGTTGTCGATAAAGTATACCTGCAACTTAGCGTTCGGAATAGACGCCACTTTAATGATGAGCGGCTTTTCGTCCTCGCCCACGGCAATGTTGATGCCCGAGAGCCGCACTACCTCGTGCAGGCGGTTCTTACGTTCGTTGATGATGCCGAAACGGGGCACGAAAATGCGGATTTCCATCCCCATTTCCTGCATTCCCTGCGGCAGCCGCCGCAAAAACTCCGCTACCTTGGTGGTCTGCAAAAACGGGTTGATTTCCGTGGCAGCATAGAGTATTCTCAACTTGGACATATAGAGTCAGTTGGGGTGATTAGGAATGGGCAACACTTTGGGATGCACAAAATTAAACATTTTTGAGGGAAATTTCAACCTAACCCATCTGGCCACTCGCCGTAGGGGCCTTTTTACTCTATGGAGATACTGAATACCGTCGCTGCGTTGCAAGCCCATACCGAAACTTGGCGGCGAGAAGGGAAGCGCATTGGCCTAGTGCCCACCATGGGTGCCCTGCACGAAGGCCACTTGCAGCTGGTGCGGGCGGCAGCCCAGGAGTGTGATGTGGTCATAGCCAGCATCTTCGTGAACCCTACCCAGTTCAATAACCCCGAAGACTTCCGTCTGTACCCACGCCTGCCCGAAGCCGACGCCGCACTGCTGGCTCCGGCGGGCTGCACAGCGTTGTTCTTGCCTACGGCCGCTGATATGTACCCGCAGCCCAGCGTGCTACGTTTCGATTTTGGGCCCCTGGAGCATGTAATGGAAGGGGCGCACCGCCCGGGGCACTTCAATGGGGTAGCCACGGTAGTGAGCAAACTATTTCACCTGGGCCGACCCCACCGGGTGTATTTTGGGCAGAAAGACTTCCAGCAAGTAGCTATTGTACGGCAGCTCATAGCGGATTTGTCGTTTGATCTGGAGCTAGTAGCGTTTCCTACCGTGCGGGAGGCCGACGGACTAGCTATGTCGTCGCGAAACCGGCGTTTGGACGCGGCAGCCCGGGCCGTGGCTCCGCGCTTATATCAGGCCCTGCAGCTGGCTCAAAAACTGGTGCTAAGTGGGCAAGCTTCCGTTGATGAGGTTCGGACGGCGGCTTGTGCTTCGCTTAGTTCCGCGCCCGGCCTTGAGCTGGAATACCTGGAGTTGGTAGATGCGCAAACCTTGCAGCCGCTGCAGCAGTGGCAGCTGGGCCGTTCGGTGGCGGTGTGTGTGGCAGCGCATCTGGGCGGCGTTCGGCTGATTGATAACGTAGTGGTAACCCAACCCTAATGCGGGTAGCACCCCGGCGCTTCAAGGTGGGTTTACTATCTTTGCGGCCCAAAATTCACCGCTTTTTCACCCATGCACATCGAAATTCTCAAGTCGAAGATTCACCGCGTAAAGGTTACGCAGGCGGAATTGCACTACGTGGGCAGCATCACTATTGATGAAGACCTGCTGGATGCGGCCAACATGGTGGAAAATGAGAAGGTAACCATCGTCAATGTTAACAACGGGGAACGGTTCGAAACCTATACCATTAAGGGCGAGCGAGGCTCCGGAATGATCTGCCTGAACGGTCCAGCCGCCCGTCGCGTAGCCGTCGGCGACATCATCATCATCATTTCTTACGCCCTCATTGACTTTGCGGAGGCGCGGGCTCACAAGCCCACGGTTATCTTCCCAGATCAGCATAATCGCATTAGTTAATTGGGTTTTACCCAGAAATAATGCTGGCGGACCAGTGCCGGAATAGCCCCAGATAAACAGGCTTCCGCGCGTGGCCCGCCAGCTGTTTTCTTGTTTGGGGAGCAGACATTCACCTATTTACCGCCATGAAGCAACTGCTGAACGTTCTGAAATACGGCTTGCTGCTGGTATTGTCGGGGTTATTGATGTGGTACGCCCTGCGTGGTCAGGAGCTGAGATTGGTGGGCCAATACATGCGTGAAGCCAACTACGGCTGGCTGGGCCTGACGGTATTACTTTCAGCCCTAGGTTACTTCAGCCGGGCCCACCGCTGGCAGATGCAGCTGGAGGCCAGCGGACAAAATCCGCGCTACTGGCAGGTGTACCACGCTATGATGGTAGGCTACCTCGCTAATCTGGTGCTACCTCGCATGGGTGAAGTCATTCGGTGCTCCGTGCTCAACCGCACCGACCGGGTTCCGGTGCAGGTGTCGTTGGGGGCCGTTATTACGGAACGCGTAATCGATTTACTGATTCTGGCCAGCTTGCTGGGCCTGACGCTTCTGCTGGATTTCCATAAGTTTTGGGCCTTTGTGGTGAGCTTGTTCTCCGACCGGTACGAATCCTTGGCCGCGCACAAGAACCTATTGCTGCTGCTAGCGGCCATTACAGTGGTGTTGCTGCTTTTGTCGGGCTACTTGTTACTGCGCAACCTGGAAAAGCTGCGGCAGCGCGCGCTATTTGTAAAGCTCGAAAACTTTGTGCGGGGCATGCTCGACGGCGTATTTAGTGTGCGAAAGTTGCGCAGTCCTGGCCTGTTTCTGCTGCATACAGCCTTCACCTGGCTGGTGTACTACCTCATGGATTATCTAGCTTTCTTCGCCTTTCCAGCCACGGCTGGCCTAACGCCGGCCGCCGGATTGGCCGTGCTGACGTTCGGGGCTTTTGGCATGGCGGCGCCGGTGCAGGGCGGCTTCGGGGCCTTCCATCTAATGGTGCAAAGCACGTTGCTGGTGTACGGCATCAGCAAAGAAGCTGGCATTGCTTACGCGCTGGTAGTGCACGGCTCCCAAACCCTGCTGGTAGTGCTGATGGGCGGCATCAGCTTCGTGGCCAGCATGGTAAAATCAGGGAAAGCTACCCCGCAAGTAGCCTTAACCTAACGCGGCAAGTACATGTGGGCAAAAGATAAAATACTGCCGTTGCCAGAGTTGCTAGACGAAGTAGCGGCTTGGAAAGCTGCCGGAGAGAAGGTTGTATTTACAAACGGGTGCTTCGACCTGCTCCACTTGGGGCACGTCGACTACCTTGAGAAAGCCCGCCACTTGGGCCAACGCCTAGTTGTAGGGTTAAACACTGACGCTTCTGTGAGTTGCCTAAAGCCGGGGCGTCCCCTGCAAGACGAAGTGTCACGAGCGCGGGTGTTGGCCTCCCTTTTGTTTGTGGATGCGGTAGTACTCTTCGGCGAGCAAACTCCGCTGAACCTGATAGAAGCCATCCAACCCGATATTCTGGTCAAGGGCGACGACTATCAAATCAGTGGAATTGTGGGCCACGAAGTAGTGTTACGAAACGGCGGGCAGGTGCTAACCGTACCCCTGGTAACTGGTTACAGCACCACGCGCATCGTCGAGCGAATTTTGGGTAGTAGCTGAGCAGAAAGGCTGAGGTCGGAGGCAGGTGTTGCTATCCGTGCGTTAGTCGAAGAGCTCAGCTTAGGCCTCTCACACTAACCATCCCTACCATGTACTACAACTCAAGCCCCATCTACTTTATCGTCATTCTGGCTATGATAGTCAGCTGGCTGATTCAGTGGCGGCTACGGAGCAAGTTCAGCCAGTACGCTCAAATCGGACTACAGTCGGGCCTTTCCGGCCGGCAGATTGCCGAGCTGATGCTCGCCGACCACGGCATTACCGACGTGCGCGTTATCAGCACCGAAGGCCGCCTGACCGACCACTATAACCCCGCCGATAAAACTGTAAACCTCAGCGAGGCCGTGTATGAGGAGCGCAGCGCCGCCGCCGCGGCCGTAGCCGCCCACGAATGTGGCCACGCCGTGCAGCATGCCACCGCCTACAGCGCCCTGCAGTTCCGCTCGGCCATGGTGCCGGCCCTGAGTGCCGTATCGAAGTTTATGCCTTTCGTGCTGCTGGCTGGCGTGTTCATGATTCGTACAACGCTCATTCCGTTGGGGGTAGGCATTGTGCTATTCTCCCTGACCACGCTGTTCTCCTTCGTGACCTTGCCGGTTGAGTTCGACGCCTCCAAGCGGGCCCTGGCCTGGATTGACAAGCGCGGCATCGTGACCCCACAAGAACACGCCATGGCCAAAGACGCTCTGTGGTGGGCCGCCATGACTTACGTGGTAGCAGCCCTCAGCTCCTTGGCTACCCTGCTTTACTACGTAAGCATTTTCCTAGGTAGCCGCGACCGTCGATAGATGGTCATACGCTAAAAACGCTTCTACATCACAAACAGCCGCTCTTGCAAAAGGGCGGCTGTTTGTGTCTTATTGGCTCTCATACTTCACCACTCTGAACTAGGCAGTATTCTCTCAGCACGAGGCCGTAGCAGTAAGTGACGGTAGGTGAAATGCCGCTGGAAGCTCTGGTAATTCAGTGGCAGAAACTAGGCGTGGGAGGAAACAAAAAACGAGCAGGATACCTTATGCTGCTAGCCTACTAAAAAAATGCGGGCCATCTGCGTAATCTGCAAACTTGTCGGTTAATTTTGAGGCCCGACAGCGAATTTACGCCCCGCTGTATAACACTTTTTGCTTTTCCCACCCCACCCATTATACCGCATGGATTTTCAGCTCACCGAAGAACAACTGGCCGTTCAGGCCGCTGCCCGCGACTTTGCCCAGAATGAATTGTGGGCCGGCGTCATCGAACGGGATGATCACCAAAAGTTTCCCGCCGAGCAGATCAAAAAAATGGGCGAGCTGGGCTTCCTGGGCATGATGGTTAGCCCCGAGTATGGTGGCGGCGGCATGGATACCGTGAGCTACGTACTGGCCATGGAGGAAATCAGCAAAGTAGATGCTTCCTGCTCCGTTATCATGTCGGTGAATAACTCGCTGGTATGCTGGGGTCTGGAGAAGTACGGCACGGAGGAGCAGAAGCGCAAGTACCTGCCCCGCCTGACCTCCGGCGAAATCATCGGCGCATTTGCTCTTTCCGAACCGGAAGCTGGCTCCGATGCTACCAGCCAGCGCACCACTGCTGAAGACAAAGGGGACTACTACCTGCTGAACGGCACCAAGAACTGGATTACCAACGGTACTACCGCTTCGGTATACCTGGTAGTTGCTCAAACCAACGTCGAGCTAAAGCACCGCGGCATCAACGTGCTTATCGTAGAGAAAGGTATGGAAGGTTTCCAGACCGGCCCGAAGGAAAACAAGCTCGGTATTCGCGGTTCTGATACTTGCTCCCTCATGTTCAATGATGTGAAGGTGCCCAAGGAAAACCGCATCGGGGAAGATGGCTTCGGCTTCAAATTCGCCATGCAGGTGCTGGCTGGTGGCCGGATTGGCATTGCCGCGCAAGCTTTGGGTATTGCTTCCGGCTCGTATGAGTTGGCATTGAAATACTCAAAGGAGCGCAAAGCATTCGGCGTGCCAATTGCCCAGCACCAGGCTATTCAGTTTAAGCTGGCCGATATGGCCACGAACATTGATGCTGCTCGTCTGTTGTGCCTGCAAGCCGCCCACGACAAGGACGCGCATCAGGACTACGCTAAGTCAGGCGCTATGGCTAAGCTGTTCGCTTCCAAAACGGCCATGGATGCATCCGTGGAAGCCGTGCAGATTCATGGAGGCTACGGTTTCGTGAAAGAATACCACGTAGAGCGCCTGATGCGCGACGCTAAAATCACCCAGATTTATGAGGGAACTTCTGAGATTCAGAAAATTGTAATCTCTCGGGAAATTCTCAAGTAAGACTTGAATTGCCTAAAAGTCAGAAGTATTGCACAAAACCCAGCCTTTTTTAGGCTGGGTTTTGTGTTTGTGTGAATTTTTATATGTTATTTTGCATTACATAAGTCAGGGGTACTATTTCTCCACCCACACCTGAGTTTTAAAATACCCGTCGAAGATGGAAGATTATAATAAAGTAATTGAGTCGCTTGGTGTTCGGTACATTAAGGCGAAAAATCTGGTATTGCAGCAGCCTTTTACGGTGCGCAATTCTTACGATGTGGGCAACAACCTTATTTTGCTGCATAAGGGCCGGGTTTCTTTCGGCGACGAGGACCAGGTAGTGGAAGAGGGCGAAATGCTGTTCATTCCGGGAGGTCGGGCCACGAAAGTTACGTACGGTGAGCCATCCAGCAAGAGCATCACCAACGATGACCTGATAACGAATAAGGACAAGTTCTTCCACTCTAACTCCGACCTCGACCTGATTGGTGACGCCGAGGAAAGCCACTCCTTTGTGAGCTTTGAGGCCAAGGTGTTTGACTCCGTCAACTTCTTCGCGTCTCTGGACGTGCCTGCCTTCCTGATTACGGGCAATTCCAAGCTGGCAAACTTGGTTATTAAGGTAGTAGAGGAAAGCCTGCAGGAATTGCCGGGCCGGGAGCGTCTTATTACGATTTACACCGAGAATATTGTGGTGGAAATTGTGCGCTACATCTTGAAAAACAAGATGTTCGTAGAGCAACTGGCTACCAACAGCACCTACTTCAAGGATCCGCGCCTCATCGACCTATTCAACTATATTAAGGAAAACATCGGCGGCGACTTGTCGAACAAGGTCCTCTCGGGTGTAGCTAACGTGAGCGAGGATTACGTGGGTCAGTACTTCAAGATGCTGACGGGTATTAACCCTCAGGACTACATTGAGTACCAGCGCATGGAGCGCGCCGTGTTCCTGCTGCGCACGACTAAAAAGAGCATCCGCGACATTGGTAAAGAGGTAGGCTACAAGGACACCGCTTATTTCTGCCGCCGTTTTAAAATGATGTTTGGCATTCCGGCCGGCAAAATGCGCCGCCGTGAGTCAGCTATGAACATCTAGCAGCGTATTAGCCCTGGCTGAAACTTGGGCTAGACTTCCTTAGCAAAGCAAAAGGCACCCGATATCGGGTGCCTTTTGCTTTGCTAGGTGTAGCTGAGTGTAACTACTATGGTGTCTTGGGGCTACACGGTTTTGGTGGCAACACTGTTGAAGCTGCGCACAATTTTCGACATCTCGGCCAGAAACTCCGGCGATTTTTCAATTTGGTTTCCTACCACAATGACATCAGCGCCAGCGGCTAGTGCGGCCTGGGCCTTCTCCGTGGTGTTGATGCCACCTCCCACTATCAAAGGCACATCTACCGCTTGGCGCACAGCCCGAATCATGGCTGGAGCTACGGGGTATAGGGCGCCACTACCCCCATCCAGGTACATGAGGCGGAGGCCAAGCTGTTCACCTGCCATGGCCGTGCAGGCCGCAATACCTGGTTTGTCGTGGGGCAAGGGGGTAGTGCCACTGATGTAGCTGGCCGTGGTTTGGCGGCCCGTATCCACGAGCATATAGCCCGTTGGTAGAATCTGCAAATTGCTCTGGCGCAGCAGCGGCGCGGCAATAACGTGCTGACCAATCAAGAAGTCAGGGTTGCGCCCGGAAATCAAGGACAGCAGAAGAATACCATCGGCTTGGTCATCCAGATGCAGGCTATGGCTGGGAAAAAGCAGAACCGGAATGCTGGAACGGCTCTTGATAAAACGAATGAGGGCAGCCTGGCGAGAGTTCATCACCAAGCTGCCACCCACAAAAAAGTATTCTACGGTATGCTGTTCACTAAGCTCTAGCAACTGCCGGCAGCTGACTTCATCCAGGTTATCGGGGTCCAGCAATACGGCCAGAGACTTCTGGCCGTGGATCCGGCGTTTGCTTAAGGCATCATACAGGCTGGTGAGGCGCATCCGCGTCGTCGTGGTGGTAGGTAAATTCAATGTCCCGGGTTTCTGGTTCAGTGTGAACCGTAGCCGAAGACGCAAGGTCGGGATTTTTGATGATTGGTAAATACTCGCTGGCTTTCTTCGCTACATAGGCCATCAGCACCGCCGATGCCTGTGCTATCAGCATCTTGCCAGTATCTGACTGCATAAAGGCTTTTACTGCTGAAGCCAAGACCGAAGAAGCCTCCCCTTGATGATTGGCCGGACGCGGAGCTGGCACAGAGCGACGAGGCGCCGGCTCATCAAAACCCAGGGGCTGAAACGGATCATTATCCGTGTGATACACATCGGGCGCGATGTGGGCGCGTTCTGAGTAAGGCTGCTTACGACCACGGTCGTAGTGATGATGACCCGTGCCAAAGCCCAGATCATCTGCTACAGCCGTGTCCACGGCCGTAGAAGCCTGCGAACGACGAGGGCGGCTATTGCCGTTTCTTAGGTGGCGGGCGTAGTCATCCTCGTTGTGAAGGTCGGCGTGTTTTTTTTTTTCCGCCAAAAGCCTTCGATAGCAGCCAGATGCCACCGAGCACGCCAGCACCAATGGCTACGTACTTGCTGACTTCCTGCGTTTTGGCTTTGATGCCTTCCACGTCGCCCATCAGGGCGCGCTCATATTCCAGCTTCTGGCGCTCCAGAAACTCCTTTTCGTCCTCAAACAGCGGGTTATGCAGATCGGCCATACGATGGGTTAGGCTTGGCGTTTGTCAGATTTATAAATGGTATTGTTCAGGAGCTTGTCGGCTAGGCCCTGGAAAAGCTTTTTATCAACGCCTATTACAAAGACGACGAGCAGCACCAGATAAAAGCCGGCCACAATACCGAAGCCCCAATACGGGCTGTCCAGAACGTCGTTGAGCAGAAGCCCCAGGAATATGTTCAGAAACAGAAAAAACAGCAGCCCAATAGTAGCCAGTGCTACCCCGTGCAGGGTGCCAACGAAGGCCGTTTTTACTTTTTCTTGAGTTTCCAGGCGTACCAGATCAATGCGGGTATCCAGGTAGCCCATCACGTTGCCCATCAGATTATCCGTGCGGGGCGTTTTGGTGGCGTCATCTTCAGTGGAGAACAGGCCCATAGGGGAGGATTTTTGCGAGGAACAATGTTACGGGTGCATAGGTCTGAAAACCACGCCGGAGCCAGTTTTGCAGATAGCCCTTTCTTACGGAAAACCTAGCAGCGTGTCTGAAAATTGACGTACTTTTACTATATAATGTCATAGGTTGAGCCAAAATCACTACCAGGTACTGGGCGTTGCTACCACGGCTACGGCCCGGGAAATAAAGCTGGCTTACAAGCAGCTGGCCGTGAAATACCACCCGGATAAGCACGGCGGCAGCCCCTTATACGAGGAGTTATTTAAGGCAGCAGCAGCGGCGTACCGAGTACTCGGCGACCCGGGCCGCCGGGCTCAATATGACTTTCAGCTCCAGGTAGCGGCTCGTCGGGCCGAGGAAGCGCGGCGGCAACAGCAGTTTCGCAATCAGGGTCAGCACATCTACGGGGTGCCTATGCCACCGCCGGCTCCCGTCCGGACCCGGCGACCGGCGGGTTCTCATGAGCGGCATTATCGTACCATTCCCAAGCAGCGTCCCAAGTTCACGCGCCACGACTTGCGCCTGATTTTATTGGTGATAGGGGGCATTATATTGTTCGTACTGGCCGTGCGTATTTCCATGTATCGCCTGACGGCCACCAGCAATTACCAGCGCGGCCTAGAAGCCTACACTCGCCGGGAGTGGAGCGCTGCTCACAGCTTTTTTTCCGATGCTCTGCGCTTCCGGCCCGACTATGCGGCGGCCCTGCGCCGCCGGGCAGAAATAGAAGAGCTGTTTTATCATAACCCCTTGGCGGCCGTTACGGACTATAAAGCGGCACTAGCAACGGCCGAAAGTCCACGCCAGCGCGCGGAGCTTTTGTTGCGGTTAAGCTTGTGCTACCGGGCCCTACAGCGGCCAGATCTGGTAAAAGCTACTACCCAGCAGGCGCTAGCTCAGGATTCTACCTTGGCGCACGCCCGGCTATTGCGCGGGGAGGCGCTGCTTTTCTCGCACCGCTATTCCGCCGCCCGCCGCGACTTCACTGCGGGCTTACGACACGCTCGCCAGGAGCCTGCCTTCATTGGAGCCCGGCTGCTGCTGTACCGGGGCCTGGCCTACTTCAAGGAGCATGACCTGCGGGCCGCCCGCGCCGACTACTGGCAGGTGCTGGCTTCCTACCCTAATCAGGGGCAAGTATATTTTCTGCTGGGGCGCATTGCGCAGCAGGAAGGCAACACTGCGGAGGCCTGCGAATTTTTCCGTCGTGCTGTGGTGCAGGGCTACCGTTTCGCAGAGCAGGCACGGGCCACATCTTGCCCGAAGTAGAAAAGCAAAAACCCCCTCCGCGTCCGGAGAGGGTTTTTGTTCACTAGGAATAATGGGTAGAAATTGACTTCTAGTTGCACTGCACACACAATGCCCAATAATTGCGCTCGGGAAGGCAGGGTAGGCTTTCAGATAGAAGACGGGCCACGGAGCACTACCCCCTAAGCCCAACTCTAGAAATTTGAAATTTATTTATCCCACCACACGCGCGTGGTCATTAGGTCGGGGCCTTGGCGGCTAATGGCGGCTTGGTAGGCGGCTGCGTTGAGGCGCTGCTCCGACTGCGGATAGCGCAGACGCCGAGGTACTTGCCCGTTGGTTTCGCCTAGGCCCGCAATGGGGCGCAGCACCGGAAAGCCCGTGCGGCGGTATTCCGAGTAGGCCTCAAAGCCATTGTGCCCGAATAAAGAAAGCCACTTCTGGGTCATGATCTGCTGAAGACCGGTACTTGCCACGAAGCGTACCTCCGGCTCCTGCAAATAGCTCGTGGCAACATTCGGCTCAGAGATGCCAGCCAGGGCAAGGGCTTCGCGCACGCCGGTTTCGTACCACCGTTGGGCCGACCCCACGTCCCAGCCCCGCAGGCAGGCCTCGGCTCGCAGAAAGCAGACTTCCGCGTAGGTAAGCAGGTTTTGGTCGTTGGTGCTGGAACGGTAGCGGGCCCCACCCTTGGAAAAGTTGGCGGGATTGTACTGGCGTTGGGTCAGCTCCACGGTGGAAAGGCCGTTGGGCAACCCCACCCGCGCCGAGTTGGTAGCCGAAACGGGGTCAGCGAAAATGAGCAGTCGAGGATCGTGGTAGCGGCTTAGGTAGTCAATAAGTGTGGCACTCACTCGACTGTCGCCGAAGCCCAGCACCACGGCCAGCGGGTTCTGGTTGATCCGGATGCCGCCGCCCGTGTTCCGCATAATGGCCGATTCCTCGTTGCTTTCCATCACGCCGGCGGCCAGGGCCTCCCGCACGTGCAGCTCGGCCAGATAGGGGTCGGCTTTGCTGAGGCGCAGGGCCACGCGGAGCCGCAGGGAGTTGGCAAAATGGCGCCACCGCTGGTTGGCGGCGGCCACCGTCGGAGTAGGAAAAGCGGCTGCTGGGTTGGCGTACAGTAAGTCGGCGGGGCCGTAAGCACTGGTTTGGGCATCGTCGAGGGCCGTAGCGGCGGCTTTCAGCTCCCGCAGAAAATCGGCGTAAATGGCCCGCTGGTCGTCGTAGGACGGGCGCAGCTGGTCGGTGGCTCCTTGAAAGGCGGAGAAGTAGGGCACGTCGCCCCAGTAATCCGTCATGCGCTGAAACAGGAAAACCCGCCAAATTCGCGCCTGGCTCAGCTTGTTCACGTCAGCGGGCTTGCCTTGCACCTGGCGGATAGCTTCCTGCAGGTCCATGCCATAGCCCGAGTAGAAATCATTCCAGAAGGTAGTGGCCCACTGGTCATTACTCTCGTACCGGTCCGTCACGAAACCTGGAGTAGAGTTGGCAAAGTACTGCACCCACATGTTGGCGTGCAGGTGTTCACCTACTTGCTGGTCGTTGTCGTAGAGCGCCCCGTACTTAAGGGCGCGGGCAAACAACATATCGGCGGAGGCGGCCCCGGTTTTGGTGGGGTCCGTGTTGATTTCCGCAAACCGGTCCGTGCAGCCACTCGTTGCGCCGGCCGCTAACACCATGCCTAGCCCCCAGGCAAGAAAGAAGTGTCGGGAAAGGCCGCGGGGTAGCATAACCGAAAAAGCTGCTGGTTAAAAATCGAGGGTAAGATAATATCCCAGCGTTCGGCTGTTAGGATAGCCGCCCGATTCCAGCCCCTGGGCCCGGGAAAGGTTGTACGCCGATTCTGGGTCAAATCCTTCCGTGGCACGCTTCAGAAAGCCCAGGTTGCGCCCAACAACGGCCACGCTGCCGCCCTTGAGTTTGCCAAGGCGGGCTAGCAGGGGCACGGGCAACCGGTACGTAACGGCTACCTCCCGAATTTTGATGAAGCTGGCATCGTACACGAACGGCTCAGCAGCGGTGGAAAGCCGGGCCCAATACGCCTGCGGGTTCACATAGCGCCGACTCGGTGTGTAGGTGTTGTCGAGGTTGCGGATGACGCCTTCCACCAACACGCCGCCCGTAGCAGTCCAGTTTGCCGGGCTAACGTTAGCGGCTTCCCGAGCTTCTTCGGAGGCATACCAGCCGGCGCGGCCTGCCACCGTGGCGCGGGCGTTGCCAAACAAAGCCGCCTGCTGCTGCGAAACTGAATAAATCTGCCCGCCCCACCGGGCATCGAGCAAGGTGCTGAGAGTTAGGTTTTTGTAGCTGAACCGATTGGTTATACCGCCAAACCAGCTGGGCTGAAAGTTGCCCAGCCTAGCCAAAGTTGGGCTAGGTGCTACGGGTAGGCCGTCGGGGCCAACCAGCAGCTGTCCGTCGGGGGCACGTTGGAGGCGGGGACCTACAATGTCGCCGAAGGGCCGACCTACCTGCGCCACTATGGCCACGTTGTTGGACTCGGTGCCCAGCTGGTAGGTAGTGCCGCCTTCGTTTAGCTGCACTACTTTGGAGCGGTTCGCGGCCCAGTTCAGGCTGACATCCCAGCGCAGGCGGCTGGCGGTGGGAAGCGGGGTAGCAGCGGCCACTACCTCCACCCCCTGGTTCTGAATGTTGCCCGCGTTGATAAGCTGGGTCCGGAAGCCGGACGTAGCTGAAACCGGCACGCTGGTAACCTGATTAAACGTGTTGGTGCGGTATACGGTAACATCTAGGCTGGCTCGGTTGCGGCCAAAACGCATTTCGGAACCCAACTCCACCGAGCGGGTAATCTGCGGCTTCAGCCGAAGCAAGGCTAGTTGATCTTGCAGGTTGGCAAAGGGTTGACCCAGGTGAGATGAGCCCACGCCAGGAGCGTTTGGCACGCCCGAGCCCAAATCGTACTGCGTGGCCAACTCGTAGGGGCCCGCGCCCTTGCCCACTTTGGCCCAGGAGGCTCGCAGCTTGCCCAGCGTAAGCCAGCGGGAATGCCAGCCCAACAAATCGGTGTAGGCCGCGGACAGGGACGTGCTCGGGTAGAAGTACGACCAACTACCGGCTGGCAGGGTAGAATCCCAATCGTTGCGGCCGGTAACTTCCAGAAACACGGCCTCGCGGTAGGCCAGCAAGCTACGCCCGAATAAGGACTGCACCTCGTAGCGGGAAAAGGAGTACACGGGCGTTTTGCTGGCCGCATTTGCCAGGGTAAACACGTTGGGCACGAGCAGGCCCTGGCCAGTGCTTCCCGTGGTTTCGTTGCGCTTCTGCAGCAGGCTACCGAAGGCTTGGCTGGTTAGGTTCCAGCGTGGGCCCAGCCGACGAGTGCCACTCAGGATAAAGTCGAAGTTGTCTTCCCGCATCGTGAGCCGGCTTTGCGCTACCCCGCCCCGGTCGGGCACGGCGGTAGTATTCCAAGCAGTATAGCTAGCGTAGCGGTAGCCCACGTCGGAAGCATAAAAGTCGGTGCCGGCCCGTAGCTGCAACCACAGCCAATCGGTGAAGTCGTAGCGCGCCGATATGGAGCCGTTGGCCCGGTGCTGAATCGCCTGGTTGGTATTGAGGTAGGCCGCCCAGAACGGATTCTGGCGCATGGTGGTACGAAATGCCGCGCCGGAGTTCTGGTTCCAGAGCACAGGTTGCAACGTCAGCGGGTCGCGGAAGGGGCGGAGGTCGTCCACATCAGTACTGCGGGGCAGATGCTGGAACTGCACCATCACGTTGTCGGGGTTGGCGCCGAGCGTGGGACGGTTGAAGTTGCGGGAGTAAATGTAGCTGGCCTTCAGATCAACGGATAGTCGGCTCGTTAGCTGGTGGGTGCCCCGCAACGTTAGGAAGTTGCGGGCCAGGCGGCTGTTGGGATAAGTGCCCCGGTTGCGCAGGTCGGCCACCGATATGCGCAGGGTGGAGCGGTCAGTGCCCATAGAAAGGGCGACGTTGTTGGCCGTAGTGTAACCCAGCTGAAAGAAATCCTGGATGTTATGTGGTTGGGACACAAAGGGTTGTACCTTCCCATTCCAGTGCCGTACCAGCTGGCCCTGCATCCGAGGCCCCCAGCTCCCGATGGTTTCCAGTGCTTCCTCTACCTGCGGGTACCCTTCCGGGGTTAGCAGCGGTTTGCCGGCAGCATCAACCAGAAACCGGCCCTGGGTGCCCTGGCCGTACTCGTTTTGGTACTCCGTGAGTACCTGAGCCCGGTCGAAGGTAGTAGTGGAGCTGACGGTCAGGCCCAGGCCGGGCTTGCCTTTTTTGGTGGTCAGAACGAGGACCCCGTTGGCGGCCCGGTTGCCGTACAGAGCCGCCGCATTGCCGCCTTTCAGCACCGATACACTTTCCAGGTCTTCCGGATTAACGGCCGATAGTCCGTCGCCGGAGTCGTAGCCGCCGAAGCGCGTGGCTTGGAGCGGGTTTCGGTTGTCAATGGGCACCCCGTCCACCACCACCAGCGGCCGACTGTCGCGGGTAAGGGAGGTGTAACCCCGAATGATGATGTTGGTAGAACCCATGGGCCCGGAGCCGCTACGGCTTACCTGCACGCCCGCCAACTTGCCACTAACGGAGTTGATAAAATTCGGCTCCCGTGATTCCACCAATTGCGCCGCCTGCGCCTCTTGCACGGAGTAACCCAACGATTTACGCTCCCGCTCCAGGCCGTAGCCAGTTACTACTACCTCGGCCAAGGTGCGGGTGTCTTCCGGCAAGGCAACCTCCAGCCGCCCTCTGCCGCGGAAACGTACTTCCTGGCTGATAAATCCCAAGGAAGAGACTACCAACACGGTATCAGCGGGGCCGAGCGCCAAGGAAAACTGCCCTTCAGCGGAAGCAATGGTGCCCCTGGTAGTGCCTTTAATCAGGACGCTGGCGCCGGGCAGGGCCGTGGCCGTATTGCGGGCCGTAACGCGGCCCTGCACCGTATAGCCCCGCGCTACGCTCGAGGGAACCGCCGGGCTGCTGGTAGCAGGGGCTACTTGCGGAATTAGAATAATCTGCTGGCCTACTGTGCGGTAGCTCAGCCCAAGCGGGGGTAAGAGTTGGTGCAGCACCTGCTCCAGCGGGGCTTTTGTAAAGGTGAGGGCTGGTAGCTGCCTGCGGGCCTGACCATCACTATACACAAAGGTGTAGGCGCTTTGCCGTTCAATTTCCCGCAGAACCGTTGGCAGGTCGCGCCCGTGGGTTTGAATAGTGACCAGCGGAGAAGCAACTGGCGAGATGGATGTTTGGGCCCGCCCTGGCACTGCAAAGGTTAGTAGCCCTGCCAGCACTACCAGCTTTGCATAAGCGCCGTATTCTGCTCTCGTTCCAAGCCGTGCACAGGCCACGCAGGACTGAAGCCAATACTTCATGCAACCAAAAACGCGAATACCGAGGGTGGAAATTAAGCCCTCTAATATACGCTGCTTCCTGTATTATAAGGAAGGCGCAACGGCAGGTGCCGTCGAGGTAGGCTCGCAGCCCGGGCCAGTAATCAGAAGCTGGTCATCGGTCAGTTCAAATCCAAAACTTCCCGTCAGGGCCAACACGCTCACTACCTCGCGCAGGGTTTGGTCGCGGAAGCGGCCGGTAAGCCGGCAGTGGCGCAACTGCTCGTTGGCAAACTGCACCTTCACATCGTAGTGGCGTTCCAGAGTGCGGGCCACTTCTGCCAGCGAAGTGCTCTGAAACACGAATCCGCCCCGGCTCCAAGCGGCATAATCCTGGCTGTTGATGGTTTCCCGGCGCAGAGCGGCCGTGCTTTTTGAGTAGACCGCCCGTTGGTCAGGAGTTATATACAAGGTGTCGGAGGAGGTAGCGTCCTCAGCGCCACTCCGGATAAAAGCTACCCGACCGGTGACAACGGCCGTTTCCATGGTTTCGTCTTCCTGGTAGGCCTTCACATTGAAAGAGGTACCCAGCACGCGCACCTGTTCCGCCCCCAAGTGAATAACGAATGGCTGCCGCTTATTGGGAGTCACCTCAAAAAAAGCCTCTCCCTCCAGGTACACCTCCCGCTGAGCTCCTTCGAAAGACTTTGGAAACCAGAGGTGGCTGTCGGCGTTCAGCCACACGGCCGTACCATCCGCCAGTAGCACTTTAGCGGAAGCACCGCGAGCCGTTGTTTTTTCTTCGAAAGCGAGAGGAATACCCGTTTCGGGAGTGGCACGCTGGAAACTCCAGTAGCTAAAAACCGCCCCACCTGCTACTACCAACGCCGCAAGGGCCGCTGCTGCCCGCGTGCGCCACCACGGCGCGGACGAGGTTGGCTGCCAGGAGATAATGCGGGGTTGGGGTTGCGCTTCGGCCGCGTCAATACGAGTTAGCAGCTGCTCCAGGGCGGCAGCCGTATCAGCGGCCGTTACGGTGGCAGGAGCGGGAGTATGCCAGTAGCGCTTGGTTTCCTCGTACACCAGACGCTCTTCGGCAGTGGCCTGGGCCAGCCAGGCGTGCAGCACTTCGCCTTCGGCGCCCGAAAGCTCGCCCGCTAGCTCTTTGCCAATAAGTTCGTGTAGTGCGGAAAGCTCCATGTACTCGCTATGGGTTAGGTAACCCCTGTATAGTGTAGAGACATAAATACCAGAGAATCCCCTTAAAAGGATACCCTTAAAATTTAACAACGCTATAAAGAGCGGGCTGCTTCGCCTGCCAACGCGCCGGTGAGTTGCTACCCTAAGCGCTAAGCAACAGCGGCAGCAAGCTCAGGGCAATGCGCAGTACGCGGTTAGCCGCCGAAGCAGAAGCTGAGGAACGCATGCGCAGATAATCCTGCAGTTCTACGCTGATTTTTTTGATGGCAATGCCCATCTGCACCTCAATTGTTTTGACGGAAATACCCATGATGTCGGCCACTTCCTTGTACTTAAGGCCATCTTCCCGAATCAGGCGGAAAATGATTTTGCACTGGGGGGGTAGCGTATCTACAGCCCGCTGAATTTCCGCCTGTAGCTCCGAGGTTAGCAGCTCCCGCTCAGGCGTCATCAGCTCTACGGTCAGGGCCGTGGGCACTTCGTCCAGGGCTAGGCTCGGCTGGTTTTCGGCTTTCTGCAGGTAGTTCAGCGCCTGATTTTTAACAGCAATGTAGAGGTAGCTGTTGAGGTTCTTTACCTCAACCAGTGCCGCCCGCTTCTGCCATAGCTTTAGAAACACATCCGAAACCGCCTCCTCCGCCAGCTCCCTCGACCGGACGTAGAGAGTAGCAAACGTAACCAGCTTGCCGTGGTAGCGGGTAAAGAACAGCGCAAAAGCCTGCCGGTCGTCGGCAGCCATGCGTTGTACTAACTCTTCGGTGGCGGGGGTAGCGGCAGCCATGAGAATACTTTAGTTAAAAGTACTTGGCCCAACCTGATAAAGCAACTGATGCCGCCCTACGGTAGCCGTGAGTTACTTCATACTTACCCTAACGTGGCGTAGGCAGCCAGCGGCATAACCTAGCACCGACGTAGCAGCGGCAATGGGTTTTACTTGTTGCCCTTTTCCGGTTCCTGATGAGGCACTAGCTCAAACTTCCAACGGACAAAGGCTTCAATTGCCTCGTATTCCGGCAAGCCCAACTGGTCGTAGAGTCGGGCGGTGGTGCGGTTGCGCTCCTCGGCCCGCTGCCAGAATTCCCGCTGATCGGCCCCCGGAAACAGCGGCCGGTCTTTCTGCGACTGGTGCTTGAAAATAGCCCGGCGCTTGCGGGTAAGCTCCTGGGGCGAAAGCGGAACGGCCATTTCAATCTGGTCAATGTCCCACTCCTGCCAGGCCCCGCGGTACAGCCACACCCGGCAGTCGGAAAGCCACACCGTTTCCGCCGCTTGCAGGCGGCGGATGGCCTCAAAAATAGCAGCCAGGCACACTCGGTGCGTTCCGTGCGGGTCGGAAAGGTCGCCGGCGGCGTAAATCTGCTGGGGTTGCAGGCGCTGGAGCAGGTCGATGGTCAGGCGAATGTCTTCTTCTCCTATGGGCTTTTTACGAACTCGGCCGGTTTCATAAAAAGGCAAATCCAGGAAGTGCGCGTTCTGAGCCGGGACGCCGGCGTAGCGGCAGGCGCTCTTGGCCTCGCCCCGCCGAATCAGACCCTTAATCCGCTGTACCTCTTCCGAGTCTACCTGTCCAGGGTGTTTCTGGTGCAGAAAATCGGCAACCCGGCGGTACAGCGTTTCGGCCGGCTGCTCATCGAGCCGGAAGGCTTCGTCGTAGTCAGCCACGAACTCCGCAAACCGGATGGCCTCATCATCAAATACGGCAATGTTGCCCGAGGTCTGATACGCTACGTGCACCTCATGGCCCTGGTCTACTAGCCGCAGTAGCGTGCCGCCCATGGAAATAACGTCGTCGTCGGGGTGGGGCGAAAAGATAAGTACCCGCTTCGGGAAGGGGGTAGCCCGCTCGGGCCGGTCGGTATCGTCGGCGTTGGGCTTGCCGCCCGGCCAGCCCGTAATGGTGCGCTGCAGCTGCCGGAACACGCGAATGTTGATGTCATACGCCAGCCCCGATTCTGCTAGTAGAGTGGACAGGCCGTTCTCGTTGTACTCTTCGTCCGTGAGCTTCAGAATGGGTTTTTGCAGGGTGCGGGCCAGCCACGTTACGGCTTTGCGCACAGTAGCAGCATCTTGCCAGTTTAGGGCGCTACCCACCAGCCACGGCGTTTTTACTCGGGTCAACTCGGCGCTGGCGGCCTCATCCAGCACTACCTGCACGTGGGGGTGCTGCTGCAGGTAGGTGGCGGGCACTGAGTCCGTCGGGTCGCCTTCTACCATCCGTTTTACCACGGCCGCCTTGCCTTCGCCCCAGGCCAGCAGCACAATATGGCGGGCTTCCAGAATGGTGCCTACCCCCATGGTAATGGCACGCCGGGGCACGTTTTCTTCCCCGTAGAAGTCAGAGGCGGCGTCAGTGCGGGTAATGTGGTCGAGGGTAATAAGGCGGGTCCGGGAGGTGGCCCCCGAGCCGGGCTCGTTAAAGCCAATGTGCCCCGTGCGACCAATGCCCAGCACTTGCAAGTCGATGCCGCCCGCCGCGCGAATCTGTTCCTCGTACCGCCGACAGAACTCCGCTACCTGCTCCTGTGGCACCGTTCCGTCGGGGATGTGGATGTTCTCGGGCTGTATGTCCAAGTGGTCGAATAAGTACTCCCGCATAAAGCGCACGTAGCTCTGCAAGGAGTCCGGAGCCATCGGGTAATATTCATCGAGGTTGAAGCTGATGACGTTCCGAAAGCTCAGCCCTTCTTGCTGGTGCAGCCGCACCAACTCTTCATATAGGCGAGTAGGGGTGGAGCCAGTTGCCAATCCTAGCACGCACATGCGCCCCTCGGCGGCCCTCTGCCGAACTAGCGCGGCAATCTGCTGGGCCACCGCTACCGATGCCTGTTCAGAGTCAGCGTAAATGGTAGTGGGCAGGCGCTCGGCCCGCAACTGAGCGGCAGTGTCCATAGTCAGAAAAAACAGGTGAAGCCAGCGAGTACAGAATCCGCCGGAAGAATAGCCATAATGAACAAAATCCCCTAGCCCCCTGGCAATTTGTTTGCTGAAAGTGGGAGGGAGGCTACTGCCAAGCCCAGTGAGCAGGGCATAATTCTTACTCTATCTGATGTCACAAAAACATCCTAATCACAGCCCTATAATAACCGCTAGGGAAGACTAACAAACGATATCATGGCCACCTGACGGGCAAAAACGAAGTCACAACGACTGCGGTTTGGTCCTTTTCTATCGTTGGGTTGTGGTGCAACTTGCTGCTAGTAGCTAGGGTAATCTTGCCCGTTGCTAGCGCTAGTGTTTTATGCTTGCCTCAGACCTTAAAGAAGCCTACCTGTGTCAGCTTGGGTTCGTTCGTCTCTCGCTTTACTGGTCCTGGGATTACCCAATGGGCGCTCTGGAGGCCTCGTTCATTCCCGCTACTGATGTTCGTTATCTGCATCAGTCGGCTGCCTCCGATGGCGCGAGGCTTTATGCCTACTCTTGGGTGCAGGAGCCGGGCTACCTGCTGAGCACTGAGCGTCATTTGTCCGCCCCAGACCATATTGTAGCGGAGCTAGAAACCGACGACCCAATCGGGTTACGGCTGCAGGTAGAAGAGTTTTTTCGGCAGCACGGCGGCCGAGCGCCCCTGAGTTGGCCAGCCACGGACAAGCCAGCTTCTTACTGGAACTAAGCGGCTGAGATAAAAACAAAAACGCCCTTCATGTAGCATGAAGGGCGTTTTCTGTGGTAATGATTGGAATCGAACCAACGACACCAGCATTTTCAGTGCTGTGCTCTACCAACTGAGCTACATTACCAGCTCTTAGGTCCCCAGAGGCGTTGTAGCCGTTGGGGAGCACAAAAGTAGTAAACCATTTTTAACCTGCAAATCGTATCTGAAAAAATATTTCAGCCGGAAAGTAGGCAGGCAAATTCTATAATTTGTTATGCATAACGAGTATATTTCGGCCTAAACCCAAACCTACCCAATTCCCGTGCACTTTTCCTTTCAAAACATTCTTTTCCTGCTGGTAGCAGTAGCGGGCTTCGGCCTGTTCTTCTGGCAGGCGCGGAAGATTCGCGCCAATATCCTGGTCGGGCGCGACCGGGATATGAGTGGCAATGTGAACGAGCGGCTGTGGAAAACGCTGCTCGTAGCTTTTGGCCAGCAGAAGATGTTCAAGCGGCTCACGCCGGCCATTCTGCACCTGATTGTCTACGTCGGCTTCATTGTTATTAACATTGAAGTCATTGAAATACTGGTAGATGGCATCTTCGGTACTCACCGTTTTCTGCAGTTCTTAGGCCCGCTGTACTCGGCACTTACCGCCACCAACGAGGTGCTGGGGGCTCTGGTTATTCTGGCCGTAGCAGCCTTTTGGTGGCGCCGCAACGTGAAAGGCGTCCGCCGCTTTACAGGCCCCGAAATGCGGGCCTGGCCCCGCCTCGATGCCGACGTTATTCTCTACATCGAGGTAATTCTCATGACGGCTCTGTTCACGATGAATGCCGCCGACCTAAAGCTACACGGCGCGGACCTGCCGGGCGCTTACCCCATTAGTCAGTTCCTAACTGGCTTGCTGCCCGATAGTCCGGCCGCGCTGCACGTGTTGGAGCGCATTGGGTGGTGGGCACACATTGTGGGTATTCTGCTCTTCCTGAACTACCTACCTAGCTCCAAGCACTTCCACATCATCATGGCTTTCCCCAACGTGTACTTTTCACGTCTGGTGCCGCAGGGACAGTTCTCGAATGTAGAGAGCATCACCCATGAGGTAAAAGCCATGATGGACCCCAGTTATCAAGTACCGGCTCCCGCAGTGGGTCCCGACGGCTCGGCGGCGGCGCCTACCCCTTTCGGGGCCAAGGACGTGGACGATCTGGCTTGGACCAATCTGCTGAACGCGTATTCCTGCACGGAGTGCGGCCGCTGCACTTCCGTGTGCCCCGCCAATCTCACTGGCAAGCTGCTCTCCCCGCGTAAGATCATCATGGACACCCGCGACCGGGTGGAGGAGAAGTACAATTCGCCCCTGATTTTTAGCCCGAACCTGTACGGCAAAGAGGCTAAACACAGCGAGCAGGAACAGCTGGATAAGGAAAACCACACCCTGCTGCGCGGCTACGTGACGCCCGAAGAGTTATGGGCCTGCACCACCTGCAATGCCTGCGTAGAAGCCTGCCCAGTAAATATCAACCCCCTGGAAAGCATCGTGGAAATGCGCCGCTTCCTAGTGCTAGAAGAGTCGGCGGCCCCAAACTCCCTGAACGTGATGTTCAGCAACATCGAGAACAACGGTGCACCTTGGGCCTTCTCGCCCTCTGACCGCTTTAACTGGGCCGATGATCTGTTCGTGACCGATAAGGCTGTGGTAGCCCAGCGCTAACGCATGGTGCTACGCTTCCCTCTTTTCTACCTTCAATTTACCTTTGAGAGTCGGTAGTAGCTTCTTCTAGCTCCCGGCTTCTCACTTCTAGTTTCTAATGGAAAAACGTCAAATCAACGTTCCGATGATGGCCGATCTGGCGGCTCGGGGCGAAACTCCGGAAGTATTGTTCTGGGTAGGCTGCGCCGGTGCCTTCGATGACAGGTACAAGCGGGTAACGCGAGCTTTCGTCCGCATTCTGGAACATGTGGGCGTAAATTACGCCGTGCTGGGTATGGAAGAATCCTGCACCGGCGACCCGGCTAAGCGCGCCGGCAACGAGTTTCTGTTCCAGATGCAGGCCATGCAGAACATTACTACCCTCAATGGCTACGGCATCAAGAAGGTAGTAACGGCTTGCCCGCATTGCTTTAACACGATTAAAAACGAGTACCCAGCCTTGGGCGGCGAGTACGAAGTAATCCATCATAGCACCTTCCTGCAGCAACTTATCAACGAAGGCAAGGTCACGGCCGAAGGAGGGGAATCGTTCAAGGGGCGCCGCATTACCTTCCACGATTCCTGCTACCTGGGCCGGGCCAACAACATTTATGAGGCCCCGCGTGCTGTACTGGAAGTGCTGGACGCCGACCTGCTGGAAATGAAGCGCTGCAAAACCAACGGCCTCTGCTGCGGGGCTGGCGGGGCGCAGATGTGGAAAGAGCCGGAACCAGGCAAAAAGGATGTAAACGTTGAGCGCGCGGAGGAAGCCTTGGCTACGCTCGATGGTAACGCTGAAGTGCTCCGCAACCTGCAAGGCGCAGAAAGCACATCGCCAGCACTGCCGGCGGGCTCTAACCACGGCGGTAGCGTTATTGCCGTAGCCTGCCCCTTCTGCATGACTATGATGGCAGACGGCGTAAAGAACAAGGAGCGCGAAGCCGATGTGCAGGTCTTTGACTTAGCCGAACTAATTGCCTCGGCCGAAGGACTTAATGCGTAGAAAGTTATTCGTGCCTGCGGACACGTAGTAACACAGCCCCGCCGGAACTTCCGGGCGGGGCTGTTTCTTTGTAGCTATACCAGCCCAACGCAGCGTAGCAGTTGCTAAGCGGTTTGCTGATGTCGTTCTCTTGTGAATTTTAGTATGTACGTACCGTTTGATGAATTGCCTGCTTCGGCTCGCCTCTGGATTTACCAAGCAAACCGCCCGTTTACTGACGCTGAACTAACGGCTCTACAGCCCGCTCTGCGCCAGTTTGCAGCCGATTGGACCAGCCACGGCCGCACCCTAGCCGCATCAGCTGATATACTGCACCGCCAGTTCTTAGTAATCGGTCTAGATGAAGCCGTAGCAGACGCTAGTGGCTGCTCCATTGATGCTTCCGTGCACTTTGTGCGTGGCATAGAGGAGCAACTAGGCCTGCAGTTACTGGATAAATCGAAGCTGGCGTTTCTAGAGTCAGAGCAGCTACTGCTACTGGATCGTCGGGAGCTTCGTTCGGCCGTAGCCGCTGGTACTATCCAGGCTGCTACCTTGTACTTCTATAACACCATTAGCACGGTAGGGCAGCTGCGTGCGGCCTGGCCCGCGCCGGCAGCTTCTACTTGGCTGGCACGCTACTTTCAGCCGGTCGTTTCCTAAGCGGATTTTCCCGCTACTGGTTGTATCTTGATATACTTGACACCAAAATGTTCGTTATTCGTTTTGGTATCGCACCCATCCCATTCCTGTCCTTCATGAAAACCTATATCCTACTAGGTGCCGTAGCTACTTCGGCCGCGTTGCTTACTGGCTGCGCCACGTCTGGCAGCGTAAGCAAAGCCGATAAGCGCTTTACCCAGGGCGAGTACGAAACCGCTATTGCCTTATATAAAAAGGATGTGGCCAAGGGCCGTAACATCGCGCAATCGAACTACCGCATTGCCGAGTCCTACCGCCTTTCCAACCGCCTTGAGTTAGCTGAACCATATTATAAGGCAGCGCTGGATGGCAAAGCCAAGGCCCCGGATGCAGGGTTCCGCTACGCGCAGGCCCTGCGGGCCTCCGGCAAAACTGAGGAGGCAGCCACCCAATTCGAGGCCTACGCCCAAGCGGGTAGCAACCGTACCCTAGCCGAACAGGCGGAGGCAGCCGCCCGTACGGCCCGAGCCTCTACGGCTTTGCTAGCCATGCGCACCAATGATGAAGTAACTCCTCTGGATCAGATAAACACGCCGGCAGCTGAGTTTAGCGCCACGCGCATGCCCGAGACCAAGGAGCTGGTATTTGCTTCTGGCCGTGAGGGCAAAGTGTTCCAAGGCAATGGGGAAGGGTTCAATGACCTGTACGCCATCAAATTTGAAGATGAGCAGAAGCTTACGGGCGGCACGGTTCGGAAGCTTGAGTCCATCTTCAATTCCGAAGACCGTCATGAAGCCAGCGCCACCTACTCGCCCGATGGCAAGATGATGGTATTCGCCCGCTCCAACGACGGGTCCAAGAAAGGCTACCTCAGCGTTGACCTCTGGGCTTCTTACTATAAGAACGGCGCATGGAGTGAGCCCGAAATTCTGCGCGGTGTAAACAGCAGCACTGCCGATGAGTTCTCGCCGGTCTTCTCGCCCGATGGTCAAACGCTTTACTTCACTTCCACGCGCAAAGGGGGCCTCGGCGGCAACGACCTTTATAAGTCGACTATGGAAAGCCCCGGCCGCTTTTCTTCTCCCGAAAACCTGGGCGACCAAATCAATACTCCCGGTAACGAGAACTTCCCTGCCATTGCCCCGGACGGCACCTTGTATTTCTCCTCCGACGGGCATCCCGGCTTTGGCAAGCTCGACATATTCAAGGTGCAGAAAGGTAAAGTTGCCAACCTAGGCGCACCTATTAATAGTAACGGCGACGATTTCGCGCCCTTTTTCACTAGTCAGCGGGTAGGCGTATTCGCTTCAAACCGCGCCGGGGGCAAAGGCTCCGACGACCTTTATTTGTTCCGGGAGCGGCCATACAAGTACGTAACCTTCTACGCCGACGGTACGCTGGTAGAGCGCAACGACCGAACCGGGCAAACAGCTCCTATTGCCAACGAAACCGTAACCCTATACGGCAGCAACGGGCAGAAATTACAGGAAGTGACAACTGCTGCCGATGGCAAGTTCAGCATGCGGCTCGACACTGCTACTGCTAGCTATTCCCTAATAGCTGATCGGCCGGGTTACTTCGCTGCCCGCAATACGCTAAGCACCATAGGCAAGCGGCCGGCCCAAGATGCCCTGCCAGATCTGATGAACGACGTACGAGTGCCCGTGACCCTGACGCTCACGAAAATCGTGAAAAACAAAGCCATTGTAGTCGACAACATCTTCTACGACTACGACAAAGCAGATATTCGTTCGGACGCGGCAGTAGAGTTGGACAAGCTAGTGCAAACCCTCAACGACAATCCTAAAATCACCATTGAGCTAAGCTCCCACACTGACTCCCGTGGTAAGGATGCCTACAACCTGGCTCTTTCCCAGCGTCGGGCTGAGTCAGCGGTAGCATATATCGTGTCAAAAGGCATCGATAAATCCCGTATTACAGCTAAAGGCTACGGCGAATCCTTACCCGTAGTCAAAGGCGCCAAAACAGAGGAAGACTACCAGCGTAACCGCCGGACGGAATTCAAAGTCACCCGAATAGCTGAGTAGATAAGATAGAAAAGCTAGAAGCCCGAGTTACTGTAGTAACTCGGGCTTTTTCATGTCCACGCTAAAGTGTACTCTAAACGCACTACTACAGTATATCGGAGTAGGCACTAGGCAACTCCTATATATAATAAGTGTAGAGTTGGCATAATCCTTGGCTTTGGCAGTAGCAGGTTACACTTCGGACCAGCTTACTGTTACTGCCATGAAAAAGACTTTACTATTCTGTACGGCGCTGTTCCTACTGCTGGCTGCTTACGCACAGGCGGCTCCCGCCAATGCTAATTTTACTGCGGAGCGCGGCATGCTATTTCAACTGATTTTCGATGGTCGGGCTCTTACCCGCGGCGGTGCCCAACACATCTCCCTCGACCGACTTGCTCCAGGCTTCCACCAAGCTGAGTTTCTAATTCCCACCGGATATGGCCGCAGTATTGCCTATCGCACGCAAGTATTCTTAGATGGAGGCCTCGAAACTAGTTTTGTGCTGGTAGCCCGTAACGGGTATCCGCCAGTATTAAGGAAAGTATCTGCCTTCCCTATCACCCGCGGAGGCTATAGCAACGGGCCTAGAGGCAATTATCCCCCTACCACTCCACCATCTCCACTACCTGACTATAGCAATGAGCCTAGGTATCCTCGCGGTAGTGATGGGTATTCTGCGGACTCTTATGTAATGGACCCGCAAGAAGTCGATGTGCTATGGCAGACCGTGCAACGGCAATCTTTCGACGATAATAAGTTGGCTATTATCCGGGAGGCCTTACGTGAAGCCAGCATACCCGCTGATGATGCTCGTCGATTTGTGGCTTCAATGACATTTGATCGTAATCGAATAGAACTAGCTAAGTACATGTACACTCGGGTAGCTGACCGCCAGAACTTTTACCGGGTGTACGAGGCTCTGCAATACCAGTCCAGCATCAAGGAGGTGCAGCAATACGTGGACGCATACCGCCCCTGAACAACAGCCTTGAACTTGTTTTAAAAGGCTTCTACTTTAGGTAGAAGCCTTTTTTCATTTTGTTGGAACAAATTCTCAATTGCTAAGTGTTTGCCTAACTGTCGTCTAAGTGCAGCTTTGTTTTGAAAAGAGGGGACTTAAACGAAAAAAGAGTGGGCAGGGTTTGGAGAACTAGATTCGAAGCGCCACTTTTGCACTCCCAAACCGGAACGCGGGAGGGCCTTGAGCGAACACGCGGTGCGACTCGCTTTGGTACGAAGACAGTAACTGATGCGGCGGGCGGGAAACGGATGAAAAAAAGTTTTCTACTGGGCTTGCAAAGTTGAAGTAGCCGGTGCTACCTTTGCACCCCGATTCAGCCGGAAGCGGGCGCTGAAAGACGAAAAAAACTTTCGCTACTTCCTTGCATAAGCCAACTAGTTGGTGGTACCTTTGCACCCCCGCTTTCGAACGAGAAACTGGGTTTTGGGAAAACAGGCCGCGAAAAACGAGAAAAAGTTTTTCCGCTGTGAACTTGGAAAAAGCAAAACGAGTTGTACCTTTGCAGCCCGCTTCAATCGGAAGCTGGCGCGAGAAAAAGAGAGCAACTCGCCTCGAAAAAAAAGTTTTCGAAACGGTTGCGAAATAAAAAATAGGTGTTACCTTTGCAACCCGCTTCGAACGGAAGCTAGCTTGCCTAACACCTTTAGCCTCTTTCTAGAGGCACACGGTTAGACCCAACAGGGGTCTGGCACACGTTCTTTGAATGATTGGAAAAGACAAATTGGTAAGGCCTCTGGCTGCCTACGGGTACTAGAGGCAAGAAGCGTAACAAACGAGGTAACTCGTTAAGACGAGTCGGATCAGCACTTGACATCAGCTAGTCTTCGGGCTAGTGCAGTAAGTTATACAATGGAGAGTTTGATCCTGGCTCAGGATGAACGCTAGCGGCAGGCCTAATACATGCAAGTCGAACGGGTGGTAGCAATACCACTAGTGGCGCACGGGTGCGTAACGCGTAACCAACCTGCCCAGATCTGGGGGATAGCCCGCCGAAAGGCGGATTAATACCGCATAAGCCCACAACATGGCATCATGTAATGGGTAAAGATTTATCGGATCTGGATGGGGTTGCGTAGCATTAGCTAGTTGGCGGGGTAACGGCCCACCAAGGCGACGATGCTTAGGGGACCTGAGAGGGTGATCCCCCACACTGGCACTGAGATACGGGCCAGACTCCTACGGGAGGCAGCAGTAGGGAATATTGGGCAATGGACGAGAGTCTGACCCAGCCATGCCGCGTGCCGGATGAAGGCCTTCTGGGTTGTAAACGGCTTTTCTCAGGGAAGAAAACGGGTCTGCGGACTCAACTGACGGTACCTGAGGAATAAGCACCGGCTAACTCCGTGCCAGCAGCCGCGGTAATACGGAGGGTGCAAGCGTTGTCCGGATTTATTGGGTTTAAAGGGTGCGTAGGCGGCCCGTTAAGTCCGGGGTGAAAGCCTCTTGCTCAACAAGAGAACTGCCCTGGATACTGGCGGGCTTGAGTCCAGACGAGGTTGGCGGAATGGATGGTGTAGCGGTGAAATGCATAGATACCATCCAGAACCCCGATTGCGAAGGCAGCTGACTAGGCTGGTACTGACGCTGAGGCACGAAAGCGTGGGGAGCGAACAGGATTAGATACCCTGGTAGTCCACGCCGTAAACGATGGATACTCGCTGGTGGCGATAGACCGTCACTGGCTTAGGGAAACCGGTAAGTATCCCACCTGGGGAGTACGCTCGCAAGAGTGAAACTCAAAGGAATTGACGGGGGCCCGCACAAGTGGTGGAGCATGTGGTTTAATTCGATGATACGCGAGGAACCTTACCTAGGCTAGAATGCGCGTGACCGGCTCAGAGATGAGCTTTTCCTTCGGGACACAAAGCAAGGTGCTGCATGGCCGTCGTCAGCTCGTGCCGTGAGGTGTTGGGTTAAGTCCCGCAACGAGCGCAACCCCTATGTTTAGTTGCCATCAGGTTATGCTGGGGACTCTAAACAGACTGCCTGCGCAAGCAGTGAGGAAGGCGGGGACGACGTCAGGTCATCATGGCCCTTACGCCTAGGGCTACACACGTGCTACAATGGGCGGTACAGCGGGTTGCTACACAGCGATGTGATGCCAATCTCTAAAAACCGTTCTCAGTTCGGATCGAAGTCTGCAACTCGACTTCGTGAAGCTGGAATCACTAGTAATCGCGTATCAGCAATGACGCGGTGAATACGTTCCCGGGCCTTGTACACACCGCCCGTCAAGCCATGGAAGTCTGGTAGACCTGAAGCTGGTGCTCGTTACAGAAGCCAGTTAGGGTAGAACAGGTAACTGGGGCTAAGTCGTAACAAGGTAGCCGTACCGGAAGGTGCGGCTGGATCACCTCCTTTCTGGAGCGGTTCGACTCGTGAGTTACCCCCGTTACGTTACACTCATCATTTGTCTTTTCCTTCATTCTCTTGACTACTCAACTGGAGTAGTATACGTTCTTTGACATAGAGGAAAACAGAGTAAGAAAAAGAAAGTGTGATTACCTGCGGGTAGTCACCTGAGCTCGATCCGCCCCTTGCGGGGTTGGATCACTACGAGAAGTAGATAAGGGCACACGGGGGATGCCTAGGCTCTCAGAGGCGAAGAAGGACGTGATAAGCTGCGAAAAGCTACGGGAAGGAGCACATATCCGGTGATCCGTAGATATCCGAATGGGGCAACCCCCTTGGTTGAAGACCAAGGATCTTATCTTTTAATAGATAAGAGGCAAACCCGGGGAACTGAAACATCTAAGTACCCGGAGGAAAAGAAAATAACATATGATTCCCCAAGTAGTGGCGAGCGAACGGGGAGGAGCCCAAACCGGGGTGGTTACGGCCAACCCGGGGTTGTAGGACCTCAACATCTGATTACATAACTTTAGCTGAAGGGCATGGGAAGGCCCACCAGAGACGGTGAGAGTCCGGTAAGCGAGCGAGTTATGTACGGTAGAGGATTCCTGAGTAGGGCGGGGCCGGAGAAACCCCGTCTGAATCCAGCGGCACCATCCGCTAAGGCTACATACTCCTGAGAGACCGATAGTGAACTAGTACCGTGAGGGAAAGGTGAAAAGAACCGGGAATACCGGAGTGAAAAGAACCTGAAACCGTGTGCTTACAAGCAGTTAGAGGGAATTCGTTTCCTGATAGCGTGCCTTTTGCATAATGAGCCTACGAGTTACTCCTCTCTGGCAAGGTTAAATGCGTAGACGCATGGAGCCGCAGCGAAAGCGAGTCTGAATAGGGCGCAGAGTCAGAGGGGGTAGACGCGAAACTTTGTGATCTACCCTTGAGCAGGATGAAGGTTGGGTAACACCAACTGGAGGTCCGAACCAGTTTCCGTTGAAAAGGATTTGGATGACTTGAGGGTAGGGGTGAAAGGCCAATCAAACTGAGAAATAGCTCGTACTCCCCGAAATGTATTTAGGTACAGCGTCGAGGTGGAGTCAGCGGGAGGTAGAGCTACCGATAGGACTAGGGGGTGTCACAGCCTACCGAATCCTGACGAACTCCGAATGCCCGTTGATATACTCGGCAGTGAGGCGTGGGGTGCTAAGGTCCCATGCCGAGAGGGAAAGAACCCAGACCATCCGCTAAGGTCCCTAAATTCGGACTAAGTTGAACAAAGGAGGTCCACTTGCTTTGACAGCCAGGAGGTTGGCTTGGAAGCAGCCATTCCTTTAAAGAGTGCGTAACAGCTCACTGGTCGAGCGAGAGGGCATCGATAATACGCGGGCATCAAGTCCGGTACCGAAGCGATGGATTTAGCTTATAGCTAAGTGGTAGGGGAGCATTCTGGTCAGCGGAGAAGGTGACTTGTCAGAGTTGCTGGAGCGGCCAGAAAAGCAAATGTAGGCATGAGTAACGATAAAGGGGGTGAGAAACCCCCTCGCCGATAGACTAAGGTTTCCTGCTCAACGCTAATCGGAGCAGGGTTAGTCGGGACCTAAGGCTACGCCGAGAGGCTACGTCGATGGACAGCGGGTTGATATTCCCGCACTTATTTAGTGGAGTGATGCAGTGACGCAGAAGTGAAAGAGACGCGGGCGGACGGAAGTGCCCGTTAAAGCGTGTAGGTAGTGGGAGGGTAGTTAAGTACGCCCACCTAGCTGAAACGTGATAGTACCTAGCGGCTTCGGCCAATGGGATAGTTCTCCTAATCAGACTGCCAAGAAAACCTGCTAAGCGTTTACTGCTAGATAACCCGTACCGCAAACCGACACAGGTAGTCAAGGAGAGCATCCTGAGGCGCTCGAGTGAATCATGGCCAAGGAACTCGGCAAAATGGTCCTGTAACTTCGGGAGAAGGGACGCTTCCTCCAGTGATGGAGAAGCCGCAGTGAAAAGGCCCAGGCGACTGTTTAACAAAAACACATGGCTTTGCGAACGCGTAAGCGGAAGTATAAGGCCTGACACCTGCCCGGTGCCGGAAGGTTAAGAGGGGAACTTAGCGCAAGCGAAGGTTTGAATCGAAGCCCCGGTAAACGGCGGCCGTAACTATAACGGTCCTAAGGTAGCGAAATTCCTTGTCGGGTAAGTTCCGACCTGCACGAATGGTGTAACGATCTGGGCGCTGTCTCAGCCATGAGCTCGGTGAAATTGTAGTCTCGGTGAAGATGCCGAGTACCCGCCACGGGACGGAAAGACCCCGTGCACCTTTACTATAGGTTGACATTGATGCTGGACAACACATGTGTAGGATAGGTGGGAGGCTGTGAACCCGGGCCGCCAGGTCTGGGGGAGCCAACGTTGAAATACCACCCTTGTGTTGTTTGGCACCTAATCTGGAAACGGAAACAGTGTCTGCTGGGTAGTTTGACTGGGGTGGTCGCCTCCAAAAATGTATCGGAGGCTTTCAAAGGTCCGCTCAGTACGCTTGGTAACCGTACGCAGAGCGCAATAGCAGAAGCGGGCTTGACTGTGAGGCCTACAAGCCGAGCAGGGTCGAAAGACGGATATAGTGATCCGGTGGTTCCGCATGGAAGGGCCATCGCTCAAAGGATAAAAGGTACGCCGGGGATAACAGGCTGATCTCCCCCAAGAGCTCATATCGACGGGGAGGTTTGGCACCTCGATGTCGGCTCGTCACGTCCTGGGGCTGGAGAAGGTCCCAAGGGTTCGGCTGTTCGCCGATTAAAGTGGCACGCGAGCTGGGTTCAGAACGTCGTGAGACAGTTCGGTCCCTATCTGTGGTGGGCGTAGGATATTTGACAGGACCTGACTTTAGTACGAGAGGACCGAGTTGGACCAGCCGCTCGTGCACCGGTTGTGACGCCAGTTGCAGCGCCGGGTAGCGACGCTGGGATGAGATAAGCGCTGAAAGCATCTAAGTGCGAAACTCACCTGAAGATGAGATATCCGATAGAAGAGTCGTTGGAGACCACAACGTTGATAGGCCCTAGGTGTAGAGCGCGAAATCGCACAGCCGAGGGGTACTAAGGACTCGAACACTTCTGTAGCATACGTAGCTCACCTCTTTCTTTTTCCTACTCTGCCTCTATGTTAAAATACGACAGCCCTTGTCCGCTTCGGTGGACAGGATGCTGGCTTGATAATGGTGGCTTTAGCCCGGGTGTTCACCTCTTCCCATTCCGAACAGAGTCGTTAAGCCCCGGAGCGCCTATGGTACTGCCTTCACCGGCGGGAGAGTCGGTCGCCGCCAACCTTATCATTTATGTGCCTCGGCCCCCCGCGACTTCGTGCTGCGGGGGGCCGACGTGCGTTATCCCCCTTACTCCTCTGCTCCCCTTATGCCTCCCTTCGCCCGGTAGAGAGGAAGAGGCGGGGTACTTGCCTTAGGCCGTTCAGTAGTTCAGTATTGTTAGTAAGCGAAATACTTCGCCATCGACTCTGTAAGGAAAGCCGTCAAGCTAGCTATTAACGGTTTCTAATAGTTGAAGCAAATAGCAGATGGATCCGGGTGGAAATGGCCATTTGTATTGTGCCTTTGACTTGGGCGGTAGATGAAGCCTATTGGGTGTATAATTACTCGCCTTGCTCAGTAATATAGTTGACAACGGTATTTGCTGTAAACAGGCACACCGGCCTAAAAATCTATGTTAGTCTAGCGCATATGGCCTTGACTGCTAATCTTCTTGCTGCTACCAGAAGTGGGTTTTCTGTCACGGGTAATTCTATTTTGATAACCTTAGAAATGGTTAACAATGAACAATGAAAAGCCCTTACTCGGAGAAGAGCAAGGGCTATGTATTCTAGCGAAGCTTGGGTGTTAGCGGAGACGGTCCATACTACGTACTAGCTGTTCATCGCGGCGAATGAAGCGGTTAGCAAGCAGATTTAGTAGTAGGGCTAGGGTTGGCAAGTAAAAGCCTGCTTCGAATGCACCAGGTACTTTAATATTCACCATCCGCTCCCCAACCCCAGAATAGTAAAAGCCAGCTCCGATAGTGCCTACAATCAAAAGGAAGTTTAGCATGCCCAGCTTCAATTGATTGAAACGGTTACGGTACTGAGCTATTTCAAAGAGAGCAACAGCTGCAGATATAGCTGCCAATGCCGCAATGGGCCACGTAGTAGTAGAGCCCACTGAGTTTGGGCTGGGATTCGCAAAGCTGAGGGAGGTAGCTGTTAATACGACTGTTTGCTGACTGCTGGGGTCAGTCTTGCTCCAGATTGGTAGAAACAGTACGCTGAGCATTGCCAAGGCAAGCAGCAGAAGGAATACGCTTTGGATTCTTTGTATCATCTTTGTGTTTTGAGAGTTCGGCTCTTAAATAGGTGCCTATCAGGCCCGCAAAAGTAGCCAACAACGGCCGGAATAACCGCATTACAGACAATGCCTACTGCTTACATTGTGGACGCCGTCCGCACTCCGATTGGTAAATTTGGTGGCGCTCTAAGTAGCGTCCGCCCCGACGATATGGCCGCGCATGTATTGCGAGAACTACTGCGCCGTAATTCTTCTCTTGATAAGAATGCCATTGAAGACGTTCTGTTTGGCGCCGCAAACCAAGCGGGAGAAGACAACCGAAATGTAGCTCGTATGGCCGCGTTGCTGGCCGGGCTGCCCATTACGGTGCCAGGTGTTACAATCAACCGCCTGTGTGCTTCTGGTTTACAAAGCATTATGGACGCTTCTCGGGCTATTCGGGCTGGGGAGGGAGACGTGTATTTGGCCGGTGGGGCCGAAAGCATGACGCGGGCGCCGTTTGTGGTAGCTAAGTCGGCTACAGCTTTTGCCCGAGACTTCACTGCGCACGATACTACCCTGGGGTGGCGTTTCGTGAATCCCAAGCTGGCAAAGATGCACCATCCTTACGCTATGGGCGAAACGGCGGAGAATGTTGCGCGCAAGTACAACGTGAGCCGGGAGGAGCAAGACCAATATTCGTTTAACTCCCAGCGCAAGTACCAGCGCGCTTTTGAGAAAGGCAGGTTCCGGCGGGAAATTGTGCCCGTCTTCATTCCGCAGCCAAAGGGCGACACGGCCTTGTTTGATCAAGACGAGCCGCCTCGGCTTTCTAGCCTGGAAAAACTGGCTACGCTGAAACCCGCGTTTCAGGTAGATGGCACCGTCACGGCTGGTAATTCCGCTGGCATCAATGATGGAGCTGCCGCCGTTTTGCTAGTCGGGGAAGATGCGCTGAAGCGTTACAACCTGAAGCCGATAGCGCGGGTAGTGGCTTCGGCCGTGGCAGGGGTTGATCCGGCTTACATGGGCCTAGGACCCGTGCCTGCTACCCAAAAGGTGCTGCAGCGGGCGGGCTTAACACTCAACGACATCGATTTAATTGAGCTTAACGAGGCTTTTGCCGCACAGACAATTGCGTGCATCCGGGACCTGGACTTGGATAGCGAAAAAGTGAATGTGAACGGTGGCTCTATTGCTATTGGGCATCCGCTTGGCGCTAGTGGCTCCCGCATCACGGCTACCCTCTTGCATGAAATGCAACGCCGGGAAAATGTGCGGTACGGACTGGCAACTATGTGCGTGGGTGTAGGCCAGGGCGCCGCTGTTATCTACGAGAAGCTCTAGAGCTGCAGCGGCTTTTTCCAACTGCCTGGGCTTGCGTTGCCACCACTGCTTCTTGCCTAGTCACTCCAGCTGTTGCCCTACTCACAGCAGGGCCGCTGTTGCGCGCCTGTGTGCCGCGAAAGCCCGGCGGCGTTCGGCAGAAATCGGCTACTGGTTGACCTGAGCGTAATGGGGCAACCAGTAGCTGCAACTGCTCTCCGGCCGCTGTATGCCTTGCAGACTGCGGCTGCCTGACTAGTTGTTAGTTGATGCCTTTCTATGCTCGCCGACAGGTAGCCTCACTTTTCTTTTCTGCTATACTACGTGCGCTACTTCCTTCACTTAGCCTACGACGGCACTCAATATCACGGCTGGCAGATTCAACCGCGTACCCTCACGGTGCAGCAGGAATTGGACCGCTGCCTGTCGCAGGTATTGCGGCAGCCCGTGTACTGCCTAGGAAGTGGCCGCACTGATTCCGGCGTGCACGCCAGCCACCAGGTTGCGCATTTTGATGCCGAACTGCCGTTAGGGCTTGACCTGCCTACCTTCCTGTACCGGCTGAACCGGGCACTACCCCGCGACATTCGGGCCCAACTGGTTCATGAAGTACCTGATAAGGCTCACGCCCGCTTTGATGCCGTAGCACGTACCTACGAGTACCACGTGCGTACCGTGCCGGACCCTTTCGCGCCTACCTTCAGCCTTTACCTAGACCGTGCCCCCGACCTCGCCGCTATGAACGAGGCAGCTGCTATGCTGCTGGGTACGCACGACTTCACGAGCTTCTCCAAGGTAAAGGGCAGCGAGAAACACTACCTCTGCACCTGCTTTGAGGCTGGGTGGCACGAGGTGCCCGGCGGCCTGGCCTTCCGGATTAGAGCCAACCGCTTTGTTAGGGGCATGGTCCGGCTGGTGGTTGGGACGCTCTTAACGGTCGGGCGAGGAAAAATGAGTCCGCAGGAGTTTGGGGAAGTGTTTCGGAGCCTGAACCGGGTGCACGCAAGCGGGGCAGCGCTGGCTAATGGGTTATTTCTATGCCGAGTAGAATATCCAGCCGATATGGTGCCTGCTGCAGCGTTACCTACCGGTTTGCCGTACTTCTCCCGGGTGTAGGCACGTCCATTGCCAGAGCCTATTAACTGCCTTATACGGGCCGTGTTGAGGCATCTCACAATCTGCCGGCTGCCTTGTTACCCACTTATCTTTCCCACCGCTACCCACCCCAATGGAGCAAGCTACCACGACCACTAAGAGCGGCAATATTTTCGATTGGCAAGTGTTGCGCCGGCTTGTAGCGTACGTGCGGCCCTACCAGCGCGTGTTCTACTTCCTAATTTTCCTGACGGTTGCCACCGCTATACTCGGTACGCTCCGGCCCTTCCTGATTCAGCAAATGGTGGACGTCTCCATCGAGCAGGGCGACTGGGCGGGGCTGAATCGTATGTTCGGACTTCTGCTAGTGTTGCTGGTAGCCCACGCCATTGTCAGCTACTTGCAAACTTACTTTGGCGGTTGGCTGGGTCAATATATCGTACGCGACATTCGGGTGGACCTCTACAAGCACATCCTGGACCTGCGGCTGAAGTTCTTCGACAAGACCCCGATTGGCGTACTCGTGACGCGCAATATATCCGATGTAGAAACTTTGTCGGATGTATTTAGCGAAGGGTTGGCCGCAATGATTGGCGACATTTTGCAGCTGGTGTTCATCGTCAGCTTTATGTTTTACATCGATTGGCGTCTAACGTTGGTGAGCCTCTCGGTAATTCCGCCCTTGCTGTTCAGCACCTACGTCTTCAAGGAGAAGGTGAAAAAGTCGTTTCAGGAAGTACGGACGGCAGTAGCCAACCTAAACTCTTTTGTGCAGGAGCACCTCACCGGCATGAACGTGGTGCAGATTTTCAACAACGAGGAGCGGGAGTTGCGCAAGTTCAAGGCCATCAACCAGGAGCACACTCGCGCCAACATTCGCTCGGTGCTCTACTACAGCATCTACTTTCCCGTGGCCGAGGTGCTTGCCGCCGCTGGGGTAGGGCTGTTGGTGTGGTATGCAGCTCAGGGGCAGATCGAGGGCACTATTTCGAAAGGGGCACTTATTGCCTTTATCATGTACAACGCTCTGTTCTTCCGTCCCATCCGTCAGATTGCCGACCGGTTCAATACGCTGCAGTTGGGTCTGGTAAGCACTGAGCGCCTGCTGAAGCTGCTGGACAGTAAGGAGCTGATTGCCGACAACGGTACCTATATCCCTACCGATCTGCGGGGCAACGTAGATTTTGAGCACGTCTGGTTTGCCTACAACGATGAGGAATGGGTGCTGCGCGACGTGAACTTCTCCATCAAAGCCGGCCAGACGTACGCGTTTGTAGGTGCCACCGGAGCGGGCAAAACCAGCATCATCAACCTGCTGAGCCGCTTCTACGAAATCAATAAGGGCGCTATCCGCATCGATGGCCGCGACCTGCGCGAGTATGACCTCAAGGACCTGCGCCGCCACATTGGAGTAGTGCTGCAGGATGTGTTCCTCTTCGCCGGTGCCATCCGCGACAATATCACCCTGGGCAAAACTGATATTACCGATGAACAAATTTGGGAAGCAGCGGACTTAGTAGGAGCCCGCCGCTTTATCGAGCGCCTGCCCGGTGGCCTTGACTACCAGGTGATGGAGCGCGGGGCCACGCTGTCGGTGGGGCAGCGCCAGCTTATCAGCTTTGTACGGGCCATGGTGTACCAGCCCCGCATTATCATTCTGGATGAGGCTACCTCCTCCGTCGACTCCGAAACCGAGGAACTGATTCAGCAGGCCATTGAGAAGCTTATGCAGGGCCGGACTTCCCTGGTTATTGCTCACCGCCTGAGCACCATCCAAAAGGCCGACCAAATTATCGTGCTGGACAAGGGGGAGATTCAAGAGTCGGGTACGCACGAGGAGCTGCTGCGGCACCAAGGTTTCTACGCCACCCTCTACCAGATGCAGTACAAAGACGTGCTGTCGGCAGAATAAGCCGCTTGGCGTGCCTTGGCTGCTACCTTTGCAGCGGTTCTCCTACTTTTTGCCTTTCGGATTGCATGAATAAAATTTTCCTGGCTTTAGCCTTGTTACTGGCCGCTGGTTTCGCCGTGGCATATTGGAAGATGGGCGGCTTCAAAGCGCCCGTTATTACCCTCGAAACAACGGCCAAGCCCTACTACCTGGCCGGCCGCTACTACGAAGGTCCTGCCAACGATGAAGCCTTCGGCAACTTAACCCGCGACGCCTACCAATACCGCAAGGATGGAAAGTTGCGCGGCGACTTCGGCAACATCTTCTATAACAGCCCTGAAAGCTCGCGTGATGCCGCCAAGGTATTCGTTGGGGTTGTTGTGGCGGATACCACCTCACAAACACTGCCCACCAACTACCGCTACCGCACCTTTGCCGCTGGTCAGCGGGTGGTGCATGCCCGCGTAGACGCCAGTTTCCTAGTCGCGCCGGATAAATTGTATACCGGCATCAAAGAGTACGCCGCGGCCAATAAGCTCACCCTGCAGAACATTTACCTGGAGCGCTTCCCTGATAAGGGCGAGCCAGAGGTGTTGGCGGTGGTGAAGTAAGACAACCTGAAAAGCAGAAAAGCCAGTCTACCCTGTGGGTAGAACTGGCTTTTCTGCTTTTAAAGCGGTTGGGACTTAGAACAAAGCAAAACCGCCCGCTAAACCAGTGTTCAGCGGGCGGTTTTAAGGAGAGTACTTGTGTCGGGGTGGCAGGATTCGAACCTACGGCCTCGTCGTCCCGAACGACGCGCGCTACCGGGCTGCGCTACACCCCGAGGGTTAGTGCCAGTGGGCACCACGGGTATTTACTTTATGCTTTTGTCCGAAAAAAGCCTCCGGGTGGGGTTCCCAGAGGCTTTTCGAGCAACTAACTCTTCGGTCGGAGTGGCAGGATTCGAACCTACGACCTCCAGCACCCCATGCTGGCGCGATACCAGGCTACGCTACACCCCGATAGAATTATGGCACAAATGTAAGCAGGCTGGGTGCTACCACGCAAGCTTTACCCGCTAAATTTATTACCTGTAGTCAGTATTTCGTAGCTTTGGGAGTCCTGCGCCATGGCAGAAGGCTAGTGGTGTGGTAGTTGCAGAAATCAGGTGCTGAAAATAAAATAACCCCGTTGGCTGGCGCGTTTCTTGCTCCGTACCGCCACATACGTTCTTGGCCTGTTCTCTTGCGGCTGGAAGAACACCTTCTCGCTTTATCATCACCGTATCGTTCATCATCTTCGTTTAGGAACGCGTATGAAAACTTTTACTTTTCTGGGTTGTCTGCTGGCCATGCTCATGCTGTTGCACCCGGCGCAGGCACAAACCACCAAACCGGCACCTACTGCAGCAGTAGCATCTGCGGTCGTAGCACCCCCAGCCCTTATCACCGACAAGCTAGCCGACCCTACCCCAAATACCGACGCGCTTAAAGTCCGGGCCGAAGCCAATCCACTGACCAAGCGCCTGACTGTGCGCACCAACGCTACCGGTCCTACCCGGGTAGAGGTCAATGGAACTGACGGCCGGCCCGTTATTACCCGCGACTTGATTTCGGGGGATGATGCGGCGGTGCTGGACGTAAGCAGACTGCCGGAGGGCACCTATATCGTACAGTGCACCTCGGGTGAGCGGCGGGGCATGAAGCGGGTTGTTATCGGCCAGTAAATTTCCCCTAGCTGTTATTTATCACGCAAACGCCCCCTGCACGTCTGGTGCAGGGGGCGTTTGCGTGCCGGGCTAGCCAGGAGGTTTATGCTTCCTCGCTCTGGAGCTGCCGTTCGTAAAGGGCGCGGTACAGGCCGGTGTCGTCCTGCATCAGGTTCTCGTGGGTGCCGTGCTGCACAATCTGGCCGTCATCGAGCACCAGAATTTCGTCGGCTAGCTTTACCGACGACACGCGGTGGGAGATAATCAGGCTAGTGCGGTTGTGCATAATGCGCTGGAGGGCCCCCAGAATAGCATTTTCCGTATTGGTATCCACCGCCGACAAAGCATCGTCCAGAATCAGGATTTTGGGCTCTTTTACCAGGGCCCGGGCAATGCTGACGCGTTGTTTCTGGCCGCCGGAAAGAGTGATGCCCCGCTCCCCAACCTTCGTATCGAAGCCTTCCGGAAACCGCAGGATATTCTCGTACACGTTGGCATCCTTAGCGGCCTGGAGCATGCGCTCCTCATCAGGCGCATCAAGGCCAAAGTTGATGTTGTTACGGATGGAATCGGAGAACAAGAACACATCTTGGGGTACGTACCCAATCTGGCTGCGCAGGGAGCGAAGCGACAAGTCGCGCACATCTACCCCGTCAATCAGGATGCGGCCGCTGGTTACGTCGTAGAGGCGGGAGAGCACGGCGGCGACGGTACTTTTGCCGGCCCCAGTATTGCCAATAACGGCCAGCGTCTGGCCCGGCCGGATGCGAAACGACACGTCACGTAAGGCCTGGATGCCCGTATCGGGGTAGGTGAAAGTGACATGCTCAAACACGATGTCCCCCTTCAACTCCAACTCCAGATTTTGCCGAGAAACGATGTCGGTTTGCTGGTGCATGAACTCATTAATGCGGGCCTGGGAAGCCTCGGCGCGCTGCACCAAGGAGCTGGTCCAGCCCAGGGCCGTAACGGGCCAGGTGAGTAGGTTCACATAAATCAGGAACTCGGCAATGCTGCCCGTAGTAATGGTGCCGCGAATCACTTCCTGCCCGCCCAGCCACACCGTAACAATGGTGCTAATGCCCACCAAAAACAGAATCAGCGGGAAAAACAGGGAGTTCACAAAGTTCAGGCTCAAGGATTTCTGCTTGTAGTGCTCCGAGGCCTCGGCAAACTGCCGGTGCGAGTCCTCTTCCCGCACGAAGGATTTGAGCACCCGAATCCCGGAAAACGCCTCCTGTACAAACGTGGTCATGGAAGCCAAGGAGCGTTGAATCTCATCGGACTTCTTCTCAATCAGGTTGTTAACGTAAAAGATGCTCACGCTCAGGATGGGTAGGGGCAATAGCGTGTAGAGCGTCAGCTTCACGTTCACCATGAGCATGAGCGGCACGATGAGCACAAACAGAATCACGAGCTGCATGAAGTACATCAGGGCCGGCCCGATGTACATGCGCACCCGCCCTACGTCCTCGGATATCCTGGACATTAAGTCGCCGGTGCTGTGGCGGCGGTAGAAGGAGAGGGGCAGGCTTTGGTAATGCTGGTAGATTTCGTTTTTCTGGTCGTTTTCTACGTGCCGGCTCATCACAATAAGCGTCTGGCGCATGAAGAACAGAAAGATGCCGCGCAGCAGGGCCATCAGCAGAATGAGCACGCCGTAGAGCAGCACGTTACGCCCAAACAATTCGTACACCTTACTTTGGGCCTGAGTGCCGGCGTAAAGGTGGTAGAGGTCAATGCCTTCACTAACGAGGTCAAAGGCGTAGCGTACAATCTGGGCCGGAAAAATGGCTAGCAGCGTGCTGAGTGCCACGAAAAGCACCCCGCCGAGGAAGTGCCACTTGTAACGCAACAGGTAGGTATTGGTAGCAGAGAGGGCGCGCACGAGGGGAAGTTAGAAAGTACAAGGACGAGGAAGAACGTCGGACCGTTGCTAAGGGGTAGAAGGCAAGGAAAATATTACAGAACGTCCTTGCGAGCTTGCCGAGGCATCTGGTAGGCTAACGTTGCAAGGGTAACTAAGTCACTCCCGAAGCCAGCACGTCAGATTCTTCGGCAAGCTCGGAACTACGGGCAAGGAAAAACTATCACCAACTTTTCAATCATACCCCGCAAAAACTAGTAGGTTGGCAACTAGAAAGTTAAAATGCTGCGAAAGGGTTTTACCTAGGCCTCTTTGGGTAGCCTAATGGGTTCGGGCCCACCACGCTGCTCCCCGGGAAAAGACAGCTGGCTGATGGTTGAAGTCAGAAAATCGGAGTACTTTTGCACCCGCATTGCGGGAGCCCCTGGGGAGAGTCAAACTGCGTAGATCATTGAACGACGGGGAAATAGCCACGGGGCGTTGCCATTCGTTTAACCGAAATGCGAAGCGAATTTCCCCTGCAGGAGCTGCCGCAAAGGTACAACAACCACCCCACCCCATTTCTTTTTCCACCCTACGTATGGTAGAAACGAAAGTGTTGACCGAAACGTCGGTCTTCGGGCAAATTGCCGAGCACCAGCATGAGCAGGTAGTATTCTGCCACGACCACGAGACGGGTCTGCGCGCCATCATTGGCATTCATAACACGGTGCTGGGCCCTGCCTTGGGCGGCACGCGCATGTGGCACTACACCTCGGAGGCCGAAGCCCTGAACGACGTGCTACGCCTCTCGCGCGGTATGACGTACAAGGCTGCTATTTCCGGCCTGAATCTGGGTGGGGGCAAAGCCGTCATCATCGGCGACGCCAAAACCATGAAGACGGAGGCCCTGCTGCGTAAGTTCGGCCGCTTCGTGCAAAACCTGAACGGCAAGTACATCACGGCCGAGGATGTGAACATGACCACCAAGGACATGGAATACATTCGGATGGAAACCAAGCACGTGTCGGGCCTGCCCGAGAGCATGGGCGGTAGCGGCGACCCGTCGCCGGTTACGGCCTACGGCACCTACATGGGCATGAAAGCTGCTGCTAATAAGGCGTTTGGCTCCGACTCGCTGGCCGGCAAGCGCATTGCTGTGCAGGGCGTGGGCCACGTGGGTACCTACCTGCTGGAGTACTTGCAGAAGGAAGGCGCTAAGCTGGTGCTGACTGACTACTACGAGGACCGTGCTCTGGAAGCCGCGGCTCGTTTCGGGGCCAAAGTAGTCGGTCTGGACGAAATCTACGACCAGGATGTGGATATCTACTCGCCCTGCGCCCTGGGAGCTACCCTCAACGACGACACCCTACGCCGCCTAAAGTGCCAGGTAGTAGCCGGCTGCGCCAATAACCAGCTGGCCGACGAGAATGTGCACGGTCCGGCCCTGGTAGAGCGCGGCATCATCTATGCCCCCGACTTCCTCATCAATGCCGGCGGCCTGATTAACGTCTGCTCCGAAGTGCAGGGCGGCAACCGCGAGTCGGTGATGACCCAGACGGAGCGCATCTACGACATTACCACCCAGGTGCTGAACCGCGCCACCCAGGAAGGTAGCCACCCCCAAGCCGCCGCTACCCGCCAGGCCGAGGAACGTATCAAAGCCATCGGTAAGGTTAAATCAACTTACTAGCAGGGAAATGGTGAGATGGTGAACTGGTGAGTTTGTCGTTCCGCTGGCGCGGACCTGCGCAGACAAAACCTCAACTCACCAATTCACCATCTCACCATTTCACCATCTTCGACAACATGCTCAACCGTCGCACGCTTCGCATCAAGGTCATGCAGGCCCTGTACGCCTACCATCAGGCCGTCGGGTCCGATTTTCTATTGGCCCTTGATCAGATTGCGGATGCCTTCGCGCCCGATTTGAACTCGCCCGAGCCCCAGGACCGCAAGCAACTGCAGGGCCAGCGCAAAATGGCCGAGGTCATTTTCAAGGAGTGGCACAAAACCGCCGAGCAGCCGGAGCCTACCGATGATGCGGACGTGAACGACGCCGTGAAAGAGGCCATTAAATACTACCAGAAGGCCGTAGCCAAGGACGCTACCTACTACGGAGGCCAGATGGTGCACGCCGCCGAGAGCATTCACGACCAGTACATTCACTTGCTCAATATCCCGGAGGCTCTGCTTCAGGTGATTGAGGAGGAAAAGGTACGCGACTCGCGCCGGTTTACGGCTGCTAAGGAGCCCCTGCTCGATGCCACACGCCTGCAGGAGAATCCGGTTATCGAGAAGCTCATCAACAACCTGCAGCTCCAGGACCTGACCATTCGCCGCTCCCTGAAGTGGCACGGCGAGGACGAGCTGGACGCCCTGCGCAACGCTTGGCGCAACGAGATGAAGCAGGACCCGGAGCTGCTGAGCTACCTGGCAGCCCCTGCCGGTAACTACCAGCAGGACCAGGAAATCCTCAAGCACATCTACAAAACCTACGTGTTCAAGGGCGAAAGTCTGCCGGCCTACATTGAGGAGGACGACCTGAACTGGGAGGAAAACCGCGCCATCGTGAAAAACCTGGTGGTGAAAACCATCAAGATGCTCGACGAGGCGGCCGACGAAAACCTAGTACTCATGTCACTGTCCGCTAACTGGCAGGAAGACAAGGAGTTTGCTGAAAGCCTGTACAAGCAGACCCTGGCCGACGACGAGAAGTACGAGAAGCTGATTGCCGAGTCGGTGCAGAACTGGGACGTGGAGCGCGTAGCCCTGACCGACAAGATTCTGCTGAAAATGGCCCTCTGCGAGATGCACCTGTTCCGGGCTATTCCGGTGAAAGTGACCATCAACGAGTACATCGAAATCAGCAAGATGTACTCCACGCCCAAGAGCAAGCAATTTGTAAACGGGATTCTGGATAAATTGGCGCAGGATCTGACGGCTAGCGGCGCTATCCGCAAATCGGGCCGAGGCTTGCTGGACAACCAGTAAGCCGATAGGGTAGGCTTGTGAGGCGAAAATAGAGCGAATATTCGTTTTTTTCTATATCCTGCATCCGAGTTCTACGTACGTACCCGTACTCCCTGTCTTTACTTCTCACCCTCCGTACTCATTTCTTTCCATCATGGGTAGCAAAACCACTACCGGCATTCTGTGCTTTGCCGGCGGCGCCCTCACCGGGGCCGTTATCGGACTACTATACGCACCTGAAAAAGGTCGCGAAACGCGCAGCTGGCTGAGCTATCAGCTGGAAAAGTACCGCGAAACTTTGGCTGAACTAACCGAAAATCTGGTGACTAGCCGCGCCGATCAGGGCCCTAGCTCTGCTAAGAGCGAAGGCCAGCGCGTAATTCAAGACGCCAAGAGCAAGGCCGAGCAACTACTGGGCGATGTTGATCAGCTTATCAACCAGATCAATTCCCGGAAAACAGTATAACTCCATGCCCTGAGTACCCGATGTGCTGATGAGCTGATAGGCAGATTCCTGCCGGCAGCTTATCAGCACATCATCGTTTTTAGTACCGCCCAGGATGGGTACCTTTGTGCAATGGTGGGGTGCCCGGAACGTGTAGCAATGCGGGCCGCTGACACTTCCAAGAAGGACGCATAGGCTTAACTGACTTAGCTGGCTAGCTGATAATGTGGCCAAAGCGCTACCCCTTGGTTGGCCCACAATCTGAAATTGCCCATTAACCCCAACTCAATAGAATGCATCTCATCACTCTCATCCCCGGCGACGGCATTGGCCCCGAAATCACGAAAGCAGTAACCGATATTTTCGCGGCGGCGCAGGTGCCGGTGCAGTGGGAGGAGCAGAACGCGGGCCAGACCACCTTCGACCAGTCGGGGGAGCTAATTCCGCAGGCTCTGCTCACGTCGCTGGAGAAAAACAAAGTAGCCCTAAAAGGCCCGATTACGACCCCCGTCGGCAAAGGCTTCCGCTCTATCAACGTGACGCTACGCCAGAAGTACGACCTGTACCAGAACGTGCGGCCCTCCAAAACCACTGAAGGCATCCAGACGCGTTACGCGGGCATTGACTTGGTGCTGTTCCGCGAAAACACCGAGGGTCTGTACGCCGGCCTGGAAATCTTCGACGAGCACAACGGCATCGGCGACTCCATTGCCCGCGTGTCGGTGACGGGTGCCCGCAAAATCTGCCGCGCCGCCTTCGCCTACGCTGCCAAACACGGCCGCAAAAAGGTAACGCTGGCCCATAAGGCCAACATTCTGAAGGTGCCCGGCAAAATCATGCTGGATGCCGCCCAGGAGGCCGCTCGCGAGTTTCCTCAGGTTCAGTATGAGGACAAGATCATCGACAACATGTGCATGCAGCTGGTAACCAAGCCGGAGCAGTTCGATGTGATTGTAACCACCAATCTATTCGGTGACATCCTCTCCGACCTCTGCGCCGGCCTCGTGGGCGGGCTAGGGGTAGTGTCGGGTGCCAACATCGGCGACGACATGGCCATTTTCGAAGCGGTGCACGGCTCGGCCCCCGACATTGCCGGTCAGGGCAAAGCCAACCCCACTGCCCTGCTGCGCTCGGCCCTGATGATGCTGCACCACATTGGCGAGCATGAGCACGCCAACAACATCGAGCGGGCCCTGGAGACGACGCTGCAAAACAAGGAGAAGTGCACCGGCGACCTAGGCGGCTCCGCTTCCACCAGCGAGTTTGCCCAGGCCATCATCGATAATCTGAACAAGTAGGCAGGAACTGTCCTGCCGACATGCCGCGCATCAAGCGGCGAGAGGATTCTAAGTTACTCACGTAATGCTACCCCAGATTCCTCCTGGGTCGGAAGGACAGTTCCTTAATCGGCAACGAATAATGCCGTACTTTCACGGCCATAAACGTCTTTCTACTAAGCTGCTGGCTTACACCTAAGCTGGCTTCTTTTTCCGATCAACATGAAACGCAATCTGTTTTCAGCTTTCCTGCTTTCCGGCGCGCTGCTGCTGGGTGCTTGTAACAACAACAAGGCCGAGGTTGGGGCCGAGGGCATGAACGCCGCCGCCGCCAACGCCAACGAGGCGGTAGCTAACCCGGTCGTTGATAACCCCAACGTAACCAACGAAACGGAGGCCCCGAACCCGAACGCCCCGGTCATGAACTTTGCCGTTGCTGAGCACGATTTCGGCGACATCAAGCCCGGTGACGTGGTAAAGCACACCTTCGAGTTCACCAACACCGGCAAGTCGCCGTTGCTGATTGAAAACGCCACGGCTTCCTGCGGCTGCACTACCCCCAACTGGACCAAGGAGCCCATTGCGCCCGGCGCCAAAGGCACCATTGATGTGCAGTTTGACTCGCACGGCAAAAGCGGCATCCAGAACAAGGAAGTAGCCATTCAGGCCAACACCCAGCCTAGCATCACGAAAGTGGTAATTAAGGCCAACATCCTTTCCGACGGCCAGAACGGTCCCACGCGCTAATCCAGCGTTTGCGTAATAGCCTGTCATCGGCAGTAAGCTTCAGGGTTTGCTGCCGATGACAGGTTTTTCTTTCCTTCCTGATGCTACAGCTCATGTTTGCCACGCTTCTGCTCCAAGCCTCGCCTACCTCCGGCGGCCTGATTTCCTACCTGCCACTCGTGGCCATGGTAGTCGTGATGTACTTCTTTATGATCCGGCCTCAGCAGCGCCGTTCCGCCGAAGCCAAAAAGTTTCGGGCGGCACTAGCGAAGGGCGCCAATGTGGTGACTATCGGTGGGTTGCACGGCCGGGTGGTAGATGTGAACGAGGACACCGTGACGGTGGAAGTAGACAAAGGAGTGCGTCTGCGCTTTGACCGCTCAGCCATTGCCCGCGAGGTAGTCAGCAAAAACGCTACCCCCGCCGCTTAATATCTACTGGCCGGCATCCCGAAGCAGAAGTTTCGCTCGCACCAAAGCGGCAAGGTTAGTACCTTGTTGCACCAGTATCTGCTGGTTGGAGCGAGCAGGAGCCCTGCTTCGGGATACTCGTTTCAAGACCTAATTCTGCTGCTCGTGCCATCTGCCCGTCCCGACCGTGTGCTGCGCTGGTTTATGAACCCGTTTTACGGGCAGGAGCGAAGCTATTGGCGGGCCGTTACGGCGTGTTTTCTGGTGGCCAGCACGTTCTGGCTGCTCAACGCCCTGAACAAGACGTACACCACCCGCATTACCTACCCCCTGGCGTGGCGCTACGATAACAGCCGCTTTATTCCAGTGCAGCCCCTCCCCAAGGAGGTACCTGTGAACGTGACGGGCCGGGGCTGGAAGCTGCTGCGCCGCCAGTTGATGCTGGACGTAAAACCGGCCGAGCTGACTCTAAGCGCCCCGGCCTCTACCCGCTACGTCACCACCCGGGCCATTCGGCCGGCCCTGCAGCAGGCCATGGAAGGGTTGCAATTCAACTACCTGCTCTCCGATACGCTGTGGGTGGAGCTGGACCGCCTAGTGAGCCGGCGGCTGCCCCTGGCCCTGAGCCCGGCCACCGACGGGGCGGCGCTGCCCTATGATGCCCGATTTGAGCCCGCCAGCGTGGTATTTCGGGGCCCGGCCAGTAAGGTAAATTACTTGCCTAGTCCCTACCCCGTGCATCTGCCCCAGGCTCCCGCGGGCTCCTCCACCGGAGATATTCGAGTACCCATTGGCGGGCCCGACTTGGTGCACACCAACGTGCAGGACGTACGGGTCCGCTTGCTACGCCGGCCCGTGGTGACGGTGCCCGTGGAGGTGGTGCCGGAGCTGCTGGACGCCCCCGCGGGGCACGTTTACCACTTTTCGCCGGCTACCGTGCGGGTGCGGCTGCAGTTTTTCCCCGAGGATACCGTAGGCTTTCAGCGCAAGCAGGTGCGGGTGCAGCTACACTACGGGCAGTTCACTAATCGAGACTCCAGCCTGCGTCCGTTTCTGGCCGAGAAGCCGGCCCAGGCCCGGGGCTACCTAGTCCTCACCCGCGGGGTGCAGGTGCACCGGGTCGAGCACTAAGGCTAATCGGTATACTTCAATTAGTGCAAATGATGCTGAAAATCGGGATTACCGGCGGAATAGGCTCCGGGAAAAGCGTGGTATGCCGACTGTTTCAAGTGCTAGGCGCTCCGGTGTATGATTCTGATGCTCGCGCTAAATGGGTTATGGCGCACCACCCGCAGCTGCGAGAAGAACTCACGGCCGCCTTCGGTTCCGAAACGTTCGATACCCAGGGCCAGCTAAACCGCACGTATCTGGCCCGCGTAGCCTTTCCCGACCCGACCCAACTGGCCCGCCTCAATGCCCTGGTGCACCCCCACGTAGGCCGCGACTTTGAGGCCTGGGCCACCGCCCAACAAGCGGCTGGCTACCCCTACCTTCTCAAGGAAGCCGCCTTGCTGTATGAGTCCGGCGCCTATCAGCAGCTAGACCGCATCATCACCGTATTTGCGCCCCTGGAAATTCGTCAGGCCCGGGTGCTCCACCGCGACCCGCACCGCACCCCCGATGATATCCTGACCATCATCGGCAAGCAGCTCAGCGAGGAAGAAAAAATCCGCCGGGCCAACTACGTCATCCACAACGACGACCATCATCTATTAATCCCGCAGGTCCTGCAGCTGGACAAGGAATTCAGACAGTATTAGGTTGGTGAAATGGTGAACTAGTTAAACCCATCTGTCATCCTGCGCTTGCGAAGGATGACGGCTTAAGGGTGAGTGTTAGAGCTTATTATTACTCACGAATTCACTAGTTCACAACCTTACCACCTACCGGATAATTGGGCTGCGCTCGAAGGGGCGGGCGCGGTCGAAGAGGTAGCGGTAGGTGACGTGGGTTTTGTGAATGCGGGCCCCGATGGAACGGGTAACGGCCAGCATGCGAGGGTTGAAGTCGCCAATCCAGTTCATTTCGATATCGGTGTAGCCGGCGCGCATAAACTCGGCCCGGGCGTGCACCATCAGCGCCGACTCAATGCCTTTGCCCTGCCACTCCGGCACCACCCCGAAAATGACGCCGAACATTTTCTTGTCGGAGCGCTGGTCGTACTTCCGCTTTTCCCACAGGAAACGCAACTTGCCCCAGAGGTTGAAGTTGCGGCCTACGTGCTTAAAAATTTGGTTTAGCTCGGGCAGGCTCACGAAGAAGGCAATGGGCTCGTCGTGGTGGTAGGCAAACCAGAGCAGGCGCTCATCCACTACGGGCTTCATCTCCTTCACCAAGGCCCGGGCCTTGTCCAGGGACATGGGATTAACGCCGCTGTGGTTGGCCCAAGCCAGGTTATAGACGTGGTGAAAGTCTTGGGCCAGCTTCTCGGCGTCACGTTTTTGCGCGTGCTGAAAGCGGAACTCCGGATACTGCTGAGCGTATTTCACCGCCGCCCGGCTAAAGCTCTCGTGCAAGGGAGCGGCTACCTCGCGGTAGCAAGTATACTGCTTGAAGAATACCTGAAAACCGTACTGCTCAAACAGTTGCTGGTAGTAGGGCAAGTGGTAGAACATGCCGTAGTTGGGCTCCGTGAAGCCCGCCGTTAGCAGGCCCCAGTACCGGTCCCGCTCCCCGAAGTTGATGGGACCGTCCATGGCTTGCAGGCCACGCTGGCTTAACCATTGCCGGCACGCTTCGAACAGCACGTTGGCCGCCGCCTGGTCATTAACGCACTCAAAAAAGCCCATGCCGCCCACGGGCAGAGTTGGATCGGTTTGGGGTGTTTCGTGGTTGATAAAGGCCGCAACCCGCCCGATGACCGTGCCGGCCTCATTGGTCAGAATCCAACGGATGGCTTCACCGTGGGCGAAGTTATGGTTGCGCTGCGGGTCGAAAACGGCTTCTATTTCGTGGTCGAGGGGCGCAATCCAGCTGGGCTGATCCTGGTACAGGCGCGCGGGCAAATCCAGGAACTGACGAATGTGCTGGGGGGAAGAAACTTCAAGCAGGGGCATGGAAAAGAAAGCAGAATAAGGGGAAGGACGGCTTCAGCAGCGTATGTTACCGGCCGGGCCTTCGGAAAACGGAAACCAGGGTGATGCCCCGTACGCGGCGGCAATATACCTCCGGGCCCAAACTGCTAGGGTAAGCGGCCGGGTGCCAACGGTAGGTCGTAAGAAAGTAGCGGGCCTGCTCCACGGGCACCATGCGTAGGCGGGCTCGTTGGGCGGGGGGCAGCAACAGCTGGGCATTGTGCAGCATCAGGCCCGTGCGCGGGTCCGTGGCTACGGGCACCGTGGCGCTGCTGTCGTGGTCCATGATCCACTGCAATCCTTCCCGACCCGAAAGGCCCCAATAATCCCGCTCGAAGAGGCGCCCGGCAACGGGACCAGGCAGAAAGCTGTAGTACATGTTCTGGTAGGGATGATCGAGCACCATGCGCAAGGCCGTGTGGGCTAGCCCCAGCGTCAGCAGCCCCACCGCCCCGTACCCCAGTCGCCGCGTTATCACCCGAGAGGTAGGGGTAGCCCGCCAGTAGTTCCACGCAGCTTGTAGGCCTCGGCCCGCCAGCAGCAGAAAGGCCGGGTAGATGAAGTACAGGTGCCGCCAGCTATCATACAGCACGGAGTTTAGCAGAATAACAGCTCCCAACGGCCCGAAAAACCAAGCTAACATCAGCAAATCGGCCCGGCCAATAGTCGAGGTCAGCCACGCCCAGGGCCGGCGCAGGGCCCGCCACGCTATTACCCCTACGCCCACGCCGAATAGTACTGAGTAGGGCAGGGGGGTAGTTACCAGCAGCCACACAGGGGCGTAGTGCCAGGGCAGGTGCTGAATAGAAATTTCCTGGCCCAGATACACGGTCAGCATCTCGGCCCGGTAGCGGCTGAAACTCTGGAAGGCGGCCAAGAAGTTGCCCGCCGGGTGTTCCCAGAGGTAAGGCCAGCCCAGCACTACCACAGCCGCCGTCAGCGGAACAAACAGCGCAAGGCCAGTAGCCAGCCGCTGCCGCACGTCGGGCCGAAACCAGGCTTCCAAGCCCGCAAACCCGATGGTAAGGCCCAGCAGCAGCACGCCCATGGTGCGCACATCAATGGCTGCCCCCACGGCCAGGGCGTGCAGGGCCGCGTGCCATCCGGTAGGTTGCCGGAGCCAGCGCCGCAGCGTGCCAATGCCCAACGTGAAAAACCCCAGAAACACCACGTCCTTGTAGTTGTAGAACGACTCGGCAAACAGCCGCGGGGAAAGCACCAGGGCCGCGGCAATAAGCAACCCCCAGCGCCAGCTACCGAGGTAGCCCGCTGCTACCCGGTACAGGGCGTAGGTGCCGGCCACGCAGGTTAGCCAGATAACCAGGTGGCGCAGAAAGTACACGTCCCGGGAATCCTCGGTGCCCACCACTTTTTCCAGCACCACCAACGGCAATTGATACAGCACCCCGTGGTCGGCGTCCGAGTTTTCGCGCATGTCCGGAATTGCAGCGAAGGTAGGCTGCCGTCGGGCCAGTTCCGGGGCCAGGTGCAGAGCCACATATTTGGCATTGATGATGCCGTTCAATCGGTCGAGCTGCTCATCCCAGCCTACCCCATAGTCGCGGTGCAGAACCACGCCCAGCAACACCAGCACCCCAAAGAAACTTCCTACTACCCACCGGGCCCACGGGCCAGAGGAAGCAGGAAGGCGAGGCGGAACGGAAATGGGCATAAACGAAGTGGCAAGGAAAGCAGAAAACGCGGCTAAATTCGGCAATTCATTGCCAACTCACGTTCTGCTCCGCTGGTGTTACGCTCCATTCCTCGCTTTATCTGGCCCGTGGCGGTTTTGCTGCTGGTTATTCGTCTGGCGCTTAATCTGGGCCTGAATCCGGGTCTGGAGTGGAACTACGATGAGCGCCGCAACGGCCGCATTGCCGACAACTACCTAGCCGGCCGCGGCTACGTTAGCCTCGACCCGGAGCGCCAGCAACTGCGCCCCGATGCCTTCCACGCCAGCTTTCCGGTATTCGTGTACATGGGCTGGAGCAAGGCAGGCCTGCCCCGCCACTACCTAACCCTGCTGGTGTACGCGGCGGCGGCTGGCTGCTACCTGCTCGGCGGCCTCTACGTGCAGCGCACCCTGCGCTACTTTGGGCTAGCTCCCGGGGTGGCGTGGGCCGGGGCCGGGCTCTGGGCTATTTCGCCGGGGGTAGTCTATTATGTGGGCGCCTTTTGGTGGTTTGAAAATATTACGCTACCCCTGCTGATTGTGGTGGTGTATAAGCTGTTGCGTCTGCACGGCGGGCGGGCGCTGCACTGGCCAGATGCAGCTTTGGTTACGTCGGCCGTGGTGCTGTCGTGCCTACTACGGGGCTATTTGCTGGCCGTGTATGGTAGCCTGTTTGCCGTATTCTTGCTGCTGATGCTGCGCCGCTCCGTGCCAGCCGCTACCCGCCGGGCGGCCTGGGGCCTTGGGGCCGTTGTGCTCGTGCTGCTGGTGCTGAGCCACATGCCTATTCTGCTAAAAAATTACCGGCAGTTTGGGGCGTACACGCTCAGCAATCAAGCGGGCTTCGAGCTGCTGCAGGGCCATAATCCGGTAGCCCAGGGGCGCTTTATGTTCGACTGGGACGAGCGCACGGGCCCCTTCGACCAGTACGTCCGCGCCGCCATTCCTCACCTCGACTCGTTAAATCAGTACCAAGAAAGCCAGGCTCGTGCCCAACTGGCTCGGCAATGGGTAGCAGCACACCCACTGAAAGAAGCTCGGTTGTGGATAAAGAAAACGGCATTGTTCTTTTCACCGGAAAACTTTGTAGCCGATGCTCCCCGCACTCCTTGGAACCCCTTCACGGCCCTAGTGCACTTGGCCTTTTTCGCGGCTCTGACTCTTACTGTGCTGCACTACCGCGGTCTGCGCTTCGAAAGCCGCGACTGGCTGTTGCTGCTGCCACTGCTGGCTACCTGGGCTATCAGCCTGGTGTTTTTCGTGGGCTTTCGGTGGCGGTTCTTCGCCGAGCCGGCCCTGCTTTTATTTCCCCTAATAGTGGGACACCGGTTGCGCCAGCGGCTGACCCTGCCGCCGGAAAATCGATAAGATGCGGACTTTATCGACCCGGATGGTTGCCACTCCTGTACCAAAACAAAAAAGGACAGCCGTTACGGACTGTCCTTTCGTGGGAGATACTGGGTTCGAACCAGTGACCCTCTGCTTGTAAGGCAGATGCTCTGAACCAGCTGAGCTAATCTCCCGAGGGGTATGCGTAAAAAAGTAAGTGGGAGATACTGGGTTCGAACCAGTGACCCTCTGCTTGTAAGGCAGATGCTCTGAACCAGCTGAGCTAATCTCCCGTTGGGCGTATCCCGTTTGGGATGGCAAATATGGGAGGTCATTTTCGAATACGCAACACTTTATCCCATCTTTGGGTCAAGAAATTTTGCTGTCTGGTACGCGTTGTGCGGGAAACTGATTGCCAGTCAGAAGTTTCAGGAGGTAAACACGGTGAGCAGATTTCTCAAAATTTCTTTTTTAACCTTGCTTGCGCTCCTGGTTGGCGCGGTAGGCGGCGTGTGGTTGGGGCAGGATCGAATCATCGGCTTGTTTGTGCAGGCCCTGAACCGGCGCCTGCAAGTACCCGTGCAAGCCAGCCGCTTGGAGGTATCAGTGCTAGATCAGTTTCCACGCTTGTCCGTGACCCTGCACAACGTAGTGGTGGCCGGCTCCGAGCCTACCGATACCGTGAAGCTGGCCCGGGCCCGGCGGCTCTACTGCGCCTTTGATGCTTGGGACCTGCTGGCCGGCCGCTACCACATCCGGGCCGTTACGCTGGCCGATGCGCAGGTGCGGGTGCGCCGCAACGCCCAGGGCCGGGGCAACTACCACGTTCTGCGCCCTGATACCACCGCTCCCGCCGCTACCTCACCTTTCGGCATGGAGCTGGAAGGTATTGAACTGCAGCGGGTGCGGGTGCTGTACGAAGATGCCAGCCGGCATCAGCACTTCAGCCTGCACACCCCACAGCTGCGCGCGGCCTTAAGCATCACCGACGCCCGCTTGGATATTACCGCCCAAGGGGTAGCGCAGGTGGCAGCCCTACGCCTGGGAAATGACGAGTACTTTCAGCGCAAAGAGCTGACGGTGAGTACAACGTTGGTTATCGACCGGCCCGGCCAGAAGCTGACCATTGAACCCTCCCAAATCCATATCGGACCCGCCGCTTACGCGGTAGCGGGCACCATTGATTACCAGCGGGCGGCCGTGTTAGATGTGCGCTGCGAGGCCACCGGGGCTGATGTGCAATCGGTGCTGGCGCTACTGCCGCCCCGCCTGGCCCAGCGGCTAGCGGGCTACCGGAGCCGAGGCGCTGTATATTTTGGGGGCACGGTGCGCGGCGAGTTGTCTGCCGCCCGTAACCCCACGGTAGCGGTGCGGTTTGGCTGCAAGGAAGCCTCTTTTTACCACCCCCGCTACCAGCAGGCCATTGACCACGTCAGCCTTACCGGGGCTTTCACCAACGGAAGCTCCCAGGCCGCCCGTACCGCCGAGCTAACCCTGAACAATGTGCGGGGGCAACTTAGTGGCCGGCCTTTCAGCGGTAATCTGCAAATTCGCAATTTCGCCGACCCCCGGGTGCAGCTGCAGGCCCAGGCGGAGTTAGACGTGGCCCGGGCGGTGCGTTTCTTCCCGCTTGCTACCGTGCGCCAGGCCCGCGGCAATGCCACGGTGCGGCTACGGTTGAACGGACGCCTGCAAGACCTGCGTCATCGGCCCACTGCGGCTCAGGCTAGTGGGGAATTAGCCCTGCGAGACGTGTACCTGCAGCTGCGCGACTTTCGGCAGCCCTTCACCCACCTAACCGGCCGCTTGCAGCTACAGGGCTCGGATGTGGCCGTACCTGCCCTGAGCGGGGAGCTGGGAAACTCCGATTTTCGGGGCCGAGGCACACTGCGCAACGTAACCCGGTGGCTGCTCCAGCCCGGTCAGCCCCTCCGGCTGGAGGCCGTGGTAGCCAGCCGCCTCTTGGATTTCAATCAGCTCCTCTACGCCTACCAGCCCGTGGCTACCCCATCTGCCGGCCAGAAACAGGGTAGTACTACAAAAGGGGATGGCTTGCGCGTACCGGCCAGTATTGCCCTCAACCTGCAGACGACGGCTGCCCAGCTGCGTTTTCGGCGGCTGCGGGGGCGTACCCTGCGCGGCACGTTACACCTACAGGACCGGGTGTTTACTTCCCCTGGCCTAACGTTGCTCGCTGCCGGGGGCCAAGTGAGCGTACAGGGCCGCGTAGATGTGCGCCAGCCCCAGCTTATGAAGGCCAGTACCGTGGTAGGCTGCCAGCAAGTGCCGCTGGACAGCTTGTTCTACGTGTTCGAGGATTTCGGTCAGCAGTTTATCACCCAGCGCCACTTGCGGGGCCGCCTTACGGCGACGGCCGAGGTCGATTCTTACTTCGACCAGCATCTAACCCCACTTACCGACCGCCTGGAGGCGGAAGTGCACGCTACCGTCCGGCAGGGCGAGCTACTTAACTTCGAGCCCATGCAGAAGCTGAGCTTTTTAGCCAGCCGAGCCACCCTGCGCCATTTGCGGTTTGCCGAGTTGCAAAACCGCCTCTACGTGCAAAGCCGGACTGTGTATGTGCCCGAAATGGATATTCGGTCTAACGTGAAAGCCGCCTCCCTGATTCGGGTGACGGGCACCCACACATTTGATCAGCAAATGGACTATCACGTTCGGATTCCCTTGTTGCCTGGGCTGCTGCCCCAGGTTCGGGCCGGGGCGGAAGGGCCTATGCTGCGCCTGGCTATTCAGGGCAACGAGCGGGACTTTACCATTCGCTACGAGCGGGCGGCCCGGGAGCCCACCGCGCCGGTTGTGGCGGGGCCAGCCACCGGCACCCGGCCCAGTAGTGCAAGCAGTGCCCCCAGAACCACGGCTGCTCCCATCGGCCCCGCCGCCGTGGCAAAACCCAGTTTCGAGATAAAAAAACCAGTGAAAAAACCAGCCCAGCCGCAAACAGGCGAGTACTTTGATTTTTAAAACTGGGGTAGTGCAAGCTCTGGCGCACCGAGTAAATATCTGTGAGTCAGGTGAAAAGCGTGGCCGATTGATGGTTGGGCCCGGATAAGCGCTAGTTGCTTCTGGACAGGAGGCGGGGCTAACCTATCCGAAGAGCTTGCGTTAAGGGTAGCTGGTTTATTTCCACCTACTTTCCTTGCTGTTATGAACGATACCCAACTCCTGCAGAACTACTCCGACCAAGAGAAAGCCGCTTACCTGAGCGTTATTGCTAGCCTCGCTTCTGCTGACCGCGAAGCATCGGCCGCCGAAATAGAGTTCCTGCAGCAACTTGCCCACCAGGCCAACCTGAGCGGCGGCGCTACCCAACAGGTACTGAGCGCAGCCAAAGACGCCTCTAACGAAAGCATCAAAGGCAACTTGGATGCCCTGCGCTCCAGCGACCTGCGTTTCTCCCTGGTAACCGACCTGATCAGCTTTGCCCGCGCCGATGGTGCTTACTCCAACACGGAGGAGGAAATGGTAAACAAAATTGCCGCCTACCTTGGCATCAACCAGCAGCAAAAGCAGGTTCTGGAACAAGTAGTTGACCAAGCTGCGCACGTACCCCACGATGCCAATGACCCGGCCAAACAAGGCTTTTTGGGCGGCATTTCCGACAAGCTGTCGAACGTAGGAATTCCTAAAGGAGCCCTGATGGCGGGCCTGCTCGGGGTAGTGGCTCCCATGGTTATTTCCAGAGTGATGAACCGCGGCGGCGGAATGCCCGGTGGTGGCGGTGGCCTGCTCGGCGGCATGACCGGTGGTGGTACCATGGGGGGCCTGCTCGGGGGCGCGGCCCAAAGCGGCATGGGCGGTTTGCTCGGGGGCCTGCTCGGCGGTGGCCTCCTTGGCGGCATGATGGGCGGCGGGGGCCAGCAAAGCTCCTATGGCAATTATCCGCAGCAAGGCTCGCACGTGGGCAGTGGGGGCTTGGGCTCCCTAATGTCGATTCTGGGAGGCCTGGGCGGACAGCCTAACTCGCAGCCCCGCAGTGCTGGCGGTGGCGGGCTGGGTGGCCTGATGAACGGCGGTATGGGTGGCTTGCTCGGCGGTTTGCTCGGGGGCCGGTAACCTTACCTTCTAAAAACAATACAACAATAAGCGGGCTGCTCCAACTGGGGCAGCCCGCTTATTTATTATGCCAACCTGAAAGCAGGATAGTATTAGCTCGGGGAGCCAACCAGCTGCACCACCGTGGTGCCCGTGCTGGCGAAGGCACCGCCGGCGGCTTCTACCACCTCCACCAGGCGGTAATTCAGCTGCTCTTTCACGTGCAGGTACTCGTCGTAGTTTGTAGTTTCTACGAAATACTGCACGGTTACCTCTTTGGCCGCGGGGGTAAGGGCCGCAAACTGAATCTGCACCTCCTTGGTTACCAGCGGGTTTTCTTCCAGAGCCAGCTTGCCTTCTTCCACAATGCGGTGGAGCTGCTGGCTGGTGGTAGTGTGGCTCAACGCCAACGTGAAGCTTACGCGCCGGGCCGTGCGTAGCGAGAGGTTGTCCAGGGGCTTGTCGATCATGCTCTTGTTGGGCACCGTGACGTAGCTTTTCTCCGCCGTGCGCAGGCGCGTGCTCCGGAAGCCAACCTTCTCCACGGTGCCCGTCACGGCGCCCACTTCCACCAGGTCGCCGACCGCGAAGGGCCGATCAAGGAAGATGGTGAAGGAGGCAATCAGGTTTTCGAGGCTTTCCTTGGCAGCAAAGGCCACGGCCAGGCCGCCAATACCCAAACCCCCAATAAGGGCCGTTACGTTGACCCCGAACACCTTGCTGAGCATCACCAGAAAGGCCAGCGTCAGGACCAGAACCTTGAGCAGGTCTTTAGCGAAGGGAATCAGCTGGTCGTTGAGGCGGGAAACTTGCGTCTCGGCCCGGCGGCGGAACACCAGCACCAGAAAATCAATCAGCCGCAGCCCAATCCAGGCGACACCCGTGATAATGGCAATCTGGTAGAGCCGAAACAGCGCCACCTGGGGCCAGGGCTCGTGCTTGGTGATGTCGGCGCTGCGCACGGGGTAGTCCAGGACCTGAAAGGCTAGGTATATCGTGACGAAGAACACCACGATGGACACGGGCTGAATCAGCAAGGCCTGAAACTGCTGCTCACTAACGCCCTCCGTGCGCTTGCGAATGAAGCGAAATACCAGCTTGGAAAGCAGGCGCGAAAGCAGCGTCTTGAAGGCGTACCCGAACAGCAAAATGCCCAGGCACGTCAGGTAGGCCCCCACGTTGTTGCCGAGGAAGCGGTAGTTCAGAATCTCCTGAAGGGTCATGAGTAAGGTCTTGGGGCCTTGAGGTCCTGTGGGTTTCGGGTCTTGACTACTGTTCTGCTAGCTTCTTGCTTCGGTGAACATTATCCAAGATCCTGCGTCCCTAAGACCCAATTATACCAACTGGCGCAGCGCCATTTCAAACGACTTCTGGGCGATGCCGGTAGTGGCCTCGCTCTGGTGACGAGTGCGTTGCAGGGCCGCCCGAATGATGGTAGAAGTGTCCTGAAAAATAGCCTGATCGGTAATTTCCGCGTTGGATTCCATCAGGTAGGCGAATACTCGGGCCATGCCGCAGTTGGCAATGAAATCGGGAATCACGCTGACATTGGCATCGGCAAACTCGCCGGTGGGGCCGAAGAAGATTTCTGGGTCTTGGAAGGGCACGTTGGCCCCGCAGGAAATCACTTCCAGTCCGCCTGCTACCAGCTGCTCAACCTGCTCGCGCGCTACCAAGCGGGAGGCCGCCGCCGGAATAAAAATTTCAGCCCCGCTACTCCAGATGCGCTGATTTACTTCCGAAAAAGAAAGCAGGTTGCTGGCTGCCAAGGCATTGCCTTCGCGCTGCAAAAAAAGCGTCCGGATTTCCTCCAGCGAAAAGCCATCTTCCTTGATGAGCCCGCCAGCCCGGTCGATGATGCCTGTGATGCGGGCGCCCTGGGTGGCTAGGTAGTAAGCTGCCGCCGCGCCCACGTTGCCCCAGCCTTGAATAATGGCGCGCTTGCCTGCTACGGAGCGGCCGCCCCACAGCGCGTAGTAGTGGCGCACGGCTTCAGCTACCCCGTAGCCCGTAATCAGGTCCGCGACGGTGTATTTGCGGCTCAGGTCCGGAGAGAAGGTAGCGTCTTCGAGCACTTTTACCACGCCCTGGCGCAGTTGGCCCAGCTTCTGTATCTTCTGGGGCTCGGTGGCGCGGTAGTGCCCGTTCACAATACCTTCCTGCGGGTGCCAGAGGCCATAGTCCTCCGTAATGGGAATAACGTCGTGAATCTCGTCCACGTTTAGGTCGCCGCCGGTGCCGTAATAGGCTTTCAGCAAGGGAATTACGGCTCGGTACCAGCGCTCCAGCACGCCGCGCTTGCGCGGGTCCTGGGGGTCGAAGTTGATGCCCGACTTTGCGCCGCCAATGGCCGGACCCGAGACGGTGAACTTCACCTCCATGGTCTTGGCCAAGCTTTCCACCTCGCGCTTGTCGAGGCCCTTGCGCATACGGGTGCCCCCGCCGGCTGCCCCGCCGCGCAGGGAGTTAATCACCACCCAGCCTTCGGCTTCGGTTTCGGCGTCTTTCCACTCAAAAACAATTTCGGGGCGCTTGTTTTCAAACTTGGTGAGCAGGTCTTTCATGGAAAAATAGTCGGGGGTAGGGTAGGAGCTTCGGCGCAAAGGTAAGCAGTGGCTTTGGGCCCGTGGTTATAGCGTGCGGGCACGGCTTGGGAAGGCCACTGCCGCTGATTTCGTGGCCAGTGTAGCCCACTCGCTGACTATGAGCGTATTACAAAGGCAAGGGTACTGTTGCCGGGAATTGCCACGTTTAAGGGAAAGAGGATGCAAATCTGTTGGATTTGTAAATTTTTTTGGCAGCTGGTACGTTAAAAGGAACTATGCAGCCGTAGAATATCGTATTAGCCATATTCCTGCCTGCCCCACCCTGGTACCACCGTTGTAACGACATATGAAACCATTGCTTTCAAGAGTAGAGTCCAAAAAAGTAGACAAGGCGGCCGCCATGCTGAAGGTATTGGCGCACCCGAAGCGCCTGGCCATCGTCGATCTGCTCGGTAAAGAGGAGAAGATGACCGTCACGGAAATCTACCGCTCCCTCGATTTGCCCCAGGCTATTGCCTCCCAGCACCTCATCACCCTCAAAGACCGGGGCATCCTGTCCTCGTTTAAGGTGGGCACTAAGATTTACTATTCTCTTTCCATTCCGAAGCTACTGGACGTAATCGATTCGTTGGAGGATTGCTGCGACACCATGTAAGTGCCGGCTTCGAAGGAGCAACGGTAACTATCGATATACAAAAAGCCCTTCTGACTCTCAGAAGGGCTTTTTGTATGGATCCAATGGTGAAATAACTAAGCTACGTCGGGCTGGCGTTCCAGGTCGAACAGATCCGTCAGTACATCGATGAGCTGGTCGGCCTCGCCGCGTTTGCAGGCGGCTTTGAGCTGTAGCACGGGCTGCTTCAGAATCTTCTGCATCAGGGAGCGGGTAATGTCGTCCATGCGCTTGGCCTCCTCGGGGCTCATTTTCTTCTGGAAGCGGTCCATTTCCTCCAGCCGAATCTGCTCCAGGGCGTTCTTCAGCTTCTGAATGGTCGGGGACACCATCATTTCCTTGGTCCAGTCCTGCAGGCCAATCATGCTTTCTTCGATAATGGCCCGTACCTGGGGCACGGCGGCCAAACGGCGCTCCAGCGCGGCCGAGGCCTTGCTGTGGATGGCGTCAATGTTGTACACCAGCACGCCAGGCACCTGCTCCACATCAGTGGCAATGCTGCGGGGCACAGACAGGTCGATGAAGAACTTATAGCTCAGCACGTCGAGGCGCTCCACCATGTCGCGGGTGAAAAAAGGCTCGTCGCGGGCAATGCTGCTGATGATGATGTCGGCTTCCTTAAGACCAGGCACCAAGCTTTCGAAATCAATAACCTTCAGGCCACACTCCTGAGCCAATTCATCGGCCTTGGAGCGGGTGCGGTTACAGATGGTCACGTCCTGAAACAGCTTACTGTCGCCGAAGTGGCGGCAAACATCGGCTCCAATTTCGCCCAAGCCTACCACCAGTACGCGCGGGTTGGCGAGGTCGGCGGTCAACTCTTCCACCAACTCCAATGCGGCGTAGGAGGTAGAGGCTGCCCCGTCGCGGAAGGAGGTTTCCTGCTGCACGCGCTTGTTGGTGAAGAAGATAGTGTGCAGCAAGCGGTGCAAGAAAGGGCCCGCGGCATCGGCATCAGCCGACCACTGATAAGCCTGCTTGACCTGATTGCTGATCTGCATGTCGCCAACTACTTGGGCGTCAAGGCCCATGGCTACCTCAAAGAGGTGGCGTACGGCGTCGGTATGCTGATCGAGAATATCGAAGTAGGGAAAGTACTCAGCTACCTCGGGCAGATTCTTGAGCTGACCCAGGGCTTCAATAATGGCGGGGCTTTGGTCGCGCGCAGCGGAATAATATACTTCTGTGCGGTTACAGGTGCTCAGCACAAGCAGGTCGGTGAGGGCCAGCTCGTGGTGGAGGGTGTGCAGGAAACGGCGACAGGCAGCCTCGTCCAAGGCAATCAGCTCCCGGATTTCCAGGGGAGCTTTTTTAAAGGAAAGACTAACGGCCTTGAATGGATGGAGCATAGCTTGTGCTAGTGCGAGAATCAGAGGGCAAAAATACAGTACAAATTGCTAGCGTAAAAACAGTTGCTACCCCCTAGTGGTTCGGGCAAACCTATATTGGCGTTGAAAGAGGGGTTTAAGCAGATTAAAGAAAGGTTATTCTCGTTTAATTAGACAAAAATCATTTCGTTGCGTTACGCCTAGGCTCTCTACTGTTGAGCTGCCCGTTGGCGAGGCCGTATCTTCGTAGGGGTGCGGGCCGTATGCTGCACCTTCCCATCCGCTTGTTTCTGCCCTGTGCTGCCCATCCCGATTTACGACCAAAAGTCCCGCATCAAGCTCGTAATTGTAGGCGTGGCCCTGCTGATTGGGGCGGCCACGGTTATCTACACCAACCTGCTGGTGCAGCGCCTCTCGGAGCGGGAGCAAAAGCAAATTGACCTCTACGCCAAAACCCAGCGCTACCTCATCAACACCGAGGAAGAATCGAACGTGTCCTTCCTGTATGATGAGATTATTGAGGCCAACACCACCATTCCCGTCATCTGGGCCGATGACAGCGGCTACCCCCTCGACGCCCAGAATCTACCGGTTCCGAAGGGCCTGAGCGAGACGGCCCGCGTGACCTACCTGCAACGGGAAATGCAAAAAATGAAGGAGCAGCACCCACCCATTGTCATTGAGATTGGGGGCGGCGTGCGCAACTTCATTTACTATAAGGAGTCGTCGCTCCTGACGCAGCTGCGGTTTTACCCGCTGGTGCAGCTGGCTATTATCGGCTGCCTGGGCGTTATTGCCTACTTCGCGTTCAGCTACTCCCGCCGGGCGGAGCAGAACCGCGTGTGGGTGGGCCTAGCCAAGGAAACGGCCCACCAGCTGGGCACCCCGCTCAGCAGCCTAGTGGGCTGGCAGGCCTACCTGCGCGAGTCGGAACGGTTTAAGGGTGAGCCTATTGTGGAGGAGCTGGGCAAGGACATCCGGCGACTGGAAATCATTACGGAGCGGTTCAGCAACATCGGCTCGGTGCCCGTGCTCAAGGACGAGAACATCCTGCGCGTCACCCAGAATGCCATCAGCTATCTGCAAAGCCGGGTGTCTAGAAAGGTGAGCTTCGAGATAAAAACCGACTTGCCCACTGATACGCCCGCCCAAGTCAACATCCCACTTTTCGACTGGGTCATTGAGAACATCTGCAAAAACGCCGTGGATGCTATGGACGGCCGCGGCAGCATTACCATTCACCTGCGCCGCCCCGTGCGCAACAAGTCCCAAATTGCCATCGACATCACCGATACGGGCAAGGGCATCTCCAAAAGTAAGCTCGAAAGCGTGTTCCTGCCCGGCTACACCACCAAAAAGCGGGGCTGGGGCCTGGGGCTGGCCCTGGCCAAGCGCATCATCGAGAACTACCACAAAGGGCGCCTCTTCGTGAAATGGAGCGAGGTAGGCCGCGGCACTACCTTCCGGGTGATACTGAACGGGTAACCTAGCGGCTAGTTAGCCTACCCTGCTACCGTGACCAGTGTGCTACTCGCTCCGGCCGGTTTTCTGGTCCTGGGTTGCCACCTCTTCGGCCCCTTCCCTGACCTTTTTTACTTCCGAGCGGTTGGTGATTTCTACGTAGCTGTTGCCGTGCACGGGCTTGCCGTGGTGGGTGCCTTCTACCCGGCACATGCCCTCCCAGTAGTGCATTTTGATGCCCGCAAATAGTTTTAGGGTCAACTCCTGATCCGGCATGACGGGGGTAATGGTCAGGTCGTAGCCCTGGCTGGGGATGCGCAGGCGCCACTTGTTGGGGTAGCGCAGCTTGGAGTGCGGACTGGTCCAATAAGCCAGGGGCTCCAGCTGAAAGTCCTGTTGGCCAAGGTGGGTGTTTTGGGCCTGAGCTCCGTAGTGCGAGCCGCCCCCAATGCTTTGCCCTGTGGCCTTGTTGTAGAGCTGATAGGCCATAATTTCCTCACGGGGCTCGTCGAGCTGAATGCTAAACCAGTCCCAGCCCAGGTCCTTGGTGGTTACGCTGTTGCAGTTCCACTGCCGGTCGTACCACAGCTCGCCCTCTACCTGCCGGACCTTGCCGTTGATTTCAACCGAGCCGCTGGCTTGCAGGCGGGGGTAGCTGTAGTAGCCGGCCGTGGCGGTGGGCCCGTAGTGCTCGTAGCCAGTGCCCCCGTGCAGTAGTACGGGCTTGGTGGGGGTAGTCGTCAGGTCGATGGCGTGGCCGGTGTGGGCGGCCATGCGGGCCTGCAAGTGGTAGGTGCCTTCCTGCCCGCTGAGCGTCCAGCGCTGGGCCTGTTTCTGGGTCACTAAGCGGAGCGGCAGGGTAGGAGCCAGCAGCTGGGGCAGGCGCTCCACTTTATAATCGTAGCGGAACTGCTGCTGCTGCGGGTCGGTGAGGGCGAAGTTGACCATCTGCCAGTCCTTCTTGCCCGTGATGTTGAAGTGGAAGAACACATACTCTACCCCGAACGTCTCGCCGGTGGCTTTGTCGCGCAAGTGGCCCGTGAAGTACCACCATTCCAAGGAGTTCTGTTTATGCACCGCCTCTTCCTGAGGCAGCTGGGCCCGCTCGGAAAATACATCGTGCTTGTTGGTGGGCTTGAGGGCGCAGCCGGTAGTAGTAAACAGGAGCAGCAGGGTAGCAAACAGCAGATTCTTCATACCCCGCAATAAGGTTTTTCGGGGCCGAAAGGTTTGACTACCGGCGCGTTTTGCTACCGCCGAAACGGCTGCGTAAGCCTCCACCACAAGCCGCGGGGCGTGTACCAGGGGGGCATGCTGTAGCCGCCTACAATGATTACTTCCCCACCAAGCACGCGTCCGTCAGGGGCCAGCGTCACGGTCAGGGGCTAGTGTAGCGCCGCAGAACGCAGCGTAAGAAGCTGGCTGACGTAACCAACAGAACTAACCTGTACCTCTACCAGGCCAGCTGGCTCAGTGCTGGCCGGCAGTTGTAACTCAAACTTTCCATCAGACCCGGTGCTGACGCCGGTAGTTGTGCCCTGCACCAGCACCGTAACGCCTGGCAGCGGCTCCTGGGTAGCAGAATCCAGCACAATGCCCCGCACCACCACGGGCAGTAGGGCCAGGTGAGGAGCTGGAGCGGCGGCCATCATGCCCATGGTAATGCGGCGCTGCTCCACCGGCGTGCTGGGCCGCAACTGTGCCGCGGCCGGGGCCACCGCCGCGCCTACTCCAGCAAAAGCCAGAACCGCGGCCATGAGGCGGGAGTAGTATGGGGCTGGTGCTGCGGGTAGCAACGGCCGCTCGAGCTGACTGGCCCGGAAGCGGCCGCAAGTAGAGCCAGAGCCTTTGGGCTGCCCTAGGTGAGCCAGCAGCTCGGCGTCTGACATGCGAGTGAAATCTACGACTACCTTATCACAGGCGGCGCAGTGGCGGCCCTGGGTGGCGGGTGTCATGGCCTGCCAGCTTTCGTGGCAAGGCTTAGGAACGGAGAGGGTAGGGCGGGGCATAAACGAGAAAATTAAGGGTCTGCTGGGTTGATGCCGCGCCCGACTACATTCCACACCAAACCGCCAAACTTCTTCCGTAAGACGAGAGCAGCGCGTCTTCTTTCGGGGCGGCTGGGGTAGCGGAGCGGAGCCCTGGCGTGCAGCCCCGCGCATTATTCTGTATCTTTTGCCCCCTTAACCTCTCACTACGGCCTTGTCTACACCTCTCCCGCCCTCGCGCCTCAGCGGCCTGTTTCGCCGCAAAAGCCTGACTGATATTCTGCATAACCCGCCCGCTGATGCCGAAGGCCACGGTCCCGGCGAGAGTGGGGGCCTGGCCCGGCACCTAACCGTGCGCGACCTAACGGCCCTGGGCATTGCCGCCGTTATTGGAGCGGGCATCTTCAGCACCATCGGCAACGCCTCCCACGACGGCGGGCCGGCCGTGTCGCTGCTGTTTGTGTTTACGGCCATTGCCTGCGCCTTCTCGGCCTTGTGCTACGCTCAGTTTGCGGCTACTATTCCCGTGAGCGGCTCGGCCTATACCTACGCCTACGCCTCCTTCGGGGAGCTGGCCGCCTGGATTATCGGCTGGGCCCTGATTATGGAGTACGCCGTGGGCAACATCGTAGTGGCCATATCCTGGTCTGATTACTTTACCGGGCTGCTCGACGGCATTGGGGTGCATATTCCGAGCTACCTGACCATGGGCATGCAAAGCGCCCACAAGCACTACAACGAGGTACTGGCTCTGATGCAGGCCGGCAAACCACTGGCCGAAGCCTCGCCGGCTCAACTGGCTGGCTATCAGACCTGGACCTCGGCGCCCGAGCTTTTTGGGGGCCTGCGTTTGGTGGTCGACTTGCCCGCCGGCCTGATTACGCTGCTAATTACGGCCATTGTCTACATCGGCATTAAGGAGTCTAAGAACGCCTCCAACCTGCTGGTGCTGCTCAAACTGATTGTGGTGGCCACCGTCATTGGCGTGGGCGCCTTCTATGTGCAGCCCGGCAACTGGACTCCCTTCGCCCCGAATGGGGTAGGTGGGGTGCTGAAGGGCGTATCGGCCGTGTTCTTTGCCTACATCGGTTTCGATGCCATCAGCACCACGGCCGAGGAGTGTAAAAATCCTCAGCGCGACCTGCCCCGGGCCATGATTTACGCCCTCATCATCTGCACTGTGCTCTACGTTATTATCACGCTGGTACTCACGGGCATGGTGTCCTATAAGGAGCTGGGCGTGGGCGACCCGCTGGCTTTTGTGTTCCAGAAAGTAGGCCTGAACTGGCTGGCCGGGGTAGTGGCCGTATCGGCCGTGTTTGCCATGGCCTCCGTGCTACTCGTGTTCCAGATCGGGCAGCCCCGCATCTGGATGACCATGAGCCGCGACGGACTGCTGCCGCCGGTATTTGCCAAGGTGCACCCCAAGTTTCACACGCCTTCGTTTAGCACCATTGTCACGGGCTTCTTTGTGGGCGTGCCGGCCCTGCTGCTGAACATGGACCTGGTAATTGACCTAACCAGCATCGGGACCCTATTTGCCTTTGCCCTGGTATGTGGTGGCATTCTTATCATTGACCCTCATGGCCAGAGCGAGGCCCGCTTCAAGGTGCCCTACATTAACGGGCAGTTTCTGGTGCCCTTGGTTATGCTGCTGGGGCTGGGGTTGCTGTTTGCCTATAACCAGGAAGGCCTCCAGGCGTTCGGCAGCGCCGTGCGCGGCGACGGAGGCTACGAGGAGTTCCGCCACTACATTCCCATGCTGGTGTTTATTGGGTTCTGCCTCGGGCTGGCTTGGCTGTCCTTTCGCAAGCGCCTGTCTCTGCTGCCTACCCTGGGCCTGCTCACCAACCTATATCTGATGACCCAGCTGGGCATCAACAACTGGCTGCTGTTCTTTGGCTGGCTTGTTCTGGGTCTGGTGCTATACTTCAACTACGGTTACAAGCACAGCCGATTGGGCCTGAAAAAAGTAGCCGTAAGCCAGTAAATTCAGCCGTTGTCCGGTACCTTTCCCGAACCCGCCGGCTGCCAGCGCCGGCGGGTTTTGTATGTCCGCTATTTTCTGGCCTGATCAATTTTCGACTTGTATCTATACGGTTTATGTCGGCTGCTGCTACCGCTTCCTCTCCTTCTGTTACCCTTGCTGCCCGCCTAGAAGCCGCCCGCCAGGAGCTGCTGGACTTGGGCCTACGCAACCCCCTGCTCAACTTTCGGCCCTCACCTGCCCGGGGCGTGCTGGTGGTGGGCGAGGAGGCCGGGGCGGTGTACGAGGTGCTGGTGCGCCAAGGCAAAACCATGTACTTCCAGGGCGCGCCCGGTTCTCGAAAGACCATAAAGTCCCCCGACTCGGTGCAGTTCATGAGTGGCTTTACCCACCTGGAAGCCGCCGCAGCGGGACTGAGTGAGGCCGAAGCCCAAGCCCAACGGGACGCGTATTATAAAGCCGCCCAGCCGCCAGTACCGTTGCCAACGGAACTAACCGAAGCGGAGCGCCACGCCCTGCTCACCGACAACAAGCTGCAAACCGCCGACCCAGTAGATAAGCTGGAAAATCGGCTGCTGAATACGTATTACACGGCCCGCACCAGCCTGGAGGAAACCGGTGTTAATATTCTCTACCTGGCCCTGGGACAACTCACTTGGTATGAGGCTGATAGTAGCCTGGAACCTCGCTACGCGCCGCTGCTGCTGGTGCCCGTGCTGCTGGAGCGCGGCACCGCCGTCGAGCGGTTTCGGCTGCGCCACACCGGCGCCGAAATAGAAGGCAACCTCTCCTTGCAGGCCAAGCTGCGGGTCAGCTTCGGGGTAGCGCTGCCCCTGCCCGAAGCCGAAGATGACTTGCGACCAGCCGAGTATTTTGCCAGCGTAAGCCGTCTGGTGGCTGGCTTGCCGCGCTGGCAAGTGCAGCCCGACAGCATTGCCCTGGGCTTCTTTTCCTTCGGCAAGTTCATGCTCTACCGCGACCTAGACCCCGCGCTCTGGCCCGCCGATGCTCCATTGCTCAGCCACCTGGCTATTGCCGCGCTGCTCGGCCCCGACACGGGTTTTCAGGATGCTCCACCTACCCTCAACGATACCACGTTTCTCGATACCGAAAGCCCCGCTCACGAGCTGCACCAAGTGCTGGATGCCGACTCCTCCCAGCTGCTGGCCCTGCTAGCCGTGCACGAAGGCCGCAACCTGGTGATTCAGGGGCCGCCCGGCACCGGCAAGTCGCAAACTATTGCCAACCTACTGGCCGAAGCCATTGGCGCGGGCAAGAAGGTGCTGTTCGTGGCTGAAAAAATGGCGGCCTTGGAAGTGGTGAAGCGCCGCCTCGATACCCTGGGTCTGGGCGTGGCTTGCCTGGAACTGCACAGCCACAAAGCCAACAAGAAAGCCCTTCACGAGGAACTGAAGCAAACTATAAGTCTCGGCCGTCCGGCCGCAGCGGCCCTGGTGGAAGACCAAGTGGCCCAACTCCCCCGCTACCGGGCCGTCCTCAACGACTACGCCCTGGCCGTGAATGCCCCGCTGGGCCGCAGCCGCCGCACCGCCCAGCAGGTAGTTGGTGAGCTGGCCCGGCTACGTGAAGCGCACGGTGCCGTGGAGCTGCCCCGGCTCGGAATTTCTCGCCTGCCCGAATGGACTGACGCCGACGCCGCCCACGCCGAAACTCTGGCGGCCCGCGTGCAGGCTACCCTGCAGAAGGTAGGCCGACCCAAAGACCTGCTGTTCTGGGGTAGTGAGCTGCAGGTGCTGTTGCCCGCCGCGCAGGAGCAACTGGCCCGCCACCTGCGCGAAGCCCAAGAAGCAGTAAAGGCCCTGCAGGCCGCTGCCGCCGCTCTGGCTGAACACCTGGGCCTGCTACCTGTTCCCGCTGACCGCGCCGCGGCCGAAGCCTTGCTACCCGCCGCCCGCCACGCCCTGCTGGCGCCCAACCTGGCCGGAGCCGCCGTAACTAACACAAGCTGGCTGGATCAGGCCGGCCGCATCCAAGAAACACTGGCAGCCGGGGCAACCTACACCTGCCTGCATCAGCAGCACGAGGCCACCCTGCTACCCGAAGCCTGGGGCCAGGAGTTGCTTCCGGAACGCGCGGCCTACTTGAGCTACGGTGATAAGTGGTGGAAATTCCTGAATGCCGACTATCGCAAAGCCAAAAAGCGCCTGCAAAGCTTCTGGCGCGGCCCGCTTCCCACTGAAGCGGATGCGGTAATCAGCACCATCGATGCTATTCATGAAACCGCCCGCCACGAGCAGCTTCTTACGGAAGCTAGCGGGTTGATGCGCAGTTTGTTCGGTCATGCGTGGCAGGGCGTGCGTTCGGAGTGGCCGATGTTGGCAAAAAATCAGGAGTACCTATCGCGCACCCACCAGCGCATCAGTCGGAAGGAGTTGCCCGCAGCTTTGCTTGACTACTTGGCCCGGCCGCCGCAGCCCGAAACCTTGGCGCCCCAGCTGGTGGCTCTCGAAGCAGCCCTAACGCAGCACCGCACTACCCTGCAAGCTCTAGCCAACGCCCTGCAGCTCAACGAAGCCCGCCGGTTTGGCCCCGATGGTCGCCTGCAGTTTCAGCCCTTCGCCGTCCAGCTCGCCACCCTTGCCGCCTGGCAAGCTGACTTGCCGGCCCTGCACCTCACCACCGAGTGGAACAACGTGGCGGCGGCCGTGCAGGCCGAAGGGCTGCCGGAACTGCTTCTGCTGGCCGAGCGCTGGGAGCCGGCCGCCCACCACTTGGTAGCGGCCCTGCGCCAAACCTGGCTGGAGTACCTGCAGAAATTGGCCTATGAGCAGCACCCGGCCCTGCGGCAGTTTGAGCGCGCCAGCCACGAGGAAGTAGTTGCCCGCTTCCGGCAGGCCGACCAGGACTCGCTTTATCACAATCGGGTGCGGGCCATGCAGCAGCACTTTGAGCAGCTGCCTAACCAGCAAGCCGGCGGCCAAATGCTGCTCTTGCGCAACGAATTCGCCAAGAAAGCCCGCCACCTGCCCCTGCGCAAGCTCATGCAACAGGCCGGGCGGGCGGTGCAGGCCATCAAGCCGGTGTTCATGATGTCGCCGCTGTCCGTGGCCAGCTACCTGCCGCCCGGCGCCGTGGAGTTCGATGTGGTGGTGTTCGACGAAGCCTCCCAGGTGAAGCCAGTGGAAGCGCTGGGCGCCATTGCCCGCGGCCGCCAGCTAGTCGTCGTCGGCGACTCCAAGCAGCTGCCGCCTACCTCCTTTTTCGATTCGCTGACGGGAGCCGGCGAGGATACCGATGAGGAAAACGTAACGGCTGATATCCAGAGCATTCTGGAGCTGTGCAAGGCCCGCCAGATGCCCGAGCGGATGCTGCGCTGGCACTACCGCAGCCTGCACCAAAGCTTGATTGCCGCCTCCAACCACTTATTCTACGACGACAAGCTGGTGATTTTCCCGAGCCCCGACGGGCAGGGCCAACTGGGGCTGGTCTACCATCACCTGCCCAGCACTCACTACGAGCGGGGCACCACGCGCACCAACCCCCTGGAGGCCCAGGCCGTGGCCGAAGCCGTACTGCTCCATGCTCGCACTACCCCGCGCCTCACGCTGGGGGTAGTGGCCTTCAGCACGGCCCAGCGCCAGGCCATTCAGGATGCGCTGGAACAGCTGCGCCGCCAGCACCCCGAAACCGAGGAGTTTTTCAACCACCATCCGCACGAGCCTTTCTTCGTCAAAAACCTAGAAAACGTGCAGGGCGACGAGCGGGACGTCATTCTGATCAGCATCGGCTACGGCCGCACCCGGGAGGGTTACCTGAGCATGAGCTTCGGGCCGCTGAACGGCGAGGGAGGCGAGCGGCGCCTAAATGTGCTCATCACCAGGGCTAAACAGCGCTGCGAAGTTTTCACCAACCTTACTGCCGACGACCTGGACCTGAGCCGCACGAAAGCCCGGGGCGTAGCGGCGCTCAAAACGTTTCTGGGCTTTGCCCAGCACGGCCGCCTCAACCAGAACGTGGAAACCGGCCGGGCGATGGAGTCGCCGTTTGAAGAGGCCGTGCACCACGCCCTCACGGCCCGCGGCTACGTGGTGCGCCCCCAAATTGGCTCTCAAGGCTTCTACCTCGATTTAGCCGTCGTCGACCCCGACCAGCCGGGGCGCTACGTGCTGGGCATTGCGTGCGACGGGGCCATGTACCACAGCGCCCGCTCGGCCCGCGACCGGGACCGGCTGCGCCAGCAGGTACTGGAAAACGTGGGCTGGCGCCTGCACCGCATCTGGAGTACCGACTGGCTCCGGGACCCCACCGCCGAAACCGAGCGCGCCGTGCAGGCCATTGAGGAAGCCCACCGCCTGACTACCCTCGATGAGACCGATGAGCCGGAAGAACTACCGGCGCTGGAGCTCGAAACGCCTGCGGGCATTGCGCGGGAGCAAGCACCCACTACCCCCGTAGCCCTGGCCGAACCCTATCAAGTGGCTCAGCTGCCGGCCGCCGTGGGCCACCGCGAACTGCACCAGCATAGCTTGGGCCAACTGGCGTTGTGGCTGACCCAGGTAGTCCGCATTGAAAGTCCGGTGCACTTGGAGGAGGCCACCCGACGGCTGGCCCAGGCCAGCGGGGCCACGCAAGTAGGGGCCCGCATTCGCAAGGCTGGCCAAGACGCGGCTCTGCTAGCCCATAACCTGCGACATCTGCGCCGGGAAGGTGATTTTCTTTGGGACAACAGCATGCAGCAGCCCCCGCTCCGGGACCGAAGCCAGCTGCCGGCCATCTCGCGCAAGCTGGCCTTCGTGGCCCCCGAGGAGCTAGCCCGTGCCCTGCGCACCGTGGTGGAGCAAAGCTTTGTCCTGCCCCGAGAGGCGGTGTTTCTGCCGGCGGTGCGCCTGCTCGGCTTTGCCCGCCTCAGTGAAGAAATGCGGCAGCAACTGGAGCCCGTGCTGATCAGTTTGCTGGAGCAAGGCAGCTTGCTAGAGGTGAACGGCGTGCTAAAACCGGCCGTTTAACATGCAAAAGGGCTCTACCGCAGCTGCAGTAGAGCCCTTGCAGAACGCACGACCTACCCGTAGCGGCTTTGGGCAGCAACCACCTGCTCTGCGTCATCGAGGAGGTAAGCTGGCTGCTGCGAAAGCGGATGGGTAACGAGGTGGTGGGGTTAGCGGGGTTGGGAAGGGGCCGGCCCTTCTGGTTCGTAAAACGAAAGCTGGGCGTGAAACAGCTGCAGTTGTTCGGGCGTGCGAAACAAAAACTGGTAAGTCTGCTGTCCGCCCTGCATTAGCCGAATCGGGTCCGTTTCAAAGCCGAACGTGAGCAAAATGCGCTGCACCAGCAGCGGGGTTTGCTTGGTCAGCTGGGAGTTTTTCAGGTTTACTACCATGGTGTAGTTCATGCTCTGGCTTTCGGCCCAGGGCTTGAGCGCACCATGCGCAAAGGAGTTGAGTCGGTGCTTTACGTAGCGTAGGCCGTCAGCATAACTGACAACCAGCTCGGGGTTGGGGAAGGCCGTGGCAGCCGGTGAAACATGTGACATAGGTGTGTGCAGCGGAGTAGAGCATGGTGACGCAGAGTAGAAGGGATAATATACACAAAATTAGCGGTAAGCATACCTATATTATTGATAAGCTATTGATTTTGAGCCATGTTTTACGCGGCTCAATAGGGCGTCCAGTTCGACTCTAGTAAGCTGGTTTCCAGAGTCTGAAAAACAATCAGCAAACCAATGTAATACAGATAATTACCTGCTGAATGTAGCCTGCACACCCCGCCTTCGAGCATAGATTTTAACCCACTAGGCTGTGTGGATATTACGCGAATAGCCCGTCATGCAGAGCGCAGCGAAGCATCTCGCTCGAATTGTTGCAGTACTACCCCAACCCTCAGCCCGCGAGATGCTTCGCTGCGCTCTGCATGAGATTCTTGTCTGACTCCACAGTTCTTGCTACCCACTCCGTTTAGCGTGAGCAGGGTACGTTCTTTTTGCTGTCGTCTGGCCGTTGGCAAGTGTAGTAGTTACGCCATTACTTCAACAGAAAAGCCTACCCATCTACGGTGTATGGTAGATGGGTAGGCTTATGTAAGACGCACCGGGCGCTTCGTGGTTACCGGGCCCGGTTGATAATGAATACACTGAGCAGAATAATACCCATGCCCAGCAGATGCCATAGGTTGAAACTTTCCCCATCCAGCAACCCCCAACCCAGCGCCACCACCGGCACGAGGTAGGTATTGGAGGCTGCAAACAATGCCGTGGAGCTTTGAATAAGCTTATTGAAAA